>JALOOH010000241.1 GCA_025454515.1 Chloroflexota bacterium
TGGCAGCCTGTCGGGCGAGGGTCTGCCCTGCGGGGGTGGCGAGGATGGCGGCGGCGAGGCCACGTGACGGGAGTGCGGGGTCTTGAACCTCCCACGAGGTGTCGGTGCCAGATGGCGGGATGCTGCCGCTCCCTTCCGTGTGGGTCGGCCAGCCATCGTCCAGCGCCTCGGCCAGCAGGGTCGTGATGTCAGTCATGGCTTCACCAGCGCGTCGTGGGCGGCGAGGACTTCCCGGAAGCCGCACGTACACGACGTGCGAGCGTAGTCGCAGAGGTTGGCGTGGCGGGCGTACCTCGCCAGCCGCTCGGCGTCCTCGCGGGCGGCGTCGCGTTCGTGCATCGTCCTCGCGGCGTACGGGAAAGCCTCTTCTAGGGCAGCCAGCGCAGCCTCGGCCTTGTCGGCGCGCTCAGTCTCACGGGCGGTGTCGCAGGGCCACGGAAAGCGGTCGTGGGCGCAGCACGGTCCTTCGTGCGCCTTGTAGGACGGCGGGTAGTCGGGGACGTGCCGCTCTTTGATGGCGTCGATGTCGGTCACGACACGTCTCCCCGGAACGGGACGCGCACGGCGCCCGGGCCGAAGCGCTCGTCCTCGGGCACGGTCGGGGCCCGGAGCCGGGGCGGGAGCATCGCCCACGCGACGGCGGTGAGCCGGTACGCCCCGGGCCGGCGGGTCCGGAGCAGCGTGTGGCAGTCATCGCACAGGACGGCCGCGGTGGCGTTGAAGCACGTGCGCCCGTAGGCGCCGGAGCAGCGTCTCATCGGTCCCTCCAGAGGTAGTCGAGCACGGCGGCGATGACGAACGCGGAGGCGAGCCAGAGCAGCGCGAACAGCCCGAGCACCACGAGCACGATGGGGAGCACGTCCGTCACCGGACCGACTCCCGGGCCGGCGCCCGCAGCGCGAACGGGTTGACGATGACCTCGTCCTCGCCGCGTCCGGTCAGGTAGGCGAGCACGGTCCGGCGGGCGACGCGGGCGGTGTACACGACCGGGTCGGGCACGCCTCCCGGGACGCGGACGGACGCGCCCCGGGCGAATCGCTTCGCGACAGCCTCGGAGAGCGACCACGCGATGCCGGCGCCATCGGCTCCGGACTGCCCGCGGTAGATGGTGAGGTAGCGCCCGGCCGGCAGCGCCGTCCCGGGTCGGTCGGTGATGGTCCGTCGCCCGTTGCGGACCCACGCCTCGGTCCATGCCACGAGGAACCGCGGGTCGGTGTCGTCCGGGTCGGCGCCGGGCCAGTAGTCGGGCAGAAGGTCGAGCACGTGCCCGCGGTCGGCCTTCCCGATGCGGACCATGTCCAGCATCCAGCCGATGCGGGCGTACGAGCCGACGAACGGGAGCGCGTCATCGAAGGGCACGCCGGCGCGGACCATGTCGGTCGCGCGGTCGGCGGACATGGCGTCCTGCGCCATGATGAAGGCGGTCAGCACCGGGAGGGCCGGGAACTGCTCCGCGATGCGGTCAGCGTGGGCCTGCAGCGCCGCCGCGTAGGCGGCGGGCTGCGCGACCGGGTCGAGCGGGTTGGGGTGCGCGACGTACTCGCGGACGGTCAGCGTCACGGCCGGGGCTCCGGATGGATGGGGTCGAGCGGCATGACCTCGGGCGCGCAGCCGTGCACGCGGTCGGGCCAGCGGGATGCGGTCGCGAGGGCCTCGTCGGTGGTCAGGCCGGCCCGCTGCCCGCGGAGCACGTCCGGGCAGTCGGAGCGATGGACGGACCCGCCACGCCCGAGCGTGTACGGGGTCGTGAGAGGCTTGGCGGTCATCGGGTTCCTCCTTCATCCGGGGTCGTCCCGGGTCGAGTGCATACGGTACTCCTGCCCGCGTAGACTTGTCAACCCCTATCTCCGGGAGTGGTGCGCGGAGGCGCCGCGAGCAGCGCCAGCATCCGGTCGAGGTGCCGGGGGCGCACGACGCGGCCGCCGGTCGCGAGCAGCCACGCCCGCTGCGCCGGGTCGAGCCGGCCGGTCGCGGACTTGCATTCCACGACGAGAACGACGCCGGCCCGGGCGAGCACGAGGTCCGGGAAGCCGGCGTCGCCCTGCACGGCGGTCCGCCATCGCCCGCGCCGGTCGAGCCCCGGGCGGTCGTGGTGCACGAGCCAGCCGTGGAGCCGGGCCGCCCGGATGACGGCCTCCATCAACTCGGCCTCGGACATCGCGTCGGTGTACTGCCTCACGACTCGGGCTCCGGGCAGCCGTCCAGATGGTCGGGCGGGAGGTGGCACCACGGGTCATGCGCCCGGGGCGCCTCCGGGTCGCCGCGGGAGCGCCTGACGGCGAGGTCCACGGCCTTCCGCTGCTCGGAGGGCGAGAGCGCCGCGAAGGCCGCCCAGCGCCGGTTGTCGAACGTGCCGGCGCGCCCGGTCGGCCGGCGGTACGCGCGGTTCCCCCTGACCCAGACGTACCACTCCCCGGAGATGTAGCGCCCGAAGTGCGCCGCCCACTCCAGCGCCCGCTGCAGTTCCTCGGCCGGGTAGTCGCACCAGCCGCACGGCTCCGGGTGCGAGACGGTCCGGGCTGCGTCGCCGTACACGGCCGACTTGCGCCACCGGGCGGTCGCACAGCGGGCGATGGCGGCCACGACGGCCGGGTCCTCGTCCGCGAGGGCGGGGCGGGGGCTGCCGGGCGTCCACGTCGTCGCACGAGGCTCGTGGAGGTCGAGGACGATGAGCGGGGCCTGCAGCAGCCCGACGAGCGCGCCGTGGTCGAGCGTGTCGAGGTAGGCGACGATGTCCGGGTCCGCGAGGTCGCCGGTCCGGGCATCCTCGTCCCCCGCCCGGTGCCGGGTCACAGCCCGGCCTCCGCGGCGTCAGCGAGCAGGGCCCCGATGCGGGTCGGGCCGTGAGAGCGGGCGCGCCGGGACGCGGGCCGGGGCGGCTCTACGATGGCATCCCGGATGTCGTGCCAGCGGTCGAGCACGTACGCCACGACGGACCGGCGGTCGCCGGGCGGGGCCTCCCGGACCCACCGGCCAAGGTCATTGGGGCGAGCAGCCGCGACCTCCCAGAGCATCGTGCGGAGCGACTCGTCCCCGTCCTTCTCCCCGGTCGGGGCGAGCAGGAAGCCGCGCCCGAGCCACGCCTCCTTGAAGGGCTGCCACTCGGGGCGGTCGAAGTCGTCCCACGAGCGCCACTGGGCGACCGTCATCCGGGGGCCGCTATCGCGCAGCATCTCCATCCGCGGGTCGGTCAACGCCCGCGGAGCGGCGGGCACGTCGTCG
>JALOOH010000242.1 GCA_025454515.1 Chloroflexota bacterium
CCCACGAGGTCGTCGTCTGGGTGATGGGGATGCGCCGCTACGGGTGGCTCCGCGAGGTGAAGGGCTCCGAGGGCGACGGCTACTTCCGGTACGGGGCGGAGGAACGGGCATGACCACCACGGCCGACCTCGGCCTCTACGGCGACATCCAGCGGTTCGGCGCGACCGACATGTCGGCGTGCTTCAGCTGCGGCACGTGCACCGCCACCTGCCCGCTCGTGACGGACGACGCCACCTTCCCCCGGCGGATGATCCGCTACGCCCAGGTGGGGATGAAGGACGCGCTCCTGTCGAGCAAGGAGATCTGGAGCTGCTACCACTGCGGCGAGTGCTCCGAGAGCTGCCCGACCGAGGCGGACCCCGGCGAGTTCATGGCGGCGGCGCGCCGATACGCGATCGCGAGCTACGACGTCACCGGGCTCGCCCGCGTGATGTACCTCTTCCCCGCCGTGGGCACGGCGATCGCCCTCGCGCTCGCCGCGTTCTTCGCGGTCTTCATGTTCGCCGCGCGCGGGCCGCAGGATGCCGCCTCGCTCGCGCTCTTCGAGTTCATCCCCGCCGAGCTCATCCACGACCTCGGCCTCGTCGTCATGGCGATCGTCGTCCTCGCCGGCCTCGCCGGGATGGTCCGGATGACGCGCCGCATGGCGCGCCGCGAGGGCGTGAGCCTCGGCGATGCGTTCGGTGGCCGCGCGGAGATCGCCCGGACCGCCCGCGCCGCGTGGGTGGCGATCGGCCGCGAGTCGCTCGGCCAGGTCAGCTTCCGCGAGGACTGCGACGCGGAGCCGACGGAGCCGCTCTGGCGCCGGCGCTGGCTCATCCACGCGCTCGTCCTCTGGGGGTTCCTCGGACTCCTCGCCGCCACTGCGCTCGACTACGGGCTCGAGGTCATCGGCGTGAAGGCCACCGGGACACCGGTCCCGATCTGGTACCCGGTCCGCCTCCTCGGCACGGTCGCGGGCGCGGCCCTCGTGTACGGAAGCACGGTGATGATCCTCGATCGCCTCCGCCGCGCGAACCGCTCGGTGAGGAAGTCGGCCACCGCCGACTGGACCCTCCTCGCCCTCGTCTGGGTGACCGGCGTGACCGGGTTCGCGATCGAGCTCGCCCTGTACCTCCCGTCCGCTCCAGTCTGGGGCTACTGGGTCTTCCTCTTCCACGTGGCGGTCGCGATGGAGCTCGTCCTCCTGGCCCCGTTCATGAAGCTCGCCCATGCCGTCTACCGGCCGCTCGGCCTGTTCTTCGTCGCCCTCGCGCGCGCGCCGCGCCCGGTGCATGCGCCGGCCGAGGCGAGGACCGCCGATGCCTGACCCGCAGGCGCTCCGCCCGAGCGCCCACCGCTCCGGCCCGCGGGCACTGCCGCGGTCCGCGCGCCATGCGACCCGCCGGCCGGCGTCCGGCGTTCACGACGGAGGATCCCGATGACGAGCAGCCTGCCGCAAGTGGCGCACGAGCACCACGCGCGGATCATGCACACCGTGGACACGTTGCCTGCCCTCGGCGACGACCTCATGACGAAGACCGCCGAGGAGCTCGCGCCCAGGGTCGCGGAGGTCGACGCCTTCTTCTCCGGCGTCCTGCTCCCCCACCTGGAAGCGGCCGAGAAGGCGATCTACCCCGAGCTCGAGCGGATGATGCAGAACCGGCACTCGATGACGCCGATGCGCCACGAGCACCGGCAGGTCAGGAACCTGATCGCGGACTTCCACCGGCTGGGTGGGCAGCTGGCGGACGCGAGCGACAACCTCGCGCGCAAGCTGGCGCTCCGGCGGGTGATCTTCCGCCTGTACGCGCTCCTCAAGGTCCACCTGGTGGAGGAGGAGCTCTACGTCGGGATCGTGAACAAGGGCGTGACCGCCGACGTCGCCGACGTGCTGGCGGCGGGCCTCGACCACCCGATCGCCACGGCGGGCTGAGGACGGACCGGCCGTCCCCGCGGCACGCCGCCGGTATGCTGCAGGGGATGAGCGCCGCACGACGTTCCCGAGCCACCGACCAGGCCGACGGCCCGGCCGGCGAGGCGACCGGTGGAGAGCCCCTTCCGGGCATGCTCGCGTCTGCGCGCGACGCGGCGGGCGTGCCCATCCATCACGGGTGGGCGCCGCTCGGAGGCCGGCGGCGGTGGATGGAGCCGTTCCTGCTCGCGATCCTGTCCGGAGGGCCCGTCCACGGGTACGCGATCATCGGCCGACTCGAGGAGATGCGGATCACGGGCGGATCCGTGGACGTGGGTCAGGTCTACCGGACGCTCCGCGAGCTCGAGCAGGCCGGCCTCGTGACGTCCACGTGGTCCCTGCAGGCGCAGGGACCGGCGCGGCGCGAGTACGAGCTCACCGCAGCCGGCTACGCGGCGCTGGACGAGTGGGCGGCGGTGATGAAGGAGCGCACGCGCCTCATCGGCGAGTTCGACGGCGAGTACTTCGCGTGGGTCGCGCGCGATCGTCGCCCGCGCCCGTGAGCGCGGTCGCCCTCAGAGCGGCTGCTCGCAGGCGCGCGCGAGGAGACGGACGACCTCGTCCTTCTCCTCCTCGGTGAGGTTGCGGTCGAGCACCCCGAGGTACAGCTCCTCCTCGGCGAGGTGGACCTTCACGATCGCGTGGAGCCGATAGAGGGCGCGGCGGAGACCGATCCCGTCGTCCTCGTCGAGGGACGCCTCGCGGAGCTTCGCGGCATAGTCGCCGACCACACCGACGAGCCGGACGAGCTCCTCGTGCTCGTGGCGCATGGGCGCCATCGAGTGCCGTCCCGCCATGAGCCGCTCGAGCGGGGCATAGAACGAGGTCTCCACCGCGGCCATGTGGCGCACGAGGCGACCGCCGATGAACTCCGCCTCGGGCAGGAAGGCCGCGCGCAGCGCCTCGTCGTCCGCATGGCCGACCAGGTCGGCGATTGCGGGCAGACGGTCGACGTGCTCCCTGATCCGATCGTGATGGTCGTGGCTGGTGTCGACGAGCGTGGGCACGGGAGACCTCCCTCCGTCGGCCGGAGGTTACAGCGACGCGCCCGCCCTGATCGTGCTTGCCACGCGGATGACCGGCGGATGCTCGAAGTGCTTCTTCACCGCGCACTGCTCCGCGGACCGGACGACGGCTTCGGCGTACTTCTCCGGGAAGTCGGCAGGCAGCTCGATCGTCACCTCGACGTCGGTGACCATGCCGGTCGCCGGATCGGCGCCCATCCGCTGGACCAGCCGGATCCCGTCGGTGGGGATCCCGCGGCGTCGGCGCAGAGCCCTGGCCGCCGCCGGACGGGGGCTGGTCCGTGGGGACGACGAACGGACCGAAATGGGCGTCGACGCGTGCGCCGCCCGGGAAGTCGATGACCATCTCCATCGCGGGAAGACTCCTTGGGATCGCGACGCTGCGTCCTCGCGCGGCGTTCGCGTGCGACGGCCCGCGCGGCCATGTGCGCGCATCGGCCTGTGCGATGTAGTTTATCACCTGCGCAAGTACGCAAACAGTCGGTACCGGTCGGCGGCGCTGGACGGCGACGGTACGCTGCGGCCATGCGCATCACGGTCCGGGGCAGCAGTCGGCCCGCGGCCGCGCTCGTCGCCCTCTCGCTGCTCGTCGGCGCGAGCGTCGGCCGGTGCGACCTGCCGCAGCCGAAGTTCCCGACCCTGGGGTCGATGGACGCGCGGGCGTGGGTCGCCGGGTCGATGGGCGGGCCGGCTCGGTCGGCTGCATGGTCGATCGCCTGGCTTGCGACCCGCGATCTGCGGGGCGCAGCCGGGGC
>JALOOH010000003.1 GCA_025454515.1 Chloroflexota bacterium
TCCCCGCGGACGTACAGTAGAGCGGGGGCGCAGGGCGGCCGCAGCGGCGTGCCGCGTGCATCGCGCGGGAGGGAGCCATGAAGATCGAGGACATCGAGGGTATCGGGCCCGTCTTCGCGGAGAAGCTGCGCGGGGCCGGCGTCGAGTCGGTGGAGGAGCTCCTCGAGAAGGGCGCCTCGCGCGCGGGCCGGACCGCGCTCGCGGACGCGACCGGCATCGAGGCGGGGAAGCTCCTCGAGTGGGTCAACCACGCCGACCTCATGCGCATCACCGGCGTCGGATCGCAGTACTCGGACCTCCTCGAGGCGGCCGGGGTGGACTCGCCGGCCGAGCTGGCGCAGCGCAACGCAGCCAACCTCGCGGACACCTTCCAGTCGGTCGTCGCCGAGCGCCCGGGCATCGTCCGGCGGATCCCGACGGAGGCGGAGGTCGCCGGCTGGATCGCCGAGGCGAAGGCCCTCCCGAAGGTCGTGGAGCACTGAGCGATGGCGAGCAGGCCGAGTGCCGGAGGCTTCCGCGCCTTCCTGACGAAGACGAACGCCCTGGCGCTCGCCGTCGGCGTCATCATCGGCGCCGCCACGGGCGCGCTCGTCACGTCGCTCGTCAACAACGTCATCATGCCGCCGATCGGATGGGCCCTCGGCGGCATCGACTTCGCGGCGATGAAGATCGTCCTCGGCACGAACGCCAAGGGCGAGGAGGTGGCGATCAGCTACGGCCTCTTCATCAACTCGCTCATCTCGTTCGTCATCCTCATGCTCGTGGTCTACCTCCTCGCGATGTGGTTCATCCGCGAGGAGCCGGCGGCGCCGACGAAGGAATGCCCCTTCTGCCGGGAGGCGAACGCCGAGGCCGCGTCGAAGTGCAAGTTCTGCGCCAGCGCGATCTGACCGCCTGAGCGACCAGCGAGGTCACGCGGGAGCCCGGTCCGCCGGGCTCCCGCGCGGTGCCGCACCGGGAGACTCGCCCGGGTGTGCCCGCCCGGTGCAGCCAGGGCGGGGTGGGCGAGCCCTAGACGAAGACCTCGCACGGGCACGCGACGACGAGGCACCGCCCGCGGTGCACGCGCCGGTGGTGGCGGCAGAACACACACTCGCATCGCCCGCCCGCGGACGCGACGAGGTAGGCGAGCGTCGTGAGGATCAGCAGCTCGGCTGACGCGAGGAGCATGCCCCACGGCTCGAACGCGGGAACGCGGCTCCCGGCCGTGAGCAGGTACGCGAGCAGGAGCACCGCCTGCAGGATCGCGCCCGCGACCCAGTACCCGCGGCGATCCACCCGCAGGAGGAGCGCCACGCCGATGCCGTACGTCACGCCCGCCGCGATGCCGAGCGCGTGGAGCACGGGTCCCTCGGACGCGCTGCGCTCGGGGTCGATCAGGTCAAGGCCGATGAGCACGTAGACCGTCGCACAGCCGGCCGCCAGGGCTGCGGCCACCTGGCGCGCGGTCCGGCGCCGCGCCAGCTGGACGCGCGCCACCGTCGTGCTCCCCCGGATCGCCTCCACCGCCCTTCCTCCGGCCGATGACGCCGAGCAGGCCACGATGCGCTCCGATGCTCCGCCGTGCGCCAGAGACGGTCGTGCCCACCCGGCCGATGTGGGCCGTGGCTTGTGACGACGACGGTCGCCTCACGGCGAGCGGCCGTACCCAGGACCGCCGACGGCCGTCGAGCGCGTGCCCGCCCGACCGGCCGGCGTCCCGCCCGAGGTCCGGGGACGCGCCGCGACGCCGGGAGATGGTCCATCCTTGGGCGCGTCACGACGGGCCGGGGTCCCGCGCAGGCACGACGCCGGCGGACGCGTCACGAGGAGGAGCGCATGCGGAAGGCGGATCGGATCGCGGACATCCTCGCGGGCCGCGTGCCCGTCGGCGCACGTGCGACGGTCCAGGGCTGGGTCCGGACGCGCCGGGACTCGAAGGCCGGGCTCTCCTTCCTCCACGTGAACGACGGCTCCAGCCTCGACAACCTCCAGGTCGTCGCGCCCGAGTCCCTCGCGAACTTCCGCGACGAGGTCCTGCGCCTCACGACCGGCTGGCGCGACGTGGCGCACCTCCGCCCGCGGACGAACACGTTCGGGGCCGTCGCCCGGGTCCGCCACACCCTCGCGATGGCGATCCATCGGTACTTCCACGAGCACGGCTTCCTCTGGATCCACACGCCGATGATCACCGCGAGCGATGCGGAAGGGGCGGGCGAGCTGTTCCGGGTCTCCACCCTCGACCTCGCGAACATCCCCCGCACCCCCGACGGCGCCGTGGACTACGCGCAGGACTTCTTCGGGAAGCCGGCCTTCCTCACGGTCTCCGGCCAGCTGAACGTGGAGGCCTACTGCCTGGCGCTCACCAACGTCTACACGTTCGGCCCCACGTTCCGCGCCGAGAACTCGAACACGAGCCGCCACCTCTCCGAGTTCTGGATGGTCGAGCCCGAGGTCGCGTTCGCGGACATCCACGACGACGCCGACCTCGCGGAGGACCTCCTCCGGTACGCGTTCCGCGCGCTCCTCGACGAGCGGTCGGAGGACATGGCGTTCTTCGCCCAGCGCATCGACCCCGAGGCGGTCGCCCGCCTCGAGGCGCTCGCGTCGTCGAGCTTCGCCCGCATGACGTACACGGAGGCGGTCGCCGTCCTCGAGCGCGCCGGCCGCGCGTGGGAGTTCCCGGTCTCCTGGGGCGTCGCGCTGCAGGCCGAGCACGAGCGCTACCTCTGCGAGGAGTACGCGAAGCGACCGGTCGTGGTCGTGGACTACCCGAAGGAGATCAAGGCCTTCTACATGCGCCTCAACGACGACGGGCGGACCGTCGCGGCGATGGACGTGCTCGCCCCCGGGATCGGGGAGATCGTCGGTGGCAGCCAGCGCGAGGAGCGCCTCGACGTCCTCGACGCCCGGATCCGCGAGACCGGCCTGGACCCGTCGGCCTACTGGTGGTACCGCGACTTCCGTCGGTACGGGACGGTGCCGCACGCGGGGTTCGGGCTCGGGTTCGACCGGGCGGTCGCGTACGCGACGGGGATGGCGAACATCCGCGACGTCATCCCGTTCCCGCGCACGCCGCAGAGCGCGGACTTCTAGCGCCGCCGGCACCCCATCGGGCGCCGCGCGTCGCCTCGCGCCCCGCGTCCCGGTCCGTCGCGGCCCGACGGGTCCGATCCGCCGGCACGTTCCATCGATTCGGCACTGGCGGTGCACCGCCCGGTGGCGCGACCCTTCCGGCCGCACGCTATCGATGGAGGTGATCCCGATGAAGAGGGCGATCTCGCTGCTCGCGCTCGGCGCGGCAGCCGGCCTGGCCGCGGAGCGGATCGCGGCGGAGATGCGGAAGCCCGGCGCCGAGCAGTTCCTCTGGGTCCGCCGGCAGGTGAACGAGAGGGTGAACCCGCTCCTCCTCGAGCAGAACCTCGTGGGGTCCGGCCGGGCCGAGATCGCCACGCTGGAGCACGTGGGGCGCAGGTCCCGCGCGGTCCACCTGACGCCGGTCCACCCGACCCTCCGTGACGACGCCGTCTACGTCCCGGCACCGATGGGCGTCGGGTCGCAGTGGGCGCAGAACGTCCTTGCGGCGGGCACGGCGCGCCTGCAGCTCCACGACACCGTCTACGACCTCGACGCGCCCGAGCTCATCACGCCAGCGGAGACCGGCTTCTACCCGCCGCAGCTCGCGGCGCCGTTCGACCGGCTCGGCTGGCGCTACGTCCGGATGCACGTCGTCGCCTCGGCGCCCGGCGTGCTGGCGCCAGGGCCGGCCGCCGTCCCGGTGGAGCCGCGGATGATGGAACCGGAGCCCGTGCCGGTCTGACCCCGTCAGTCCCAGCGTCCCGCGCACCGGCACCGACCCGCGCCGCCGCGGGTCGGTGCGGGACTGCGCGCCGCCGCGGGACTGCGCGCCGCCGCGGGTCGGCTCCGACGCCACTGCCCCGCCCGCCCTGCCATCCATCGCCCGGGGCGATCGCGTACGAGGGCTACGACGCACTTCGCCGCCACCCATCGCCCCGGGCGATCGGTGGCGGCCGAACCGCCACCGGTGATCGCCCCGAGCGTTCGGTGACAGGCCAGGGCTGGGTCACGCGTGGCGCGCAGCGTCCCGGGCGATGGATGGCGATCCCCGCCGCCCGACGCGCCCCGGCCGCCCGACGCGCCCCGGCCGCCCGGCCACCCGGCCGCCCGGCCACCCGGCCGCCGGTCCGCACTCCAGACCGCCGCGCTCAAGCGCCCCGCAACGGCCGGCAGGGCTCGCCGCCACGGCCGTCGGTCGTGACCCGCCGTCCGTCCCGGTACCCCCCTGCCGTCCGGGCCTCCAGGCGGCACCGAGGGGCACGTCTCGCCGCCCGGAATGGCCCTATTGGTCGGTCCGAATAGGTCCGTACCATCGTGGGGATCGCCGTGCTCCTCGCGGGCCGGGACACCGGGTCCGCCCTGCGGAGCACGGCCTCCGTCTTGGAGGGACCGATGACCATGGGCCTGGCGACCGCGCCGACGCGCGACGAGGACCGGGACCTGATCGACCGCGTCATCGGCGACCAGACCGGGCGCCCCGGCGCGCTCCTCGGCATCCTCGAGAGGCTCCAGGAGCACAGCCGCCACAAGTACCTGCCGATGGAGACGCTCGAGTACGTGGCGGCACGGACCGGCGTCCCGCAGTCGCAGGTGTACGGCGTCGCGACCTTCTACGCGCTGTTCAACCTGGACCCGCAGGGCGCGCACACCGTCGCGATCTGCCGCGGGACGGCCTGCCATACGCGCGGGTCGAGGGCGCTGCTCGAGCGCGTGAAGCTCCAGCTGAGCCTCGAGGAGACGGCGGAGGGAGCCGACAAGCTGACGCTCACGACGCCGGACCGCCGCTTCACGATCCGGACCGTCGCCTGCTTCGGCCAGTGCGCGCTCGCGCCGGTCGTGGAGGTGGATCACGCGATCCGCGGTCACGTGAAGGAGCAGGCCCTGATCCGCGAGGTCGAGAAGCTCCGGAAGGAGGCCGCGCGATGAGGATCGGCGACATCGCCGCCTTCGCAGCGGTGCGTGAGGCCGGCCTCGCCAAGCTCCTGCCCAACAGGCCGCGGATCGCCGTCGGGATGGGGACATGCGGCTCGGGCAACGGCGCCGAGTCGGTCTTCCACGCCTTCTCGTCGGAGATCGAGCGGCGCGGGCTCGCCATCCATCTCGCGCCCGTCGGGTGCTTCGGCTACTGCGCCGAGGAGCCCCTCGTCAACATCTGGGTGCCCGGCAGGCCCCTCGTGATGCTGCGCCAGGTGCAGGCGAACCACGTGGACGCGATCCTCGAGGCGCTCGGACGTGGTCAGCTGCCGCCCGAGGACCTGGTCCTCTGCCGCATCGAGGAGTGGGACCACCTGACCGGTCACGTGAAGTACGGCTACGGCTACCCGGAGATCCCGTACTGGCACGAGCTGCCGTTCTTCACCGGCCAGGTGAAGACCGTCCTGCGCAACTGCGGCCTCATCAACCCCGACGACATCGAGGAGTACGTCGCCATCGGCGGGTACCAGGCCCTGTACAAGGTCCTGATCGACCAGAACCCCGCCGCCGTGATCGAGCAGGTCAAGGCAGCCAAGCTCCGCGGCCGCGGCGGTGCCGGGTACCTCACCGGCAACAAGTGGGAGTTCCTCCAGAAGGCGGTCGACCCGGACAAGTACGTCATCTGCAACGCGGACGAGGGCGATCCGGGCGCCTACATGAACCGCAACGAGATCGAGTCCGACCCGCATGCCCTGCTCGAGGGGATGCTCATCGGCGGCTACGTGACCGGCGCCCGGCGCGGGATCGTCTACGTCCGCGCGGAGTACCCGCTCGCGGTGCTCCGCCTCGAGCGCGCGATCGACCAGGCGCGCGAGTACGGCGTCCTGGGCACCGACGTCCTCGGCCGCGGCTTCGCATTCGACATCGAGCTCGTGGAGGGCGCCGGGGCGTTCGTCTGCGGCGAGGAGACGGCGCTCATCGCGTCGCTCGAGGGCCACTCCGGCAGGCCGCGGACACGGCCGCCGTTCCCCGCGCAGAAGGGCCTGTACGACAAGCCCACGAACATCAACAACGTGGAGACCTGGTACAACGTCGCGCCGATCGTCTCCAAGGGGCCGGCCTGGTTCACCGAGACGGGCAGCCCCAAGAGCCCGGGCACCAAGGTCTTCTCGCTCGTCGGCAAGGTGCGGAGCACGGGCCTCGTCGAGATGCCTCTCGGCACGCCGCTCGCCCGCTTCATCTACGACGTCGGCGAGGGCGGCACGAACGGCCGCGACATCAAGGCGGTGCAGACCGGCGGTCCGTCGGGAGGCTGCATCCCGGCCGACATGTTCGACACCCCCGTGGACTACGAGACGCTCGCCCAGCTCGGCTCGATCATGGGCTCGGGCGGCATGGTCGTCATGGACGCCGACAACTGCATGGTCGACGTCGCCCGCTACTTCATCGAGTTCACCCACTCCGAGAGCTGCGGCAAGTGCGTCCCCTGCCGCGTCGGCCTGGACAAGGCCCTCTGGATCCTGGACCGCTGCACGCTCGGCAAGGCGACCCACCAGGACCTCCAGGCCCTCGACGAGCTCTGCCGGATGGTCCGCGACACGTCGCTCTGCGGGCTCGGCCAGAGCGCACCCAACCCGGTCCTCACCACGCTGCGGCACTTCCGCCACGAGTTCGAGGACCACATCGTCGCCAAGCGGTGCCGGGCCGGCGTCTGCGAGGACCTCGCCCTGTCGCCGTGCGAGAACTCGTGCCCGCTGCACATGAACATCCCGCGGTTCCTCCAGCTCTACCGCGAGGGCCGGCTGGAGGACGCGTTCCTCTCCGTGATCCTGGACAACCCGCTGCCGGCCTCCACGGGCCGCGTCTGCCAGCACCCGTGCGACGACCGGTGCCGGCGCGCCGCGGTGGACGAGGCCGTGAACATGCGCGACGTCCACCGCCTCATCGCGGACGAGGTCCTGCTCTCGGACCGGTTCGACGCGATGGTCGAGCGCGTGCGCGAGCGGCGGCTCGAGCCGACCGGACGGGAGGTCGCGATCGTGGGCGCTGGCCCCACCGGCCTCGCGTGCGCCTTCTACCTCGCGCTCCTCGGCCACAGCGTCGTGGTGTACGACTCGCGACCGGCGGCGGGAGGGATGCTCCGCTACGCACTGCCGGAGTACCGCCTCCCCAAGGCCGTCCTCGACCGCGAGGTGGAGCTCATCGAGCGGATGGGGGTCCGGTTCCTCTTCAACGTGAACGTCGGCGAGGACGTCACCCTCAACGACATCGCGCACCAGTACGACGCGGTCTTCCTCGCCATCGGCACATGGAAGGAGGCATGGGTCTACCTGCCCGGCACCGAGCTGACGGGCGTGATCCCGGCCCTCCCGTTCCTCGAGGCCGTCGCGCGCGACGAGGAGGTCCCGGTCGGAAAGAGCGTCGTCGTCATCGGCGGCGGCAACGCGGCGATCGACTCGGCGCGGACCGCGCGCCGGCTCGGCGCCGAGGTGACCGTCGTGTACCGGCGCGAGCGGAAGGACATGCCCGCGATCCCCGAGGAGGTGGAGGCGGCCGAGCACGAGGGCGTGAAGGTCGCGTACCTCGCGGCCCCGCACCGCATCGTCGGCGACAGGAACGGCCAGGTCCGCGCGCTGGAGGCCGTCCGCACGAAGCTCGGCGAGTTCGACACCTCCGGGCGGCGCCGGCCGGTCCCCACCGACGAGGTCGTCCGCTTCGAGTGCGACACCGTCGTGCTCGCCGTCGGCGAGACGGTCGACCCCGACTTCCTCAAGGCCTCCGGCCTCAAGGCGAAGGAGGCGGGCACGATCGAGGTGGACCGCTACTCCCTCGAGACGAGCCGCGAGCGGTTCTACGCGGGCGGCGACCTCATCACCGGCGCCTCGAACGTGTCGAACGCGATGGGCTACGGGAAGAAGGCCGCGCGCAACATCGACAAGCGGCTCATGGGGCGCAAGCGGTTCCCCGACCTGTTCCCCGCGTTCGAGTACGCGATGGAGCCACCCGAGACACCGGAGGAGGGCGGGCGTCACGTGCCCCCCGAGCTGCCGGCAGCCGCGCGGGTGCGGACGTACGACGAGGTCTCGCTCGGCCTCACCTCGGTGGCAGCCGTCGCCGAGACATCCCGCTGCCTGCGCTGCGACATCCGCAGCGCCGAGCGATAGGGAGGGCCGGCCGTGTCCGAGAAGGTGAAGGTCCGCATCGACGGCGAGGTCCTGACGGCGACCACCGGGCAGACGATCCTCGAGGTCGCGCGGGCGAACAACACGTACATCCCCGCCCTCTGCTACATGGAGGGCCTGAGCGCGGTCGGCGCGTGCCGGCTGTGCATGGTCGAGATCTCCGGCGTCGGGAAGCTCCAGCCGGCGTGCACGACACCGGTCCAGGAAGGCCTCGCGGTCGTCACCGCGTCGCCGCAGCTCGAGGCGTACCGGAAGATCGCGCTCGAGCTGCTCTTCGCGGAGCGCAACCACGTCTGCGCGGTGTGCGTGTCGTCCGGGCACTGCGAGCTCCAGACGCTCGCCCAGGACCACGGCGTGACGCACGTCCGCTATCCGTACGGCTACCCGCGGCTCGCGGTGGACACCTCGCACCCGCGATACGTCCTCGACCACAACCGCTGCATCCTCTGCTCGCGATGCGTCCGCGCCTGCGCGGAGATCGAGGGCGCGCACGTCTGGGACTTCGCCGGGCGCGGCATCCGGTCGATGCTCGTCTCCGAGCTGTCGCGGCCGTGGGGCGAGGCCACCACGTGCACGAGCTGCGGCAAGTGCGTCCAGGCCTGCCCCACCGGCGCGATGGCCGAGAAGGGCTGGGGCGTCGAGGAGATGACCAAGCAGAGGTCGGTCGTGAGCCGCCTCTCGTCCATGCGGGAGGGCGAATGATGGACCGGCCCACGATCGGCACGTGCTGGCTGGACGGCTGCTCCGGCTGCCACATGTCGCTGCTCGACATCGACGAGGGCGTCGTGGCGGTCCTCCGGAAGGCGGACATCGTCTTCGGGCCGCTGGTGGACGCCCAGGAGTGGCCCGAGGGCGTGGACGTCGCGGTCGTGGAGGGCGCGATCAGCAGCCAGGACGACCTCCGGCTCGCACAGACCGCGCGCGCCCGCAGCAGCGTCGTGGTGGCGCTCGGCGACTGCGCCGTGACAGGCAACGTCCCCGCGATGCGCAACGGGATCCCCACGCGGAAGCTGCTCGAGCGGATCTACGTCGAGGGGGCCACGGACCAGCCCCAGATCCCCACCGAGGGCGTCCCCGCGCTCCTGAAGCAGGCGCAGCCGCTCCACCAGTCGATCCGCGTGGACGTCCACGTCCCGGGCTGTCCGCCCAAGCCGAACGCGATCCTCACGGTCCTCAGCGACCTTCTCGAGGGCCGGGAGCCGGACCTGGGCTCCCGGCTCCGGTTCGGGTGACGGCGCCATGACGAGCATGAGCCACGACGCGGGGGGCACGGGCCGCGCTCCGCGCGCGCGGAAGAGCCGGGCGGCCGCAGCCACCACCGCGGCCGCCGATCGGGCCGTCGCGGATGAGGCAGCCGCCGCGCCGCGAGCCGGGGCCGGGAGGCCAGCCATGAGCAAGATCACGATCGACCACGTGACCCGGATCGAGGGCCACGGCCGGATCACCATCCGGCTCGACGACGCCGGGAAGGTGTCCGACGCCCGGTTCCACGTCACCCAGGTCCGCGGGTTCGAGCGGTTCACGGTCGGGCGGCCGTACTACGAGATGCCGTCGATCACGTCGCGCATCTGCGGCATCTGTCCCGTCAGCCACCTGCTCGCCTCGTCGAAGGCCTGCGACGAGATCATGGCCGTCCGCATCCCCGCCGCCGCCCGCCAGCTGCGCGAGCTCCTCCACTGCGCGCAGATCGTCCAGTCGCACGCGCTCTCGTTCTTCCACCTGTCGGCGCCCGACCTGCTCCTGGGCATGGACGCGGATCCCGCTCGTCGGAACATCGCGGGCCTCCTCGAGGAGCACCCGGACGCGCTGCGCGACGGGATCGCGCTGCGCAGGTTCGGCCAGCAGGTCATCGAGCGGCTCGCCCGCGAGCGGGTCCATCCGTCATGGGTGGTCCCCGGGGGCGTGAACGCGCCCCTCGACCCGCAGGCCCGCGAGAAGACGCTCGCCGAGATCCCGGCGGCCGCCGCGATCGTCGCCCGGACGCTCGCGCTCTGGAAGCGGGCCGTGTCCGACTTCCCCGACGAGATCGACGCCTTCAGCAACTTCCCCACGATGTACTGCGGCCTCGTCGGCCCGGACGGGTCGCTGCGCCTGTACGACGGGAACCTGCGCTTCGTGGGCCCGGACGGGGCGATGGTCGCCGACCAGGTGCGGCCGGACGACTACGCGAGCGTGATCGGGGAGGCGACGCTGCCGGACTCGTACCTCAAGGCGCCGTACTACCTGCCGTCCGGCCATCCGGAGGGGATCTATCGCGTCGGGCCGCTCGCGCGGCTCAACGTCGCCGACCGCTGCGGGACGCCGGACGCGGACCGCGAGCTCGACGAGTACCGGTCGCGATTCGGGCGCATCGTCCAGAGCGGCTTCCACTACCACTACGCACGGCTCATCGAGGCGACGTACGCGCTCGAGCGGATGCAGGAGCTCCTCGACGACCCGGCCATCCTCTCGACGAAGGTCCGGGCCCATGCGGGCGTGAACGCGTCCGAGGGGACGGGGATCATCGAGGCGCCTCGCGGGACGCTCATCCACCACTACCGGGTGGACGACAACGGGGCCATCACCTGGGCGAACCTCATCGTCGCCACGGGCCACAACAACCTCGCGCTGGGACGCGGCGTGCTCCAGGTCGCGCAGCGCTTCGTGGACGGGAAGCGGATCACGGAGGGCGCACTGAACAGGGTCTCCGCCCTCGTCCGCGCGTACGACCCGTGCCTCTCGTGCTCGACGCACGCCCTCGGGATGCCGGCGCTCCTCCTCGAGCTCCGCGGGCCGGACGACGAGCTGCTCGACACCATCGCGACGTCATAGGGCGAGCGGCGATGCCGGCGCCACGCGCGCCGGCATCGGCCGCGCCGACGGGTGAGGTCGGCGCGGGCGTCACTCGGGCGCGACCGGCCCCCAGGCGAGCTCCGGGTGGGCCGCGACGAACGCCTCCGAGTAGTACGGGGCCAGGTCGTCCCTGCCCGCGAGCCGGTGGCCGAAGAAGGCCGTCATCAAGTGCGCGATCCGTCGCTCCCACTCGGGGTCGAGGATCAGCATGTGGCCCTGACCGGTGAAGCCGATGAGCGTCTTCTCCGGGGTGCCGAGCCGGTCGAACATGAAGGCGTTCTCGTCGTACAGCTCGTCGCCGGTCCCGGCGAGGATGAGGGTCGGCCTGTCCGCCGCGGCGAGCCCCCGCTCGCCGAAGAGCCACCACCCCTCGCCGGCCATCGGCAGGGCCGCGCGGATCCGCGGGTCGGTCATCGGCTGCCAGAGGCCGTCATCGCTCGTCGTGATGGCCGGACCCGCCTTCGCAGCGAACGCGTCCCAGTCCTTCGCCGGCCCGCACCCGAAGGCGGACATCTGGTCGCCCACGAGCGCGGCGGTCGTCGCGTCCGGCGTCGGGCACTGCGCGAGGTAGTGGGCGGGGTCGATCCGCGCCCCGCTCAGGGCGTACGCGTTGTACCCGTCGAACGAGTAGCCGGTCACCCCCGCGTGCTCGGTGTCGAGCATCCCGTCGAGGCTCGGCGGCGGGTCCGTCGCGACCATGTCGAGGGCGAACAGGATGTCGCGGGGCTGCTGGATCATCTCCGGGTTCGCCCTGTCGTACGTGTTGATCCCGTCCACGCCCACCCAGGCGAAGCCGTGGCTCACGACGATCGGGGCGAGCCGCCGGGCGCTCACCGTGGAGGAGAGGATCACGGGATACGGGGCCCCCGCCCGGTCCGGCTCGGCGTTGACCGCAGCGGTCTCCCCCGAGAAACCCGGCGGCAGCTCGGCCGGATACCAGATGGTGAGGCTCACGGGACGGCCGCCGCGGCTGGCGTCCGTCGCGCTGGTGCCGGGGAGGTAGCCCACGTGGTACGGCCCGGGCTCGGCGAGCGCGTACCCGGTCGGGTCGAAGGAGGCGGCCGGCGTGGCGGTCGGCGCGAGCGTCGCCGCCGCCGTCGCCGGCGAGACGACCGGCGGCCCGGCTGTCGACGGCGCTGCCGCGACGGCCGGGGACGCGGCCTCGGCCTGGCCGGCCGGCGTGGCGCTCCCTCCGGAGCAGGCGGACGCGCCGAGCAGCGCGCCGATGGCGCAGATGACGATGACGGTGCCGGAGCGGTCCATCGCAGCCTCACTTCCTGGCTCATGCCATGCGATCCGCGGTCAGGACGCGTGGGGGCCGCAGCTCTCCCGGATGACGAGATCGACGCCGAGAACGACACGGTGCGGACGGCCGGCGGTCCCGGCCCAGGCGCGCTCGAGCACGGCGAGCGCCCGGGCCCCCATCGCGCGCGCCGGAAGCGCGATGGTGGTCAGCGGCGGGTCGGTCGCGGCGGCGATGGGGATGTCGTCGATGCCGACCACGGCCACGTCGTGCGGCACGGCGACCCCGGCACGGCGCAGCCCGCCGACGGCGCCGATCGCGAGGAGGTCGGAGATCGCGACGATCCCCGTCGGACGCGAACCGGCCTCGAGCAGCCGGGCCGCCGCCGCCGAACCCGATGCCGTGTCCCACGCCTCGACCCGGGCGATCCGGTCCGCGTCGAGCGCGAGGCCGGCCCGGGCCACCGCTCGGCGCATGCCCGCCTCGATCGGGATGACGTTCGACGGCGGTCCGCCGCCGGGCAGCTCGGCGATCGAGATCATGCCGAGGAGTCGATGGCCGTCGTCGATCAGGTGGCTCGCCGCGAGGAACCCCGCCGCCTCGAGGTCGGCCTCGACGCTGTGGCCCCGCGCACCCGGACGGTCCACCACGACGATCGGCAGGCGGGGCGGTGCCGCGTCGTCGGCGGGTGCGCCATCGGCGAGCAGGCTGGCGATGTCGTGCGACACGACGACGATGCCATCGACGCCGCTCGCGGTCATCCGGGCGATGGCCCGGAGGGCGACCACCGGGTCGTCATGCGTCGAGCTGACGATCAGCAGCGTGCCGGACGTCTGCGCGGACTCCTGGGCGCCCTCGACCAGCTCGGCGTAGAACGGGTTGGACAGCGACGGCAGGACGATCCCGACCACGCGTGCCCGCGCCGACGGTCCCGGCGGGACGAGCCGCAGGGGGTCGTACCGCGAGACGCGACTCCGCCGGCCGCGCACCGCTTCCACGAGGCCGTCGGATTCCAGGGACCGGTAGGCGGCGCGGACCGTGTGGAAGTTGACGCCCAGCCGCCGAGCGAGGTCGCGCGCGGGCGGCAGCTCGTCGCCGGGGATGAGCCCTTCCTCCGCGATGAGCCACGTCACCTGCTCCCGGATCTGCTGTGCGAGCGTGCCGGGGAGTCGGGGATCCACGCGAAGAAGGGCGGTCGGGTCGGGGGCCATGCGGGTCCGGGCGGGCGACGCCCGCCCTGGCGCCTCCACCGGCGGGGTCGGGTGTCGTGTGATCTAGTGCACTATATCACCCCTGTCGAACCCGGAGCCGGCCGGGCCGCCCCATCCGGACTCGAATCGAAGATCGGGCGGATGTGCTCCGCCAGCTCCGGGATGATCCGGTCGTGGTCGATGGGACGCATGATCGACCCTCGTGTCGCCGGGTCGGGCCCGCCGGCCGAAGCTTCGCGCCGGGCTCTGCCGACCGCGGATGAAGGCAGCAGCCTACGCCCGCGTCGCACCCGTGACCTTGACCGGAGCGCCGTCCCCCGGGTCAGCCACCCGGCTCGAGCCGGATCGGCAGGCGCGTGACCCGCCGACCGGTGGCATGGGCGACCGCGTTGGTGATCGCCGGTGCGGCGACCATGTTCGAGCACTCGGCGACGCCCTTCGCCCGCTGTTGCTCGGGCGCCTCCGGGTCGTCCACCAGGATCGTGACCATCTCCGGGACGTCGCGGGTCCGGGGGATCCGGTACTCGCGGAACCCGTGCGTCTCGCCGGGGACGAACGCCTCCGTGAGCGCGAAGCCGATGCCCATCGCGATGCCGCCCTCGATCTGCCCTGTGAGCCCCTCGAGGAAGACGGGGCGACCGACGTCGTGCGCGGCGACGATCCGGACGAGGCGCACGGCGCCGGTCCGGGTGTCCACCTCCAGCTCGGCCATCTGCGTCCCGGTCACGTACATGGCATACGGCTCGCCGAGCCCTGAGCGCGGGTCGAACGCCGGGAGGTCCACGTCGAAGAAGCCGTCGAACGACGTCGCCCGACCGGCCTCGCGGCGGGCCCGCGCGATCTCGGCGAGGGAGACGTCGCCCGCGCCATCGGCCGCGGCCGCGCCCTGGGCCCCGGCCGCATCCCGATCATCGCGGACGGCGACCGCACCGCCCCGGACCTCCAGCTCGGCGACGGGCCGGGCGAGCAGCCCGGCGGCCGTGCCGAGGATCGCCTCGCGCAGGTCCGCCGCGGCGGTGCGCACGGCGTTGCCGACGAAGAACGTCACCCGGCTGCCCACCGTCGGCCCCGACTCCGGGCCCGTCGCGGTGTCGCCCAGGAGCGTCGAGACGCGCTCGATCGCCACCCCGAGCTCCTCGGCGGCGATTCGGCGCATGACCGTCGCGGCACCCTGCCCCAGGTCCATCGCACCGGTCCGGACGACGATGGAGCCGTCGGGCAGAAGGTCCACGGCAGCGCGCCCCGGCCCGCGTCCCACCGTCGCCGCCGGGTCCATCCCCGGCATCGGCCCGCCGCCGCCCCCGCCGATCCCGTACCAGACGGACGCCACGCCCACGCCGCGACGGATCGTTCCGTCGGATGCCGCGGCCGCCCGCTCGCGCGCCTCACGCCAGTACGGGCGGATCGCCTCGATCGTCGCGGGGTAGGCCGGGTCGCGATCGAGGACCTGCCCCGAGAGGAGCCGGTCGCCCTTCCGCAGGCGGTTGCGCTCGCGCAGGTCGAGCGGGTCCATCCCGAGCTGCTCCGCCAGCCGGTCCAGGTGGGACTCGAGTGCCCAGGCAGCCTGGGTGGTCCCTGGCCCGCGCATGGCGCTGCACGTGGGGTTGTTCGTGAACACGGCACGGCCGTGCAGCGCGACGGCCGGCCAGCGGTATGGCCCGGCGGCCGAGCCGAACGTCTTCACGATGATCCCCGGCCCGAACGACGCGTAGGCGCCGGTGTCCGCGACGATGTCCACCGACAGCGCCGTGAAGTCGCCGGCAGCGGTGGCGCCGGTCCGCACGCGGAGGCGGAACGGATGCCGTTTCGTGGACGCGAGCAGGGACTCCGCCCGCCCGAACACGATCCGCACCGGCCGACCCGTGCGCCACGTTCCGAGCGCCGCGAGGCACTGCCCGGTGATCTCGGTCTTGCCGCCGAACCCCCCGCCGACCACGGTCGTGATGACGCGCACCCGTTCGAGCGGCAGCCCGATGGTCCGCGCGATCTCCGTCCTCTGGTAGTGGGCGTACTGGGTCGGCGTGCGGACGACGAGGGTGTCGCCCTCCCACGACGCGAGCACCGCCTCCGGCTCCAGGTACGCGTGCTCGTTCCACGTCGTCCGGTACTCGGCCTCGAGCACCACGTCGGCGCGCGCGAAGCCCGCCTCGACGTCGCCGGCGGCGACCCGGTTCTCGGCGACGACGTTGCCGCCCGGGTGGATCGACGGGGCGCCGTCCGCCAGCGCGTCCTCGGGGTCGAACAGGGCGGGAAGTGGGCGGTACTCGACCGCGATGGCCGCCAGCGCCGCGCGGGCCTCCTCCACGGTCTCCGCGACGACGAGTGCGACGGGGTCGCCGACCTTGCGGACGCGCTCGGCCGCGAGCACGGGCTCGTCCTTGATCTTGCGTCCGTAGCTGTTGATCCCCGGGACGTCCGCGGCCGTCAGGACCGCCACCACTCCCGGCAGGGCGCGCGCGGCAGCCACGTCGATCGAGACGATGTCGGCGTGCGCGTGCGGGCTTCGCAGGATCGCTCCGTGCAGCATCCCGTCCGCGACGAGGTCGGCCGCGTACAGGGCGCGTCCGGTCGCCTTGTCCATCGCGTCGGCGCGCACCGTCCCCGCCTCGCGCGACGCGGCGGGCCACATACGGGGCGACGCCTCGGGCGTGCCGTCCGCGGCCCACGCGATCGCGTCCACGATGCCCTGGTAGCCGGTGCACCGGCACAGGTTGCTGCCGAGCCAGCGGGAGATCGCGTCCCGCGACGGATGCGGGTCCCGCTCGAGGAGGGCGGCCGCGGCCATGATCATCCCGGGCGTGCAGAAGCCGCACTGGACGGCGTCTGCCGCGACGAGCGCCTCCTGCAGCCGGTGCGGGCGCTCGGGCGATCCGAGCCCCTCGATCGTCACGACCTGCCGGCCGGCGGCCTCCTCCGCGGTCAGCCGGCAGGCGCGGGCCATCCGGTCGTCCACGAGGACGGTGCAGGTCCCGCAGGTGCCGTCCTCGCAGCCCTCCTTGGTCCCGGTCAGGCCGAGGCCGTCGCGGAGGAGATCGAGGAGGCGCCAGCCCGGTCGGGCCACCGCCTGCCGGGGGACGCCGTTCACGGTCAGGTCGATCGAGGTCGCGGGGGCGGTCATGGGCGCATTGTGCTGGGTGCCGGCGGGCTCGCGCCACCACCGGCGCCAGACCGGAGCGACATTGGCCCCTACCCGCGGCGCGACCGTCGCGACATCGTGAAGAGCGGTGGACCTCGGCGGTCACGGTCCGGAGGGCCACGCCGGGGCGGGGGATTCCTCGTGATCCATCTGCTGGGGCTCGCGGTCAAGCTCGCGGTCGTCGCCGCGGTCGGGGTCGGTGCGTTCGTTGCCGCCGCGTACATGACGCACCACTGGGAGGGATGGAAAGCGGCCGATCCCGGCCTCGGCGTCAAGATACAGACCATCGACTACAACTGCGCCCAGCCGGGATGCGGCGCGCCGTGGCTCTGGACGGTCCCGCGCGGCGGTTGGCTGTGCGACGAGAACGGCTTCGTCATGATCGGGAGCAAGGTCGTCGGATGCGTGCCCGGCGAGTCCTATGTCGAGCCCGGATGGTTCGAGATCGAGCCCTGCGACGATTCGAGGGAGCCGTGGGAATGCTTCATGGACCTCTACCTGCCGGTCGCGGTCGACGACCACGGGCGTCCGCAGAGTTGGGACGACGTCTACCGTGCGGTCTGCTCTCTCTACCCCGAGCTCGGTGGTGACCGCGGCGTCCTCTGGCCGATGACCGAGGACGACCGCGACACGTACGAGGTGGGGGGCGCCGACTGGTACGTGGGCTCGGACCAGGCGCCGAACGGCGGGCCCGACATCTACCAGCTGCCCAGGCTCACGAAGTCCACGATCGACTGGATGAACCGGTCCTCCGCCGCGGTCTGCGGTGATCCCGGCGCCTCGCCTCCCGCGGTCGCCCGGTCGAGCCCCTCGCCAACCGCCCGCCCGACCGCCAAGCCGACACCTCCGGTCGATAAGCAGCGTTGGCGGATCTCGATCAGCGGCTATGAGCTCCAGGAGCTCGACCCGTATTGGGCCGTCACGCACGGCCGGTTCTTCGGCGGCGTGAGCTTCGACTGGGACCTCCAGGCCGAGTTCGTCCTGCGCAAGGAGCAGGGCACATGGGCCTTCGAGTCAGGTGCTGTCACGTATGCGTCCGTCGATCCGAAGCCCGCCTACGGCCCGCCCGGTGCGTGGGAGATCGATCTCCCCCTCCGGTGCGCGACCTGCGACGACCTGAAGGTCGGTCGGACGCTGACCGGCGAGGTGGCGGGTGACGTCGTTCGGCTCTCGTGGGGAAGGTTCGTCCCGCACCTCACGGTCACCGGGCGCATCGCCCTCCCATGCATGCCGGAACCGGCGTGCTCGAAGGAAGGCCAGCGCAGGTACGACTCGGAGCGGTTCCTCTCGATCGTCAGCGACCAGCGGTACCCGCTCAAGGAGGGCGCGGTCGAGTCCCAGAAGTGGGTCTCGCCACAGGGCCTGCGGACCCTCCACTACACGGTGACCCTGCTCAAGCTCGATGGCTGAACCGACGGGCGGGCCGCGCGCACTGCCGTCGGCCCCTGCTCGCCCCGTGAACCGCGCCGCCGGGCGCCCACTCACGCCTCCACTCACGCCTCAGCTCCCTCCGCGATCTCGATGGCCGCCGCCTCCGCCTCGGGAGGCTCGGGGCGCCGCGTGGCCAGCGTGGAGCCCGCGATCGCCAGCGCGAACCCGGCGATCATCGCGGGGGTCAGCGTCTCGGCGAGCACCAGGACCCCCAGGACGGCGGCCACGGCCGGGTTGACGTACGTGATGACCGTCGCTCGCACCGGGCCCACCTCGCGGATGAGGGCCGCGAACAGGAGGAACGCGGCGGCCGTGCAGACCACGCCCAGGATGGCGATCGAGGCGAGCGCCTCGCGGCTCGGCGGCGCGGTCGGCAGGGTGACGGCGGCGACGGGGAGGTACAGCAGGGCGGTCAGGGCCAGCGCGACGGCCATGATCCCGGTGGACGGGACCCCGTGGAGGCGCCGCGAGAGGATGAACGGGCCCACCGCGTAGCAGACGACGACCACCGCGACCTGCACGATCGCCACCGCGCTCTCGGCCGTGAGGTCTCCCCAGGCGATCGCCGCGACGCCTGCGAACCCGATGAGAAGGCCCGCCAGCTGCCGCCGGCCGACGCGGTCCGGCCCGCCGAGGATGGTCGCGATGAGCGCGCCGACGAGCGGGACCCCGGCGACGAGCAGGCCGGCAAGGGAGCTGCTGATCCGCTGCTCCGCCGAGCCGAGCAGCACCCACGGGAGCGCGATCTCCACCCCCGCGAACGTCGCGACCCAGGGCCAGTGACGGAGGGCCGGCCGGACGTCGGCCCGCAGGAGCGCGATCGGCAGCAGGATGGCCGTCGCGATCGCCGTGCGGGCGAAGACGAGGACCGCCGGGCTCACCTCCGCGACGGCGACGCGGATCAGCAGGTACGGGATGCCCCACACGACGGCCATCGCCGCGAAGAGCAGGATGCCGCGACGGCTCACGGAGCAGCGGCCGGGACGTAGGCCGCGAGGTCGACACGGCGCATCGCCGGATGATGGCAGACGGTCGCTCCCGAAGCCACCCGTCGCACGCCTCCGTGGCCGCCATCACCGCGCGGCCGTCCGGTAACCCGCGCCGTCGTCCCGCGCCACACGTGCCGGGGACGGGGGCCGGGCCGTCGCCGGCCCGGGACGGGGGCCGGGACTACGGGACGGGCGCCAGCGTCGCCGGTCATCACCGAGGAGACTGCGAGACGGGGCTTCGCCGCCGTCGCCTGGCTCGTCCACGCTCGCGAGCCGCTGTCCGCGTCGCCGGATAGTCCCCGGGGTGATGGACGGTGAGGTTCGCGCGCCTCGTAGTCCTCCCGGTGATATCCGGCGACGGATCGGCTGCGAGCGGGGCGGGAGGCCGCATCGGCTGCGAGCGGGACGGGAGGCCGCATCGGCTGCGAGCGGGACGGGAGGCCGCATCGGCTGCGGCGGGACGGGAGGCGACGGACCGGCAGCGGAGGGCCGCGCCAGGCTCCGTTCCCGTCCATCGCGTCCCGACTATATCGATGTGATATCATATCGATCGCGCGCACCCCGTTCGGCGGACCGCCGGACGCGCGCAGAAGGAGCGGTCGGAACCCCGATGTTCAAGGAACGTGTCGCCCGGACACTCCCCGGCATCCCCATGGTCCTCGTCCTCGTCGCCGTCATCGTCGCCCTCGTGGTCGCGATGGTCTGGTGGATCGGCGCCGTGCTCATCCCGGCCGGCGAGTCGGTCGGCCTGTACGAGATCGGAGGCTTCCTCCTCATCGTCCTCGCGGTCGTCGTCGTCGCCTTCCTCTTCGCCGGCCTCACGCCGGTCAACCCGAACGAGGCTCGCGCGCTCGTCCTCTTCGGCCACTACGCCGGGACGGTCCGCACCCAGGGCCTGCAGTACGTGAATCCCTTCACGGAGCGGCGCAGGGTCTCCGTCAAGGTCCGCAACTTCGAGACGAGCAAGCTCAAGGTCAACGACCACGACGGCAACCCGGTCGAGATCGCCGCGATCGTCGTGTGGAAGGTGATCGACACGGCGGAGGCGCTGTTCGAGGTCAACGACTACGAGAACTTCGTCCAGGTGCAGGCGGAATCGGCGCTCCGGAACCTCGCGACCGTCCACCCGTACGACGCCCACATCGAGGGCCAGGTCGCTCTCCGCTCGAACCCGGTCGAGATCGCGAACCAGCTCCGCCAGGAGATCCAGGATCGCCTCGAGAAGGCGGGCGTCCAGGTCATCGAGGCGCGCATCAGCCACCTCGCGTACGCGCCGGAGATCGCCAACGCGATGCTGCGGCGCCAGCAGGCGAACGCCGTCATCGCCGCGCGCACCCGGATCGTCGAGGGCGCCGTCGGCATGGTCGAGATGGCGCTCGAGCAGCTGTCGGCCAAGCAGGTCGTGGAGCTCGACGAGGAGCGCAAGGCGGCGATGGTGAGCAACCTGCTCGTCGTCCTGTGCTCCGAGCACGAGGCGCAGCCCGTGCTGAACACGGGGACGCTCTACTCGTAGGCCGGGATCGGCGACCGACAGCGCGGACCGTGATCGACATGCAGCGGGGGAGGGAGGGCGATGGCTGAACGCAGGTCCTTCCTCCTCCGGCTGGACCCGGGGACGTTCGCGGCGCTCCAGGCGTGGGCGGCCGACGACCTGCGGTCGGTCAACGGCCAGGTCGAGTTCCTGCTCCGCCGCGCGCTCCGCGAGGCGGGCCGGGATCCGGCAGGGAAGGCGGCTCGCAGGGTCGCCGGCTCACGTTCCCCCGGGGCGGGCGATCCCGGTCCGCGGGGCGCCCGCGCCCCACGGCCCGGCGCGGACGGCTGATCGCCCCGGATCAGTCGAACCGCAGGCGCCGGCTCGCGATCCCGAAGAAGATCGCCGCGAAGCCGAGCAGGATGCCGACCTGCACCAGCACGGTGGCGGGCGTCCCCTCGCCCGTCATCACCAGCCGGAATCCCTCCGCCGCGTGCATGTGCGGGATGAACATCCCGATCGTGGCGATCGTCCCGCCGGCGAGGTAAGCGGGATCGAAGCCGCCGAACGGGAAGATCCCGCTGATGAACGGCAGCACGAACGCGGCGAGCGTCCCGGCGATGTCCGCCTGCCGACCGGTCCGCGTGACGACGCCGAGCATGAGCCCGAAGCACGCGACCGTCACACCGAGCGCCAGGGAGACCGCCACGAGGCCAGCGAGCGAGTCCCCGAGGTCCAGCCTGAAGGCGCCGGCCCCGATCGCGAAGAGGAACGTGACCTGGATCACGACGACCAGCGTGTACGCGACCATCGGCCCCGCGACGATCGACGCGTGGCTCAGCGGCGATGCGAGCAGCCGGCGGAACGTCCCCTCGTCGCGCTCCTTGTGGAAGGTCTGGCCGATGTGTCCCGTGAGGAAGAACGCGAACATCACCGCGAACGCGGGCATGAACGAGTCCATGAGGTTGACCGGCTCGCCCGACGACGTGGGTCCGTCGGTCTCGACGCGGATCGGCGGCTCGGCCTGCATCTCCTGGAGCTGGGCCATGATCGCCCCGACCGTCTGCGCCTCCACCGCCGCCTGGACCTCGGGTGGTGCGCTCGCGAGCACGCCGGAGCGGTCCACGAAGCGCCGCGTCCCCTCGAGCAGCTCGCCCTGGGTGGAGACCGGGGATGCCGCGTAGTTGGCGAGCCCCACGACCACCGCCCCGAGCGCCTGCTGCACCGGGTCCACCACGACCTCGAGCCGCGTCGGCGTGTAGGCGTCGATCGCGTCGCTGAATCTCGCCGGGATGATGACGGCTGCGGTCCGCTCGCCCTGGCCGATCCGCTCCCGCGCCTCCGCCGCGGTGGCGAGCTCCTCGATCCGGAGCACGCTCATCCGCCCGAGCACGGACGAGACCTGGGCGCCGTACGGGCCGTCGTCCTCGTCCACGACGAAGACGTCGATCGTCATGGGCACGGCTCCCGTCGCCGCGTCCGCGGCGGCCTGCTGGGAGAGGCTGAAGAGGGAGGCGAACACGAGCGGCAGGAGGAAGAGGATCGCGAGCAGGCCTCGGTCCCGGAAGGTGACCTGCAGTTCCTTCCACGCGATCGCGAGAGTGGGCCGGAGCCCATCCGTCAGGCGCCTCATCGGTCGAACTCGAAGCGCCAGGCGCCCACGAGGAAGAAGACGCCGGCGAAGGCCAGGAGGACCGCGACCGAGTCGAGGACGTCCGCCAGCCCCTTGCCCCGCGTGAGCAGGTCGTAGAAGCCGGTGACGGCCCAGTAGTGCGGGGTCACCTGGCCGATCGTGGCCATGCTCTCGTTGAGGAGGAACAGGGGGATGAAGCAGCCGCCGAGGAACGCCAGGACCCAGAGGGCGAGCGCGGCGATCCCCCCGATCTGCGCCTCGGTCCGGGCGATCGAGGCGATGAGGATGCCGAGCGCCGCGCAGCAGAGCCCGAGCGCGAGGACGAGCAGGACGAGGGCCGGCACGTCGTTCCCGAGATGCAGTGCGTCGAGGCCCATGAGCGGCAGGAGGAACATCCCCGCCGCGAACAGGAAGACCACCTGCAGGAGCACGACGATGAAGTTCGGGATGAGCTTCCCGACGAGCATCGGCCACTTCCCGAGCGGCGAGGCGAGGAGCCGGCGGAAGGTCCCGTTCTTCTTCTCGTCGTAGATGGACCGCGCGGTCACCTGGGCGGTCAGGAAGATGAAGAGGACGGCGAAACCGGGCACGCCGAGCTGGACGCCGGAGATCACGACCGGTTCCTTCCCCTCGGCGGCGAGGGGCCGCGTCTCGACCACCGTGACGAGCGGCCGCCCCTGGGACTCCTCGAACTGGGCGCGGGCGATCGGGATCGCCAGGTCGGCGGCGGTCGCGGGGTCGAACGACGGCTGGGCCCGCTGCATCGCCGCGAGCCGCTCCAGGCTCGAGACGATCTGCCGCTCGAGCGACATCGTCCGGGCCACGCCCTCGACCGCCATCTGCACGGCCTGGCTCTGGCTCGGGTCGAGCGAGATGCTGTGGATCGTGACGGTCGCAGGCCGCCCGGCCTGGAGATCCGCGGTGAAGCCGGCCGGGATCACCAGGACGCGCTGGACCTCCTTGGCGTCGAGCTTCGCGAGCGCCTCGGCCTCGGTGTACGGCCGGCCCGCGGGGTCGGCGTAGACCGTCACGTCGAGGCCGCCGTCGGCCTGGATGCCCTCGACGAGCGCGGCCGCCGCGGGGCCGCCCCCGTCGAGGTCCACGACCGGCAGGGCCACCCGCTCCGACGGGCCCGCGTCGCTCGTCCCGCTGCTGCCGCTGGCGATGCCCGCGACGCCGAGGTAGACCACGATGAACACGATCGGGAGGAGGAACGCGCCGATCAGGGCGCTGCGGTCCCGCGCGAGGATCTGCAGGTCCTTCCAGGCGATGCTCAGCATGGCGATCGTCCCGCCCGGCCCCTCCGGCCGCTACTCGCGCAGCTTCTTGCCCGTGAGGTGCAGGAACACGCTCTCCAGGTTCGGCTCGAAGATCTCGATCGAGGTGAAGCCCACGTCGCGCTCGTTGAGGTAGCCGACCACCTGGACGAGCGCGTCCTGGCTCCGCCGCGTCTCGATCTTCACGACGGGTCCCGCGGGCTTCGCGTCCGTGGGTCGGTCCTCGCCGGCCACGGCCGCCTCACCGGTGACGGCCGCAGCGGCCGCGGCCGCCACGGCCGTCGCGGCCGGCTGCGGGGTCACGATCGTCACCGCCGTCACGGCCGGCAGCGCGCGCATGGCCGCGAGCATCTCGTCGTCGAGGCGCTCGAGGCCCATCTGGATGACGCCGCCGCCGAGCCTGGCGATGAGGTTGCGGATCGTGTCGAGCGCGATGATCCGACCCTCGTCGACGATCGCCGCCCGGGTGCAGAGGAGCTCCACCTCCTCCATGTAGTGGCTCGTGTAGATGATGCTCATCCGCCGCTCCCGGTTGAGCTTCATCACGCTCTCGAAGATGTGGTTCCGGCTCTGCGGATCCACGCCCACCGTGGGCTCGTCGAGGAACAGCAGGCGCGGCTGGTGGACGAGGCCGGCCGCGATGTTCACGCGGCGCTTCATCCCGCCCGAGTACTTCTCGATCGGCTCGTTGGCGCGTTCGGTCAGGGCCACGACCTCCAGGACGTCGTCCACGCGCTCCCGGAGGTCGCGCCCCTTGAGGCCGTAGATCCGGCCGAAGAACTGGAGGTTCGCGCGCGCGCTCAGCGTCGGGTAGAGCGCCAGGTCCTGCGGGACGAGGCCGTTGATGCGCTTGACCTCGGTCGGCTCCGTACGGAGGTCGTGGCCGCCGATGCGCGCCGTGCCGGCCGTCGGCTCAAGTACGCCCGTGAGCATCGAGATCGTCGTCGTCTTGCCGGCGCCGTTCGGCCCGAGCAGGCCGAAGACCTCTCCCTCCTCGACCGCGAAGCTGATGTCGTCCACGGCGACGTGCTCGCCGTACTTCTTCACGAGGCCGTCGGCTTCCAGGATCGCCGGCATGGCCGCCCTCCCCGGCGGGCGCGGCACCCACACGCCGCGGCGCCTCGCCCGGCCCACGGCCACGACGGTGCGCGCCGCGGCGGCGCTCGACCAGTGGCGTTCGTCACAACGGACGGGCGCGCGGCGGGCTACCCGCGCTGTCGGCGCGCGTTGACGCGGCGGCCGCGGCCGGGGCCGGCGCCGTCGGCCGCCCCCGGGAACGCGCCGGCGAGGGCTTCGGCCGAGGGCTCCGGGGCGGCCGGGATCGCCGGCAGCTCCGTCTGCTCCTCCAGCCCCGACAGGATGATCCGACGCATCTCCGCCTCGATCGCCGGGTCCGTCTCCACGGGACGGTAGCGGGCGAGGCGGCGGTCCACCTCGTCGCATGCGCGGGCGTACGTGTCCTTGCCGCCGGCCTTGAGCCAGTTCTCGCGGTTGTCGCGGTCGATGACGGCCGACGGCAGGTACATCTCGGCAGGCCAGTGGGCGGTGGTGTGGTCGGCCATGATCAGGTGCTGGTCGGCCATGAGCCGGTCCACCAGGCCCTGCACGGGCAGGTCGTCCGCGACCCTGACCTCCCGGACGAAGCGCAGCGCCTGGCCGCACATGTCGTCGTCGAAGACGAGCTTGGCCGGGCTGAAGACGAGCAGGTAGTCGAGCATGCCGGGGCCGCTCACGCTGTTCACCCCGGCGAGGGCGGCCACGAGCGCGCTCCCGAACGTCTCCGCCCCGGCCTGCGCGTCGAGCACCGGGGCATCCGAGAGCGCCATGTACGACTGGCACGGCAGCTCGAGGGCCTTGGCCACCGCGACGTACGCCGCGTCGAGCGCGACGGCCTCGATCGCCGCCATCGGCGAGCTGGCGATCTTCATGTGGAACGCCGCCGGGGCGCCACCGAAGAGGACCGGCGCCCCGGGCCGGACGACCTGCGCCATGGCGATCCCGGCCAGGACGTCGATCGTGTGGAAGATCGTCGCGCCCACGAGGGTGACCGGCGCCACGAGGCCCATGAGCGTGACCGGCACGATCTCGACCGGGATCCCCGCCTCCACGCAGTCGAGGAGGTTCTGGCACGAGTCCTCGGAATACCGGAAGTTGCCGGTCGCGGTGATCGTGAAGATCGACATCGGCCGCGAGCGAAGGTCGGCGCCGTCCCTGCGGAACAGCTGCATGAGCTCCACCATCCGCGGCACGCCGTGCTCGGTGAACGCCCCGGACACGACCGGCTTCCGCGAGTTGGCCAGTGCCATGGACAGGCGCCACGCGTCGGAGACCTGCGGCTCGATGTCCGCGTTCGTCGAGAACGCCGTCGCGAGGTACGCGATGTGCTCGAGGCCGTCCGCGAGGCGGACGTATGCGACGAAGTCCGCCGAATCGGCGAGGCGGACCTCCCCGGTCCGGTGGTCGAGCCACTTGAGCCCGGACGAGCCGGGGACGAAGTGCACGCGGTCGCCGCCGAGGTCGGCGTGGGGGTTCCCGTCGCGGTCGTACAGGAGGAACGACCGCGGGGCGTCGGCGATCGCCTTCTCCACGACGGCGCGCGGGAAGAGGATGCGGTCGCCGGCCGCGTTCGTGGGCAGGCCCGCCTCGAGGAGTCGCCGGCGCATCTCCGCGCCGCGGATCTCCATCCCGGTCTCGGCGAGCACGCGCATCGCCTCGTCCAGGATCCGTTCGATGAGGTCGTCCGAGAGGACGCGGATCGTGGGTCGCATCAGGGCGGAACGCTACCGCATCGGGGCGTCGTCACGCCTCCGGCACGGGGAGCCCGGCGACCACCCCCTCGAAGTCGGCGCGCAGGGCTGCCTGCTCCGAGGCATCCAGCCACGTGGACCGGATCCCGTCGATCGCGAGCTCCGCAAGCGACGCGGCCGTGAAGCCACAGCCGTCCGCGACCGCCCGGTACTCGGCGCCGAGGTCGAGTCCCATCATCGCCGGGTCGTCGGTGTTGATCGTCACGAGAAGGCCCGCGTCGCGCATCGCCGGCAGGGGGTGCTCGGCAAGCGACGCGTACCGGTTCGCGATGACGACGTTGCTCGTGGGGCACACCGTGAGGGGGATGCCTTCGGACGCCACCCGGCGGAGCAGGGCCGGATCCTCCACGATCGCGATCCCGTGGTCGATGCGCTCCACGCCGAGGACGTCGATGGCGATCCGGATGTTCTCGGGCCCCGCGCCCACGGCCTCGCCCGCGTGGCACGTCCGCCGCAGGCCGAGGCGTCCCGCCGCCGCGAACGCCGGCGCGAACGCCGCGAGGTCCACGCCGAGCTCCGTCGAGTCGGCACCGACGCCGATCACGCGCCGCGCTCGGCCGCCCCGCAGGAGGTCGCCGATGCGGTCCACGAGCTCGAGGCCGGCTGCCGGCCCGTACGCCTTGTCGATGTCGGCGACGAGCGCGCAGCGGACCGGGACCTCCGTCTCGGCGGCCTCGATCCCGTCGGTCAGGCCCGCGACGATCTCGCCGAGGTCCTGCCCCGCCGCGAGGTGCCGCGCCGGGGTGAAGAACATCTCGCGGTAGCGGAGCCCGTGCGCCGCGCCGTCCACGAGGGACTCGTACGCGATCCGGGCCCAGTCGTCGCGCGTGAGAAGCGTCTCCTGGACGAGCCAGAAGATCGCGAGGAAGGAGTCGAGCGAGTCGTAGCGGTACAGCTGGCGCGGGTCGTCCACCGGGAGCGGGTGCCCTGCCCTGCGGGCCAGCTCCACGACCGTCGATGGCCGGACCGTCCCCTCGACGTGGCAGTGCAGCTCGACCTTGGGGATCCCGTCGTACACATCGGGCCCGGTGACGGCCATCGCGTTCCCTCTCATCGGCGCATCGTCCCCCACGGGCATTCTGCCGCGCGCGCGTCGCCCGGGGGAGGGCGATGCGCGCGCGTGTCCGGCAGCGCGTGCCCGGCGGGGGAGCGATCAGGCCGGCGTGGGCAGGAGCACGAGGAGGTTCCAGCCCGCCAGGCCGCCGACCACCAGGAGCCGCGCCGCGAACGGCCAGCCGGTCCGCCATGCCCAGGCGGCCGCGAGCACCGGGAGGAAGAGGAGCCACGCGAGTCCCTGGACGACCAGCGGGAGCGCCCGCAGGCGGCGCCAGACGGCGTCGATCCGGGCAGGGTCGCGCACGAGCGCGGCAGCGAACGCGACCCACAGTGCGGCGAACGCGAGCAGGAGGATCCCGCTCGACGCGAGGATCGGGATCGGCGCGGTGACGGCGCCGACGAGGGCGGCGAGGCCGTCGGTGAGCGCGGTGACGATGCTGTCCACGGGGATGCTCCTTCGGGTGGTGTCGGGATCGGCCTCGGCGGCTGCCCGGCGGCCGCCCTGGCCTCGGCGGCTACTCGGCGACGCCGGGGACGTCAAGCGCCGCCGGATCGCCGGACGCGTCGCCGCTCCCGGGGGTGGCGCTCCCACGGCGGGGGAGGAAGACGAGCAGGTTCCAGGCGCCGATCCCCACGACGAGGACGACCCGGACGGCGAGCGGCCAGTCGGTCTGCCACGCCCACAGCGCGGCCGTGAAGGGCAGGAACAGCAGCCAGAGGACCGCCTGGACGGCGAGCGGCTGCCCCGCGATCGCCGCCCACGCGGCGTCGAGCGCCGAGGGCTCGAGCACCAGCGCCGCCCAGAGGACGACCCACCCGACGGCGAACCCGGCGAAGAGGAGGCCGGTGCGGATGAGCACGGGCACGATGCCCGTGACCGGGAGGATGACCCAGCGGACGAAGCGGTCGATCCCACGATCGACCAGGTTCCCTGTGGCGACGGTCATGGTGCGCTGTCCTTCGGCTCGGGCCCGGCGGGAACGCGCTCCGGGCGGTGGTCCACCGGGGTGGTGGTAGACTGTACGGTGTATGATTACCATACAGCGTATAGGAATGCAAGAGGGATGAGCGACGAGGGCATGCCGATGACGGAGCGGGAGACGACGGTGCGGGCCGACGGCGCCGCGGCGGCCGACGACGCCGCGATGGAGGCGGCCACGGCCCGGGAGCCCCACCTGCCGACGCCGCCGTGGCGCAGCGACGTCCAGCGCCGTGCGCGCCGCGGCCCGGCGCCGCAGCTGGACCGCGAGCGGATCGTGGCCGCCGCGCTGCGGATCATCGACGCGGAGGGCGTGGACGCCCTGTCCCTCCGTCGCCTGGCCGACGACCTGCGCGTGACGCCGATGTCGCTCTACTGGCACGTGGCGGACAAGGCCGAGCTGCTCGAGCTCGTGGGCCATGCCGTGCTCGCGGAGATCGAACTGCCGGATCGGGCCGGCGACTGGCAGGCGCAGCTGCGCGACGTCCATCGCGCCATGTTCGACGCCTTCCTTCGGCACCCGAACGCGACGGACCTGCTCATCGGGCGGGCGCGGTTCGGTCCGGGCGGCCTGGCGACCTTCGAGCGGATCCTCGAGATCCTCCTCGACGCCGGCTTCACGCCCGTCGACGCCTTCGACGCGTACCAGTCGCTCTACCTGTTCTCCCTCGGGTTCATGGCGACGTCCACCCGGAGCCCCGAGTTCGTCGCGGTCCAGCGAGCCGGCGCGGCGTACATGGCCACGCTCCCGGCCGAGCGGTTCCCGGCGATCCGCGCGGTGACGCCGACGATCGGGCGGCGATCGCTCGACGAGCAGTTCGCGGTCGGCCTCGACGTCGTCATCGCGGGGGTCGCCGCGCGGCGGGCGGCGGCAGTGGCAGCCGACGGCGGCGTGGCTGGCGAAGGGACGCGGGGCGCACGATGAGGGCGCGCCCGACAGCGCTCACGCCCGACGCCCTGGCTCGTGCCCTCGCGCGACCGGAGCCCTTCGCGGGCCACGACGCGCCGTTCTGGGACGACCCCTGGATCGCCCGCGGGATGCTCGCCGCGCACCTCGATCCGGACACCGATGCCGCGAGCAGGCGGCCGGACGCGATCGACCGGATCGTCGCGCACCTCGCGGGCGCATTCCCGCTCCGCCGGGGGGACACGCTCATCGACCTGGGGTGCGGACCGGGGCTGTACGCCGAACGTTTCGCGGCGCGCGGCGTCGGCGTGACCGGGATCGACCTGTCGGCGGGCTCGATCGCCCATGCCGTCGCGTCCGCCCGAGCGGGGAGACTCCCGATCGACTACCGCGTCGCGGACTACACGACCGAGGGACTCGGCGGCCCGTTCGATGCCGCCGTCCTCATCTACCTCGATGTCGGCGTCCTGCCCGACGGCCCGCGCGACCGGCTGCTCGACGCGGTCCAGGCGGCGCTGCGCCCCGGCGGGGCCTTCGCCTTCGACGTCCATGCGCCGCCCCGCCACCGCCCCCCGGACGGCGGGATCGGGGTGTGGCGCTCGGAGGGTGGCTTCTGGCGCCCCGGCCCCCACCTGGTCGTCGAGACCACCTATCGGTTCGGCGCCGACCTGGACCTCGCACAGCACGCGGTCGTCGACGCCGACCGCATCACGACCTACCGCGTGTGGGACCGCGCGTACGCCCTCGCCGACCTCCGCGCGCTCCTCCGACGGCACGGGCTCGCAGTGGAGCACGCATGGGAGGACCTCGCGGGGACGCCGCGCCGCCGGTCGTCGCCCACGCTGGGGATCGTGGCGCGTCGTGTGCGAGGCCGCGGGCGCGGCCCCCGCTCCTACCCGGCCGCGGGGACCGGCGCCTCGGCGATCGGGAACTCCACGACCGTCCGGATCCGCTCGGGCGGCGTGTCCGGCTCGCTCAGGTAGACCTCGCGCGGCGGGCCCACGACGGTCACGGAGCTCGCTTCCACCCACGCCATCATCGCCGAGTACGCGGCGCCGATCGTGTCGTACGGGCCCACGTGCAGGAGCGTGGCGAACGTGCCCGCGGGCAGCTCCGTCACCGCCCAGCCCTCCGGGGCGCCGACCGCGCGCGCCACCGGCGCGCAGACCTCGATGTCGAAGGGATCGTCGTCCGACGGCATCCCGTGGTAGATGACGAACGGCGGCCCGCTCGGCTGCGCGCCGTGGGCCCCGGCGTACCCGTACACCTCGCCGAACGCCTGCGCCATCGCCGGGCCGATCCCGGACAGGCGGACCGATCTGCGTCGGGAGATGACGAGGATCGCGTCGCGGTGCCCGACCTTGACCTCGTGTTCCATCGTGCGGCCCTCGTGGTGCGTCCCGCGGGCACGGCCGACCCGGCGGCGCCGCGGCGGGTGACCGGGCCATCGTGTTCCCCCGGCCGGCCCACTGCCAGAGCCTTCGGGACCGAAGTCCGCCTCGTCGCGTGAGGGGAGTGACGGCGTCGCCCGGGATTCGGGGAGCCGTGTCGGGCCGGGGCGCCGCGCCCGTCGCCGGAACGGTCTGGTCGGCGCGCCGGCGGGCGGCTACGCTCGCCGCGACATCAGCCCGACCGGAGGCATCGGATCATGGACGACGCGATCAGCCCGCGGGACTTCCACGAGGCCGGGGGAACGGAGGACTGGCGGGTCCTGGGCGAAGGCGCCTGCGCATTCTTCCGCACCGGGACGTTCGCCGACGCCGTCGGCCTGGTGGAGGCGGTCGGTCGCCTGCCCGGGATCGACGCCCATCGCCCCGCGATCGACGTGCGCGACGGCGGGGTCACCGTCCGGCTCGTCACCTACGAGGACGGGTACTTCGGCATGTCCCGGCGCGACGTGGAGACGGCGCGCGCGATCTCGGCGGTCGCGCGGGATCTCGGTCTCCCGTCCGACCCGTCGGCGGTCCAGACGCTGCTGGTCATCCCGGGGGCGCCGGACACCGCCGCCGTCATGCCCTTCTGGCGGGCGCTCCTCGGCTACGAGCCGCGCGCCGACAGCCCCGAGGAGGATCTCGTGGACCCGGGGGACCGCGGGCCGGCTTTCTGGTTCGAGGGGATGCGCGAGCCGCGGGCGGGCGGCGGCGGCGCGATCCACGTGGCGGTGTGTGTCCCCTACGATCGGGCCGAGGCCCGCGTGGCGGCCGCGCTGGCGGCGGGCGGAACGCTCGTGCGCGACGCGTACGCGCCCGCGTGGTGGACGCTCGCCGACGCGGCAGGGAACGAAGCGGACATCTCGACCACGATGGGCCGGTGACAGCCCGCCTCGGCCTCGACCGCGCCGCGATCCTCGCGTTCCGCCGGCGCGCGGGCGCGCTCGACGGCCGCCTCCCGCCCGGGCCGGACTCCCTGCGCCGCGCGGCGTGGGCCGGCCTCCAGGACAGCGTCCCGCGCGCGGCCCTGCTCTCGATCCACGCCCGGGTCGCCGGGACGTCGCCGACCGCGTGGGAGGATCCGTCGCTCGTCCAGCTGTGGGGCCCCCGGTTCAGCGCCTACGTGGTCGCCGCGGTGGACCTCCCCGTCTTCTCGCTCGGGCGGCTCCCGGAGGAGGGTGCCCGGCTCCGCCGGGCGGAGGGGACGGCGGACCGCCTCGACGCGTTCCTCGCGGGCCGCCGCATGCCGTACGGCGAGGCGGGGCGCGGCCTGGGCCACCACGGGAACATGCTCCGCTACGCCGCTCCGACCGGCCGCGTCCTCATCCGCTGGGACGGCGCCCGTCCGCCGACCGTCTGGACCGTGCCGCCGCCCGTGACCTCTGCGGACGAGGCCCGGCGCGAGCTCGCGCGCCGATACCTGCACGTCTTCGGGCCCACCACGCCGGCGTCGTTCGTGGAGTGGGCGGGCATCCGCCCACCGCGCGGCCGCTCGCCGTTCGGCCCGCTCGCGGCCGAGCTCGTGCCGGTCCGCACGCCCATCGGCGACGCGTGGATCCTCGCCGCCGACGAGGCCGCGTTCCGTCAGCCGCCCGGCCCGGCGGCGCCCGCCCGCCTCCTCCCGAGCGGCGACGCGCACTCCCTGCTCCAGGGCGCGGACCGCGCGCTCCTCGTCCCCGACGCGGCCCGGCGCGGCGAGCTCTGGACCCCGCGGGTGTGGCCCGGCGCGATCCTCGTCGACGGCGAGGTGGCCGGGACGTGGCGGCGGGCGCACGCGTCGGTGGCGCTCCGTGCCTGGCGCCCGCTCACGGGCGCGGAGCGCGAGGCCGTGGAGGCCGAGGCGGCGTCGCTGCCCCTGCCGGGCCTCGACCGCGCGATCACCCTGGCGTGGGCCGACTGACGAGACACGGAGGCGCGCGATGGGGAAGCTGGTCTACTGCCTGAACGTCTCGCTCGACGGCTTCGTGGCGGCCGCCGACGGGGACCTCGCGTGGGGCTCGGTGGACGACGAGCTGCACGCGTGGTTCAACGACCGGGAGCAGCGGCTGGATGCGTCCCTCTACGGGCGGCGACTGTACGAGCTGATGGCGGCGTACTGGCCGACCGCCGACGCCGATCCCGCGGCGACCGCCACGATGCGCGAGTTCGCCCGGATCTGGCTCGAGACGCCCAAGATCGTCTTCTCCACGTCGCTCCGGTCCGTCGCGTGGAACAGCCGGCTCGTCGCCGGCGACGTCGGGGAGCGGCTCGCCGAGGTGCGCGCAGAGTTCCCCGGCGACCTGGGCGTCGGAGGCCCGGATCTTGCCGCCCGGTTCATCGAACGTGGGCTCGTGGACGAGTACCTGCTCCTCGTCCACCCGGTGATCCTCGGGGCGGGCACGCCGCTGTTCCCGGCGCTCCGCGACCCGATCCGCCTGCGGCTCGTCGAGACGCGGACGTTCCGCTCCGGCGTGGTCCTCGTCCGGTACGAGGCGGACCGCGACCCTGCGTCTCGGACTCGATCAGCTCCGTGATCCGGCGGACGCTGTTCTCCATGGGCATCTCGGGTCGAGCGGGTTCGGAGTCCCGGGGATGTCCACGCATCCGATCCCCTCCGGGTCGAGCTCGGCCGCCGGGGACGCGGGGCCGCTTCCCGAGGCGTGCAGCCTGCGCGCGGCGGCCGCGAGTGGGAAGTCCGGATCGTGGACGGTCCGGCCGCGGGTGGGCGAGCGAGAGTCAAAGATACTTGACATGATGTCCGCGACAGCATACATTCCCCATGTCGAACATCTTTGACATGGAGCAGCGGGATGACGTTCGGGGAGAAGAGCAGCTGGGTCGAGGTGTTCGTCGCGGTGCCGACGTTCCTCGTCTACCTCGCGCTGGTCGTGCCACAGGTGCTCGGCCAGCCGATCGCCGAGGTCGCGTGGGTCGGGCCGATGATCTTCGCCATCGTCGGCTTCGTCGTCGCGAACGTCCTCGGCAACGTCGTGGCCGCCGCCTCCAACCCCCGGGAGGCGGACGTGACCGACGAGCGCGACCGGGAGATCCACCGCGTCGGGAAGCGCTTCGGCGACTGGCTGGTGATCGCCGGCGCGAGCGTCGCGCTGGTGCTCTCGATGGCCATGGCCGAGCAGTTCTGGATCGCCAACGCCATCTACCTCGGCGGCATGGCGGCGTCGACCGTCACCGCGTTCACGAAGATCGCGGCCTACCACGGGTCGTTCCAGCGATGGTGAAGCCCACTCGCGTCACGAACTCGATCCGTGCTCTCCGGTTCGCGGCCGGCGAGATGACCCAGGCGGAGCTCGCCGACCGGGTCGGTGTGACCCGTCAGACGATCATCGCGATCGAGCAGGGCCGGTACTCGCCGACGCTCGAGATGGCCTTCCGGATCGCGCGGGTCCTCCGCATGCCGCTCGACGAGGTCTTCGGATACCCGGAGGGGCCGGAGTGACCGCGAGGATCGGCCGCCCGCCCGCCCCGCGCCCGCGGGCCTCCGGGCTCACCCACACGCGACGCAGGAGAGAGTCATGACCGTCCAGCAGACGCCGCAGAAGAAGCAGCCCTCGCCGCCGCCGCGATGGTTCGTCCGCACGTTCTGGGTGCTGCACCGCGCGGCGTTCTCGGGCACGCGCGGCCGCTTCGGGCTGCGGCGGGCGACCCCCGACCAGTGGGGCATGATGCGGCTGCGGACGATCGGGCGACGCTCCGGCGACGAGCGGGTGGCCATCCTGGGCTACGTCGAGGACGGCCCCGACCTGGTCACCCTGGCGATGAACGGCTGGGGCGACCCGGAGCCGGCGTGGTGGCTCAACCTGCAGTCGCACCCGGACGCGGTCGTGGACCTGCCCGGCGGGTCGCGCCCGGTCCGCGGGCGAGCCGCCACCGCCGAGGAGCGGCCGCGGCTCTGGGCGCGGTGGGCGGCGTTCAACGAGGACCTCGACGGCTACGCCGCACGCCGGTCGCGTGAGACGGCCGTGGTCATCCTCGAGCCGCGGGCCCCGTAGCGATCTCCGTGGCGGTCCCGATCCTCAGCCGGAGCGCTCGCTGTCCCGCGCGCGCTCCAGTCCGTCGAGGATCAGGTCGAGCCCGAACGCGAACTCCACGTCGTCGTCGTGGACGGCCTCCGCCATGATCCGCTGCGAGTGCGGAAGGGCCCCCCCGGTCATCGCCTCGAGCAGCGCGGGGTCCGGCATCCCCTGCACCCCGGGGTCGAACAGGTCCCGGGTGAAGCCGAGCACGCGGCTGTCGAGGACGTGGACCGCCGTGTGCGCGAGCTGGGGCGAGAAGCCGGCCCCCAGGAGGCACCCGGTGACGCCGTCGAGGTACGCGACCATCGGCAGGCGCACCTGCGGCCGGGCGGCGAACAGGGCGGGCGCCCACGGGTGACGGCGCACGGTCGCGCGGCCGCTCCACGCCCTCCGCCGGAGCGCCTCCTTCCACTCGACGTCGGCGGGCGGCGTCTCGATCTCGCCCACGAGGAGGTCCGCCATCCCGTCGAGCAGCGCGTCCTTCCCGTCGACGTGGTTGTACAGCGACATCGCCTCCACGCCGAGGGCCTGGCCGACCCGCCGCATCGTCACGGCGTCCAGACCCTCGGCGTCGGCGACGTCGATCGCCGCGCGCAGCACGCGCTCGCGGTTCAGGGGCTCGCGGCCGGTGCGGGGGCGACGCGTCATCACCCCATTCTAACTTACGTTGTAAACCTCCGGCCCGGCGTCCCGGTCCGGCGCCCCGCTACCCCGCGCGCGCGTCGATGAAGCGCAGCCAGTTGCGCAGCTCGACCTCGCGGATCGCCGGGTCGATGAGGTCGTCGCCGACGCGGAGCTCGGCGCGCAGGTCGGCCCTCCCCGGGTCCGCGGCGATGGCCCTCATCTTCGCCGCGTAGTCGGCGACGGCCTCCTCGTCGGGGAAGATGCCCTCCCGCACGAGGGGCTTGGCACGCGCCGCGATGAGGCGCCCCATCTCGTGCAGGGTGTACTCGGGGTGGTACTGGGTGGACCAGAAGACGCCGTCGCCCGCCTCGACGATCGCGGCCTGCACGTGGCTGTGCTCGTTGGTCGCGAGGAGCGGCGTGCCGTCGGGGAGCCGCGTGACCTCGTCGAGATGCATGATGAAGGCGTCGAAACGTCGCGTGCGATCCCCCACTCGCGACCCCGCGGGTTGGCGGCCACCTCGCCCCCGGCGACCTGCGACGCGAGCTGGATCCCCCAGCAGCTGCCCCAGCAGACCGCCCCTGCCTCCATCAGCTCCGTCGCGAACGCGATCTGGCCGGCCACGCGCGGGTCGTCCGTCCGGTAGACGGTCAGGTCGGACCCGGTCCAGATGAACCCGTCGAAGTCGGCGATGGATGAGCCCGCCGGCAGGGCGAAGTCGGGATCGGCGACGAAGACGATCTCGGACGTCGCGTTGGGCGCCTCGCGCCGGAGGAAGTCCCGGAACAGGTCGTGGGGGTGGCCCACGTCGGAGCGATCGAAGTTCTCGCGGCTGGCGGCCGGGTAGCAGTTGACGATGAGGAACCGGCGAGGCGCCAGGGTGGTGGGCGAGGTCATGCGCGTGCTCCGAGCTGCGGGAAGTCGGTGATCAGGCCGGCGATGCCCATCCGGGCGAGCCGTGCCATCTCGTCGGGGTCGTTGACCGTGTACGGGTTGAGCCGGATCCCGCGGGCGATCTGCTCCCCGATCTCCTCGATCGAGACGCGCGTGATCCGCGGGTTGAAGGCCTCGAAGAACGGGTCGCCGAAGTCGATCGGGTCCTCGGGGAAGAGGCCCAGGATCGCCTGCACCTCGAGATCCGGCCGGCGCTGCCTCACCGCCTTCAGCCACTCGTGTCGGGCGGAGGAGAAGAGCAGGTGGTCGGGGCCGATCCCCACCTCGTCCGCGAGCGCGAGGACGGCGCCCACCTCGTCGAACGTGTCGTTGGGACGGGGCTGGGCCTTGAGCTCCAGGTTCAGGCGCCAGTCGAGCTCGAGCGTGAGCTCGAAGGCCTCGCGCAGGGTGGGGACCTTCTCGCCGACGTAGCGATCGAGCTCCGCGCGCGTCACGGCGCCGGCGGCGACCTGCCCGAAGGGGTCGTCGCGCTCGAACCAGGACCCGGCGTCGAGCGTGCGGATCTCGGCCAGGGTGTACGTCGAGAACGGCGCGGGGACGCGGCCGGGGAACCTGTCCGCGACGTCGGTCGTGCGCGTCATCGCGTCGTCGTGCATGAGGAAGAGCTGGCCGTCCGCGGAGACCGCCACGTCGGTCTCCCACAGGTCGGCGCCGACCGCGTGCGCCTTCCGCGCGGCGGCGAGGGTGTTCTCCGGCGCCAGGCTTCGTGCGCCCCGGTGCGCGATGATCGCGGCCATCCTGCTGTCTGGGTGCCTCCGACGTGCCCGGCGGCCGTGGCGGTCGCTCGTCGCAAGGCTACATGAGGTGCCTGGCGCGGCGGCCGGGCTCGGACCGCGGTCCGTCAGGCGATCGTGATCACCACGTTGCCCCGCTTGTGGTCCGCCTCCACGTACCGGTGCGCGTCCGCGATCCGCTCCAGCGGGTAGACGCGGTCGATCACCGGCGCGATCGCCCCGGCGTCCACCAGCTCCGCGAGGCGCACGAGGTCCGCGGCCGAGAACGC
>JALOOH010000073.1 GCA_025454515.1 Chloroflexota bacterium
TCGTGCTCGGCGCGCAGGTGGGGCCCGAGGCGCGGGCCTCGGCGGCCGGCGTCGCGCTCGCCCTGCTCGCCGCGGTGGGTCATGCGGCCTACCTGATGATCGTGAAGGGCGGGTTCGACCGCGTCCCGTCCGCGCAGGCGACGGCCTGCGTCCTCAGCGGCGGCTTCGTCATCTCGGGGACCGCGGCGCTCGTCGCATACGGCACCGGCGCGGTGGGCTCGTGGGTGCTCTCGCCGGTCGCCTGGGTGGCCATCCTGTTCGTCGGCTCGTTCGGCGCCGCGCTCCCGAAGATCTGGGTGATCAGCGGCGTCCGGATCGTGGGCGCGACGCGCGGCGCCATCCTCATGCTGGCGGAGCCGGTCTCGGCGGTCATCGTCGCCGCCCTGGTGCTGGGCCAGACGCTCGTCCCCCAGCAGGTCGCCGGGATCGTGCTCGTGCTGGCCGCGGTCGTGCTCGTCCAGCGCCGCGATCCGCGCGCGGAGGTGGCCGCTCCGATCCTTGAGGAGGACCTTCGCGTCGCCGAGGACGCGGTGGCGCTCGAGTAGCGCGAGGCCGGCGCGGCGGCGGGCCCCGACGCGAGGGCCGGGTCTCGCTACGATGGGCGGACGTCCCGCCCATCGCCCGCGCGCGGGGCCGCCGGGCCGCCAGGAGAGCAGCCATGCGTCAGTTCGACCGGGGGGAGATCCACGCCCGTCTTCGCGCGGTGATGGACCGGGGCGAGCCCATCGTCATGGGCGGCGCCGGGATCGGCCTCGTCGCCAAGGCCGCCGAGCGCGGCGGCATCGACATCCTCATGGCCTACAACACGGGCCCGTTCCGGATGGCCGGGCACGGATCGCTCGCCGGGTACCTCGCGTACGGCGATTCGAACGCCATCACGGTGGAGCTCGGCCGCGAGATCCTCAACGCGGTGGACGACACCCCCGTGATCGGCGGGATCGGCGCCGCGGACCCATTCCGGGACATCCCGCGCCTCATCGACGAGTTCATTTCGCTCGGCTTCTCGGGGATCACGAACGTCCCCACCACCGGCCTCTACGACGGGCGGTTCCGGGCGCACATCGACGCGACGAGCCTGGGCTACCCGCGCGAGATCGACCTCGTCCGCATGTGCCGCGACCGCGACGTCTTCACCGTGGCGTACGCGTTCTCGACCGACGAGGCGAAGGCGATGGCCGAGGCCGGAGCCGACATCGTGGGTGCGCACGTGGGCCTGACATCGGGCGGGTGGATCGGCGCGGAGGCGACGCTCGATCTCGGCGCCGCCTGCGACGCGACGCAGGCGATGCTCGAGGCGGCGAAGTCGGGCCGGGCGGACGTGCTCGTGGTCGCGCACGGCGGGCCGTTCGAGGATCCCGAGAGCGTGCGGACCGTCTTCGAGCGCACGGACGTCGTCGGGTACCTGGGCGCCTCCTCGATCGAGCGCCTGCCGGTGGAGCGGGCGGTATCCGGCGTCGTCCGCGAATTCAAGGCACTGAGCCCGCGCGCGACGCGCACGGCGGGCTGAGCGATGGGGACCGAGGCGGACGCGGTCCTGTTCGACGCGGTCCGCGGCACCCTGCGCCCGGGGATCGTCCTTCGCGAGGTGGACGCGAACATCAACGACCCGGCCTTCGCCGATGCGGCGGTGGAGACGTTCCTGCGTCTCCGGGCGGACCGCGACGGTGCCGGCGAGGCCACTGAGACGACGGAGGCGGCGTCATGACGCGCGATCCCATCATCTCCGCGCTGCACGCGCGGGTCGCCGGCGGAGGCGCGGTGGTGGTCGCCGGCGTCGGCAGCGGCCTCACGGCCGCCGGGGCCGCCGCGGGCGGGGCGGACCTGATCGCCACGTACTCCACGGCGATCTACCGGATCCTCGGCGTGCCCACGGCCCTCGCCTTCATGCCGTACGACGACACGAACGCCGTCACGCTCGACCTCCTCCCGCAGGTGGTCGGGCGGTCCGGCGCGGTGCCGGTGATCGCGGGCCTGGGCGCGCACGACCCCCGACGGTCGATCGACCGCCTGGTCGGGGGGGCGCTCGACGGCGGTGCGGCGGGCCTGACGAACGAGCCGTTCGTGGGCATCTACACCGCGGAGATGCGGGCCGACCTCGACAGGGCCGGGTACGGGTTCGCGCGCGAGGTCGCGATGCTCGCCGAGGCGCGCCGCCGCGGGATGGTCACGCTGGGCTGGGCGTTCGACGAGGAGGAGGTGCGGACGCTCCTGGGCGCGGGCGTGGACGTGATCGGCGCGATGGCGGGGATCACGGCCGGCGGCGCGGCGGACGACGCGCGGACGGCGGCGTTCGACCGGTTCGCGGCGATGACCGCGGCGGCAAGGGCGGCCGACGCGTCGGCGATCGTCGTGCTCCACGGTGGCCCGCTCGCAGACCCGGCCACGGTCGGCGAGGCGCTGGCGTTCACCGGCGCCGACGGGTACGCGACGGGATCGAGCGCGGAGCGCGCGCCGGTCATCGCGGCCGTGGGCGCGACGGTGGCAGCCTTCAGGACGCTCCCTCTGCGTCCTCGCTGACGCGGGCTCGGGCGCCGCCGGCCCGCAAGGCGCCGGGCTCGGCCGGGGGACCGGTCCGGCTCGCCGGGATGGTGAAGACGGTGGATGCCTTCTCGTCCGCATCCTCGAGCTCGAGGCTCGTGTGGACGCGGTACGTGGCGACCGGCTCGAGCCCGGGTGGGAGGTAGGTGCGGCCGGGGTCGCCGAGCAGGACGCGCGTGCCGCGCTCGGCCGCCCGCTGGAGCCACGGGAGGATCCGGGCGGCCATCGCCTGCTGGTAGAGGACGTCCCCTGCGAGCAGCACGTCGCAGGGGGGCGGCGGCTCGTCCAGCGGGTCGCGGAGGCGGAACCCGACGCGCACGCCGTTCGCCCGGGCGTTGACCTCGACCGCGGCGCGCGAGAGCGGGTCGACGTCGAACGCGTGGACCGACGCCGCGCCGGCGCGCGACGCGGCGATCGCGCACAGGCCGGAGCCGGTGGCCACGTCCACGACGGTGCGGCCGGCGACCTCCGACGGATGATCCAGGAGGTGACGCGCGATGGCGAGGCCGCCGGCCCACGCGAACGCCCAGTACGGGAGGTCGGCGTCGGCGAGGCCCAGCTCGACCGAGGCCGCCCGGCTCACGCGCGCCACGTCGTGCGCCAGGTGCAGGCGGACGCCGGGGATGCCGGGCACCGCCGCGAGGCGCGTGTGGCGCCGCACGAACGCGCGGAGGTCGGCGGGCGAGGGGGTGGGCATGCGACGCTGCGTTCTCGTCGGGCGGATGCGGGTCGAGCGGATGGTAGCGGGGCGCCCGCTCCGCGTATCCTCGGCCGATGGATCGATGGCGGTCGCTCCTCGACGAGCCGTGGCTCCGCGCGGGCGTCGCGAGCGCGATCGGCTTCCTCGTCGTCGCGGCGCTCGTGGCCGGACCCGGGACCGGCGCGGTGGACCGGGCCGTGGCAGAGGCGGTCCGCGCTCTCCCCCTGCCGGTCGCGTCGTGGGGCGCCGTCACGCAGGTGGGTGGATGGGTCCTCGTGCCGGTCGGGGTCGCGCTCGTCCTGGGGCTCGTTGCCGTCGGGCGCGCCAGGATGGCGCTCGTGGTCGCCGTGGCCCTCATCGGCGCCTCGGTCCTGACCGACACGCTCAAGGATGCGGTGGCCCGACCCCGGCCCCCCGACCCGCTCGCCGATGCCTTCGGCTTCAGCTTCCCGTCCGGGCACGCGCTCAACAGCACGGTGACGTACGGGATCGCGGCCCTCCTCGTCTGGCGCAGCTGGCTCCCGTGGCGCGCGCGATTCGCCGGGACGGCCACCCTGGTCATGCTCATCGCCCTCGTCGGGCTGTCGCGGGTCGCGCTGGGCGTCCACCACCCGTCGGACGTGGTGGCCGGGTGGCTCGCGGGCACGGCGATCGTCGCGGTCGTCGCGCTCATCGACACGGCCGATCGCGCCGCGCGCGCCGCCGTCCCTGCCGGCGGAGGAAGGTCGGCGGGCGGGCCCTGATCCGGGGAGCGTGCGCTACGCTTCATCGCCCACGGGGAGGCCCGCATGCCGACGATGCACGACACCGAGACGACCCAGGCCCTCGCGGCCGACCCCGCCGACGCGCGCGGCGGCGACGCCGAGCCGGCCGACGACGGTGCGCCGATCCGCATCGCCGTGGCGTCCACCCCACCGACCGCCACATTGGAGGAGGCGGTGCCCGCGGCGATCGCGGCGGTGGAGGAGGCCGCGCGACGCGGCGCCCGCATCGTCTGCCTGCCCGAGACGGCGCTGCCCGGCCATCGCAGCCAGCCCCGCGCGGTGCCCGAAGTCCCACGTGCCGCCGTCGACGCGGCTGTGCGTGCGGTCGGCGACGCCGCGGCGCGTGCCGGGATCGCGGCGATCGTGGGCGCCGAGCGTCCCACGCCGGCCGGGCGCGAGATCGTGGCCCATGTCTTCGACGCGGGCGGGACCGAGGTGGGCGTGCAGGCGAAGACGCAGATCGACCCGAGCGAGGAGGCCGACTACGTCCCCGGCGCGGGGCGCCGGACGTTCGCCGTGGCCGGCCTGACGTTCGGCATCGCGATCTGCCACGAGGCCTTCCGCTACCCGGAGATCTCGCGGTCGCTCGTCCTCGCCGGCGCTCGGGTCCTCTTCGTGCCCCACTGGGTGACCACCGACGACGGCTCGCTCCCGGAGCGCTGGTGCGACGCGACGAGCCCGTACAACGAGAAGGCGCTGCTGGTGCGCGCCCTCGAGAACTCCGTGTACGTCGCCCAGGCGAACGTCGCATCACCGGACCAGGGGTCCGCGACGTGCATCGTCGGGCCGGACGGGAGGCTGCTCGCGTCGTTGCCGTACGGGTCGGTCGGGGTCGCCGTCGCGGACGTCGTCCCGGCCCGGGCCGACCGCCGCATCGCCCTCCGGTGGGCGCCGGAGCGCAGCCTCGTCCAGCGGCCGCCGTCCCGGCCCTGAGGCACCGCCGGGCCTCCGCCGGTAGACTCTCCCGCATCGGCTGGGCGGGGATGAGCCCGTGCCGCGACCGTCAGCCCGGACAGGAGGTTCCTCGCGCGTGGATCGGCGCACTCTCGGGATCGCGGCCGTCGTCCTCGTCGTGGGCGGGATGGTCGCCGGGATCCTCCTCGCCACGCTCGGCTCCGGCGCGATGAACGGGTCGGGCTCGACGCCGTCGTCGGCGCCCGTCGCGGCGCGCTACACCTCCGCGGCGTTCCAGCCGACCACGACCGTCACGGTCCCGGGGAACTGGACGGTGACGATGGACCAGGCGGACGCGCTGACGATCTCCCCGCTCGTCACGGACGCGGGCTCATCACCGGTCCCGACGGACGTCGCCGGCATCTACCTCTTCCGCGACGTGGCCGCGGCGATGCAGGACCCGGCGTGCACGACCAGGCCGGAGGCGGGCGTCGACTCGGACGCCCGGTCGCTCGCCGGCTGGGTGGCGGCACGCCCCGGACTCACGGCGACGGAGCCCGAGCCGGTGACGGTGGGCGGGCTCTCCGGGTACGAAGTGGAGGCGTCGCTCGCGCCATCGTGGACCACGTCCTGCCCGTTCGCCAACGGCGCCCCGGCCGTGTCGCTCCTGGCCAACGAGTCGGGCACGATCCGCTGGGTCGTCTTCGGCACGGAGAAGCTCCGGCTGCAGTTCCTCGACCTGCCCGGCGGCGGGACCATCACGGTGAACACGTCGGCGACCGACGGCTCGATCTACCCGGGTCTCGTCAACGAGGTGGCACCCGTCATCGCCAGCCTGTCGTTCGCCGCCCCGTAGCGCCCTCCTCAGCCGCTCGACACGCAGAACTCGTTCCCCTCGGGGTCCGTCATCACCGTCCAGCGCAGCCTGCCCAGAGAGCGCTCGACGACCGCGGTCGCGCCGAGCCCCGTGAGGCGGGCGACCTCGTCGGCCATCACCTCGGCGCGCAGGTCGAGATGGACGCGGTTCTTCACGACCTTCGCCTCGGGGACCTTCTGGAAGAGGAGCGACGGCCGTCCCGGCTCGGGCGGGCCGGACGGGACCAGCGCCACGTACTGGTCATTCACGTCCTGGCGGGTGTAGGCCATCGCGGCGGCCCAGAACTCCACGACGGCGCCGTGGTCGGCGCAGTCGATGACGATCTCCGAGACGTGCAGCGTCATCGTTCTCAGATCCCGGTGACCGCCGCGATGCGGCCCGCATCGATCGCCCGCACGAACGCCGCGTGGTCCGCCTCGGTCTGGTCGGCGTACCGTGCCGCGAAGACGGCCATCGCGTCCTCGAAGGCCGAGCCGCGTCCCAGGTACCCGGCGATCGTCGCCGGGTTCCCCGAGCGTGCGTGCGCACGAGCGAGAGCCCAGCCGCAGACCTCGGCGGTGAGCTGCATGCCGACGGGCATCAGGTCCTCGATGTCGAACGCGTACTTCATGTCGTACAGCTGGCGGACGTAGAAGTCGTTGTCCTGGACGGGCGAGTGGGTCCAGCCGAGGAAGATGTCCGAGAAGGCCTGCATGATCCGCTGGCCCGTCACGACTCGCTCGCCCTGGTGCCTTCGCAAGCGCGTGCGCACGTAGGGCGCGATGACCGATTCGCGCGCCTCCTTCACCTGGAGCACGAGCGGCCCACCGGCGGGCCCGGCGAAGAGCGCGACGTAGCAGCGGGTCCCCACGCTCCCCACGCCGACGACCTTGAGGGCGACGTCGAGAAGGCGGTACTTCTCGACGAGCACCCGGCGGTCGGCCGGCAGCGACCGGACGTAGAGGTCGCGCATGTGCGGCACGACGGACCGACGCACGTCGTCGCTCTTCAGGCGGATGAGGAGCGGCGGCTTGTCCCGGAAGAGCCACCCGTCCCCGGACTCCTTCCGGGAGAGCTTGCCCAGGGCGGCCATGTGGTCGCGTCGCTGCGCGTCCTGGAGCGAGATCCGCAGCCCGGTCTTCCGCCGCGCGTCCTCGACCCTGGTGATGATCTCGGTGATCGGGATGTGCGCATACCAGACGTCGAGCGCGCGCATCCCCGCGTACCGGCGCATCCACTGGCGATACGTCCTGGCGGCCGTCCATGCCATCTCGCGACAGGTGGGCTCCGGGTACCCGTTCTCGCGCGACGCGACGACGAAGCTGGCGACGAGCCGCTTCACGTCCCACTCCCATGGACCGGGGTGCGTCTCGTCGAAGTCGTTCAGGTCGAACACCAGGCGGCGCTCGGGGCTCGCGAAGGCGCCGAAGTTCGCGAGGTGCGCGTCGCCGCACAGCTGGACGCGGATGTCCGTGGTCGGCGTGCCGGCGATGTCGGCGGCCATCGCGCTGGCGGACCCGCGGAGGAACGCGAACGGGGACACGGCCATCCGCCCCATCCGCACGGGCACGAGATCGTCGAGGCGGCCCGCGTTGGACGCGAGCACCCGCTCGACCGCGACGTCGGGGTCGCGCATCTCGAAGGACGCGTGCGCTCGTCGCGGGACGCGCTGTCGGACCTCGCGCCCCCGCTGGAGCGCCTGGAGCGCCGGGCTCTCCGCCGGCAGCGTGTCGCGCGGGTCGATCGTCGTCATGTGCGTCTCTCCCGGTGGGCGCGTCGGGCCCGTCGATCGCGCGCCGCGGATCCCGCCCGCGGACCTCCCTGCGCGCGGCAGCGTACGCCGTCGCGAGCTCGTCAGTCGACCGATCCCGTCCCTGCGTCCTCCGTCCCGGCGTCCTCCGTCAGGACGTCGAGGCCCAGGTCGCGGCCGACCGCCGCCGTGAATGCCTGCAGCGCCGCGGTGTCGGCCGCGGCACCCGCGACGTCGGAGAGGACGGGCCGCCCGTCCGCCACGGAATCGGCGAATGCGGCCAGCTCGCGGACGAACGCGGTCGTGTGCCCGGCACGGGAGACCGTGTCGCGACGGATCTCGCCGTCGGACAGCTGGACGCTCAGCTCCGCGCGATGCGCCGGCAGGTACGGCCCTGGCATCGACAGGCGGATCCGTCCGTCCTGCCCGAAGACCGCGATCTCCTCGGCGTAGTCGGGATAGCGCGGGAGGTAGTTCCAGCTCACCTCGAGCAGCTCCCCGTCGCCGAGGCCGGCGACGCCGTGGAGGCTGGCGGGGTCGTCACCCGGGGCGTCGAGGTCGAACGGAAATGCACGCCCGAAGTCGAACCGGCGTGGGAGCGGCAGGCCGAGGGCGCGCATGAGCGAGAGCTCGTGGGAGACCGAGCCGAGCATCGTCCCGAGGTAGAGGTCGCGCAGCGCCTTCGGCGCGCCCAGGACCGCCTCCCGCGCCCGGGCGTCCTCGTACGCGACGGCCGCATCGATCGCGGCCCGGTCCACGTCCGATCCGCGCCGCACGGGGACGTGTGCGAACTGCGGCGCATCGGCTGGGTGCAGGACGGTGATGCGGACGACGCGGCGCTCGCCCAGGTCCACGAGCGCGTCGCGGGCGGGGCCGACCGCCGGGTCGTACATCTTCATGTACGCCACCTGGAGGACGCGCCCGGCCCGTGCGGCGGCGGCCTCGATCTCGCGCGCCTCGCGGATCGTCACCGAGAGCGGCTTCTCGACGATCGCGTGCCTGCCGGCCTCCATCGCGGCGAGCGCGATGGGCCCGTGCGCGCCGGGCGTCATCACCAGGACCGCGTCCACCTCCGCGTCGTCGAGCACGGACCGCCAGTCCGTCGAGATCCGCGCCGGCGTCGGCAGGTCGGCGGCGATCGCACGTGCGAGGGTCTCCGAGAGGTCGCAGACGTGGGTGACCACGAACCGGTCGCGCAAGGTCTGGAGATTCGGCAGGTGGACGGCCTGCGCGATGAGCCCCAGCCCGATGACGCCGATCCGGATGCGCTGCTCCGCCATGGGACCCTCCTCGCCCGGCTACCCTTCCGCCGGCGTGACCGTCAGGCTGAAGCCCCGCTGGCGGAGCGCGTCGGCGTAGAGCGCGGGCGGGACCGCGAGCTCGGCCGGGACTGCGCCGCGGGGCGTGATCCCCCGTGCGTTCATGATCGCCTTGATCGAGCCGTCCCAGCCCGTCGTCCGCTCCATCGCCGTGAAGCCGGTCTCCGGGTCCATCCGGTCGATGAGCTCGACGACGACGCCGGCCGGGCGCCCGTCCTTCCGCCCGCGCGCGAGGACGCGGACGATCACGAGGTCCGGGTCGCCGGGAGCCGCTCGCAGCTTCGGGTCGAGGAGCGCGTGCAGGACGTCCCGCGGGACGACGCGCGTCCCCCCGACGTCCACCGGCTCGGTCTCGAGCAGGCCGGCGTCCATGTACGCCTTCCACGCGGCGAAGTGCCCGGGCCAGCGCAGCGTCTTGTTCCACAGCGTCGTCAGGCGCCCCTCGAACGTCCACGGCATCGTGGACGTGCCACCGCCGGCGACGAACGCCTCCATCCGCCCGATGGGCTCCGGGAAGTCGACCGTCTCGTAGTCCTCCACCTGGAACGTGGGGACCTCGACACGGCGGCCGTCGCGGATGAAGTGGGCGACGCCGTAGTACTCGTTCGTGAGGCCCGCGATGTTGAACGTCAGCGTGTAGTCGAACGGCGGGACCGGATGGAGCGGGTTGCCGCCGTCCCAGAACGTCACCTCGTCGGCCTCGTCGAGGAGCGACATGGCGTACGTGGAGAGGCAGGTGCCCATGCCGGGGACCTGGCCGCAGTCCGGGATCATGGCGATCCCCGCCGCCTCGGCGAGCGGGCTCAGCGCGAGCTGCTCGCGGACGAGGTCCGTGTTGCCGCCCAGATCGGTCATGCTCGCGCGGGCCTCGATCGCGACGCGAGCGATCCCGGGGTTGAGCCAGTACGGGACGGCCGAGAGGAACGAATCCACCGGCTCGAGGAAGGCGCGGAGCGCCGCCGCGTCCGCGACGTCCACGGCGTGCGCGGAGCAGACCGCGGACCCGAGCAGGCCGTTCACGCGGCCGGCCGCACGTCGGGCCGCGTCGACGTCCGCATCCGCGAACCGGACCTCGGCCGCGTCGCCGAATCGGGCCATGTCGTAGCCGGCGGCCGTCCCCTGGCGCCCGGCGCCGACGACCGCGTACGTGTAGCTCACCGTCGTCACTCCCTCGCCGCGTCCCCCACCCCGGCCATCGTGCCAGATGGCGCGGCGGGCCGCGGGTCGCCGGGGCGGGCGCGACGGGCCGCGGCGGTGCGCGCGCTATGCTGGGCTCCCCGGGGTGCGGATGACGCGTGTCGCGGCGCCCCGGCCGATCGGAGGGAGCCGCCCCGTGTCCGCATCCGAGCTGCCGGACCTCATCCCGCTCGACGAGGCCCAGGCGCGGGTCCTCGACGGCGTCGTCGCGCTGCCCGCGGTCACGGTCGACCTGGCGGACGCCGACGGCCTCGTCCTCGCTGCGCCGGTCCGGTCGCCGCTGACGGTCCCGACCTGGGCGAACAGCGCCATGGACGGCTTCGCGGTCGTCGCGGCGGACGTCGCCGGCGCGTCGGCCGCCTCCCCGGCCGTGCTTCGCGTCCTCGGAGAGGTGCCGGCCGGCCGCGCGCCCGAGGCGTCGGTGGGGCCGGGCGCCGCGCTCCGCATCATGACCGGCGCGATGATGCCGCCCGGCGCCGACGCGGTGGTCCCCGTGGAGGACACGGACGCGTCGCCCGGCGCCTCGGCGATCCCCGAGACGGTGGCGATCCGGGCCGCCCTCCGGGCCGGCACGAACGTACGCGCGGCCGGCACGGACGTGCGCGAGGGCGCGCACCTGCTCGACCGCGGCCGTGCGTGCGACCCTGCGGCGATCGCGCTGCTCGCCGCCACCGGGATCGCCCGCGTGGAGGCCCACCGGCGGCCGCGCGTGGCCGTGATCTCCACCGGCGACGAGCTCGTGCCCCCGGGCGAGCCCCTCGGGCCGGCCCAGATCCACGA
>JALOOH010000243.1 GCA_025454515.1 Chloroflexota bacterium
GGCACAGAACCTGGTGCTCGTGCTGGCGCTGTCGGTCGTCGCGGTGGGCGTCGTCATCCTCCGGGACAACGTGCGCGAGCTGCGCTCGTCGCTCGGGTAGGGGGCGTTCGGCGGGGCGGTGGGGCGGGCGCTCCTCGGCCGCGGCCCCTGCCGCAGGCGGCTCCGCCCGGTGCGGCGGCGACGAACGTCTGTTCTAAAGCCCGGGTCTGCGCTACACTGGGCCCGTGCCCCAGGACTCGATCGTCGTGCGCGGCGCGCGCGAGCACAACCTCAAGGACATCACCGTCGCGTTCCCGCGCGACCGGCTCATCGTCATCACCGGACTGTCCGGCTCGGGGAAGAGCAGCCTGGCGTTCGACACCATCTACGCCGAGGGCCAGCGCCGGTACGTCGAGAGCCTCTCCGCGTACGCCCGGCAGTTCCTCGGGCAGATGGAGAAGCCGGACGTCGACCAGATCGACGGGCTCTCGCCGGCCATCTCCATCGACCAGAAGGGGGCGAGCCGGAACCCGCGGTCCACCGTCGGCACCGTCACGGAGATCTACGACCACCTCCGCCTGCTCTTCGCCCGCATCGGGCACCCGCACTGCCCCACGTGCGGCCGCGAGATCGAGCGCCAGAGCGTCCAGCAGATCGTGGACCAGGTCTACCGGCTGCCCGAAGGGACGCGGCTCATGGTCCTCGGCCCCCTGGTGAAGGACCGCAAGACCGAGGGCGACCGGGTCTTCGAGGCCGCGCGCCGGCAGGGCTTCGTCCGCGTCCGCGTGGACGGCGAGCTGTACGACCTTGCGGACGCGCCCACGCTGGACAAGTACAGGCGACACACGATCGAGGTCGTGGTGGACCGTTTCGTCGTCCGCGGTCCGGAGGCGCCGGAGGACGCGCCCCGGGACGCGGAGGGTCGGCCGCTCGACCCCGCCACCGGGACGCCGATCCCGCCGCCCGATTCGGCCCGCCTCGCCGATTCCGTCGAGACCGCGCTCCGCCTCGGCGAGGGGGTCGTCCTCATCGCGCCGGCGCCGCGCGAGGGCGAGCCGCCCGACTTCGAGGAGAGGCGGTACAGCGAGCGCTACAGCTGCCCGTACGACGGCACGACGATCGACGAGCTGGAGCCGCGCTCCTTCTCCTTCAACTCGCCGCACGGCGCCTGCCCCGCCTGCACGGGGATCGGGACCCGCCTGGAGATCGACCCGGACCGCCTCATCCCGAACCGCGACGTCTCCATCGCGGACGGCGCGCTCGTCCCGTGGTCGCGGATGCCGATGGCCGACGGCTGGTACCTGCGGATCCTCGAGGCGCTCTTCGACCGGTACGGGTGGGACTTCCACGCCCCGGTGAAGGACCTCCCGCCGGAGGCGGTCGAGTACACCCTGTTCGCGCCGCGGGGCGAGCAGGTCGTCATCGGCTACCGGCACGAGCGCGGCGAGAACACGTACAACGCCACGTACGAGGGCCTCGCCGTCAACCTGGAGCGGCGGTACCGCGAGACCGAGAGCGAGTTCATGAAGGGCGAGCTCGAGCGGTACATGGTCGAGCGGCCGTGCCCCACCTGCGGCGGGAAGCGGCTTCGCCCGGAGGCCCTCGCCGTCTCGGTGGACGGTCGGAGCATCTGGGAGGTCTCCACGCTCTCGGTGTCGGACGCGTACGCGTGGGCAACCACGCTCGGGGCGCGCCTGTCGGAGCGCGAGCGGACGATCGCTCGGATGGTCCTCAAGGAGATCGCGGCCCGCCTCGGGTTCCTCGTGGACGTCGGCCTGGACTACCTCACGGTGGACCGGACGAGCCAGACGCTCTCGGGGGGCGAGGCGCAGCGGATCCGGCTTGCCACGCAGATCGGCTCGAGCCTCATGGGCGTGCTGTACATCCTCGACGAGCCCTCGATCGGGCTCCACCAGCGCGACAACGCGAAGCTCATCGCCACGCTCACGCGCCTCCGCGACCTCGGGAACACGCTCATCGTCGTCGAGCACGACGAGGAGACGATCCGGACGGCCGACTGGCTCGTGGACATCGGGCCCGGGGCGGGGGAGCACGGCGGCGAGGTCGTGGCCTCCGGGCCGCTCGAGGCGCTGCTCGCCGAGCCGCGCTCGATCACCGGCGCGTACCTGCGGGGCGACCGGGCGGTCCCCATCCCGGCGGAGCGCCGCACCGGCAACGGAAGCGCGCTCGTCGTGCGCGGCGCGCGCGAGCACAACCTCAAGGACATCACCGTCGCGTTCCCGCTCGGCCGGTTCGTCGCCGTCACCGGGGTCTCCGGCTCGGGCAAGAGCACGCTCGTCACGGAGATCCTGTTCCGGGCGGTCGCGCGGCGTCTCAGCGGCGCGCGCGAGACGCCCGGGGCGCACGACGCCGTGGACGGTGTGGACCTCGTCGACAAGGTGATCGAGATCGACCAGAGCCCCATCGGCCGGACGCCGCGCTCCAACCCCGCGACGTACACGGGCCTCTTCGCCCCGATCCGCGAGCTGTTCGCGGGCGTGCCCGAAGCACGCGTCCGCGGGTACGGCCCAGGGCGGTTCAGCTTCAACGTGAAGGGCGGCCGCTGCGAGAACTGCAAGGGCGACGGGATCCTGAAGATCGAGATGCAGTTCCTGCCGGACGTGTACGTGCCGTGCGAGGTCTGCAAGGGCCGGCGATACAACCGCGAGGCGCTCGAGATCCACTACAAGGGCCGGTCGATCGCCGACGTCCTGGACATGACGATCGAGGAGGCGCTCGACTTCTTCTCCGCGGTGCCGACGGTGGCGGGGAAGCTGCGGACGCTCAACGACGTGGGCCTGGGATACGTCCACCTCGGCCAGCCTGCGACCACGCTCTCGGGCGGCGAAGCGCAGCGGGTGAAGCTGGCCACCGAGCTCTCCCGTCGCGCGACGGGGAGGACGCTCTACGTCCTCGACGAGCCCACCACCGGGCTGCACTTCGCCGACGTGGAGAAGCTCCTGCAGGTGCTGCACCGGCTCGTGGACGCCGGCAACACGGTCGTCGTCATCGAGCACAACCTCGACGTCATCAAGACGGCCGACTGGATCGTGGACCTCGGGCCGGAGGGCGGCCACCGAGGCGGCCTGGTGATCGCGGAGGGGACACCCGAGGCCGTCGCCGGGACGTCGGGGTCAGCCACGGGCGAGTACCTCGCGCGCGTCCTGCGGGGCGAGCCGCTCGTGCC
>JALOOH010000244.1 GCA_025454515.1 Chloroflexota bacterium
CGCCGAGCGGAGCAGCCGCAGCCGCGTGCCCGGCTCGTCGGTCCTTGGCCCCCAGGTCAGCGCGGCGCGTGCGACCTCGGCGAGGCGGGGTCGACCGCTCCCGGCGGTCCCGAACACGGACACGGCCGGCCACGCGCGGATGTCCGGCCGCTCAAGCGCGGTGTCCAGCAGCTCCGACACGACCCGCTGGATGCCGGTCGGCTGGAGCCCGCCGACGACCCACGTCGCGAGGTCGTCAACGAGGATCGCGACCGACGGCCGCGCGCCCGTCACCGCCCCGGCCGCCGCGCAGCCCGGGCGCTCCCCGTCCTGCGGCGATCCCACGATCACTCTGGCGCCCCCTCGAGGTCCGCGACGATCTCCGCGAGCGTCCGCTCCAGCGGGATCACCGGCGACCAGCCGGTCAGCGCGCGCAGGAGGCTCGCGTCGCCGGTGATCTCCGGCGGGTCGTCCGCCCTGACCAGCTCGGGGTCCACGTGGAGCGGTGCGACGCAGCCCGCGAGCCGCATCAGCTCCTCCGCGATCGACCGGATCGAGACCGCACGACCGGACGCGACGTTCACGATCGATCTCCGCCCCCGGAGCGCCCCGCCCGCCCCGGCCTCCAGCAGGAGCCGGTACGCGCGGACAACGTCCCGGACGTCCGTGAAGTCGCGCCGGACGTCCGCGTTGCCGATCCGGACGGCCGCCGCCGCTCCCCCGCGCGCCGCGAGCACGCGTTGCGCGAGGGCCGGCACGACGAAGTCCGCACGCTGCCCCGGCCCGATGTGGTTGAACGAGCGCGTCACCACGACCGTCAGGTCGTGGGCGCCGGCCAGCTCCAGCGCGATCGCTTCCTGGGCCAGCTTGGAGAGCCCGTACGGGGCGACCGGCAGGAGTGGTGCGTCCTCCCGAAGCGGCAGGTCTCCGGGCGCGGGCCGGCCGTAGACCTCCGACGAGCCGGTCACGAGGACGACGGGCGGCCGGGCGCGGTGGCGGATCGCGTCGAGGAGGACCGCCGTGCCGCCCACGTTGACGCGCATCGCTTCCGCCGGGTCGCGTCGCGCGTCGCCCGCGAAGGCCATGCCGGCGAGATGCGCGATCGCGTCCGGCGCCGTCTCGTCCATGAGTGAGCGGACCGCGTCGGCATCGGCGATGTCGAGCACGTCCATGTCCGGCGTGGGCACGACCTCGTGCCCGTGCGCCTCGAGCTCCCGGAGCAGCCACCGGCCGACGAACCCAGTGGCGCCGGTGACGAGGACCCTCACGTCGTGGGCGCCGGGGCCTCCGGCCGCGCTGCCGACGCGATCTCGCGCTCGACCCGCTCCATGTCGGCGTCGACCATCATGCCGACGAGCTCCTCGAAGGTCACCGTGGGCGCCCAGCCGAGCTCGGCGCGCGCGCGCGACGAATCGCCGCGCAGGTGGTCCACCTCCGCCGGCCGGTAGAAGGCCGGGTCCGTGTCCACGTGCCTCTCGTAGTCGAGCCCCACGTGGGCGAAGGCGACCCGGCACAGGTCACGGACCGAGTGTGTGACCCCGGTCGCGACGACGTAATCGCGGGGCTCGTCCTGCTGGAGCATGAGCCACATCGCCCGGACGTAGTCGCCTGCGAACCCCCAGTCGCGCTCGGCGTCCAGGTTCCCCATGCGGAGGACGTCCGTTTGGCCGTGAGCCACGCGGGCGGCCCCGTCGGTCACCTTTCGCGTGACGAACTCGAGGCCGCGGCGCGGCGACTCGTGGTTGAAGAGGATCCCCGAGACCGCGAACATCCCGTAGCTCTCGCGGTAGTTCACCGTGAGGAAGTGGCCGTACGCCTTGGCGACGCCGTAGGGGCTCCGCGGGTGGAAGGGCGTGCGCTCGTCCTGCGGGACCTCCCGCACCTTCCCGAACATCTCGCTCGACGAGGCCTGGTAGAAGCGCACGCCCGGCGTGACCTGGCGGATCGCCTCGAGCATGCGGGTGACCCCGAGCCCGGTGAACTCGCCGGTGAGGACCGGCTGGTTCCAGCTCGTGGGGACGAAGCTCTGCGCGGCGAGGTTGTACACCTCGTCGGGTCGCACGTCCGTCAGGGCCGCCACGAGCGAGGCCTGGTCGAGCAGGTCGCCCTGCACGAGCTCCAGGCGGTCGCGGAGGTGCGCGATGCGCTCGTTCGTCGCCGTGCTGGAGCGCCGCGTCATCCCCACGACGCGGTAGCCGTTCTCGAGGAGCAGCTCCGCGAGGTACGAGCCGTCCTGTCCCGTGATCCCCGTGATGAGCGCGGTCCGTGCCATGGCCGCGAGTATATCCGCGCGAGATGCGGCACCCGGCGGCCCGTGGGGCCGCAGCGGGCCCCGGGTCGGCCTCGACCGTGCGTGCTACTGTCTGCCCGCCCGGGACGGCGCGCGACCGGCGTGCGCCGAGCCTCCGTCGCTCGACCCTCGATGACCAGCCCGTTCGTCTCCTACGCGCAGAACCGCGAAGACGTCATCCTGTGGCGCGCCCTCGGGCACGTCGCGGACGGCTTCTACATCGACGTCGGCGCCGCCTCGCCGGATGACCTGTCCATGACGCGCGGGCTGTATGAGCGCGGCTGGCACGGCATCAACATCGAGCCGCAGCCCGGGCACTTCCGCGACCTCGTCCGGGCTCGCCCGCGCGACCTGAACCTGGATGTGGCGGCCGGCCCGCATGCCGGGCATCTCACCCTCCACGCGATTGAGGACACGGGGCTGTCGACGCTGGTCGAGGAGGAGGCTCGTCTGCGCGCGGCCGAGGGGTGGACGGTCAGGACGGTCGAGGTCCCCGTCGAGACGCTCGATGCCGTCTGGACGGCCCACGTCGCGCCCGGCAGCCCGGTCCACTTCCTGAAGGTGGATGTGGAGGGCTACGAGCGCGAGGTCCTGCTGGGGATCGACCTGGGCATGCATCGACCGTGGGTTCTCGTGGTCGAGGCGACACGTCCCACCTCGCAGGAGCCATCGCACTCCTCGTGGGAGCCTCTCGTCGTCGGCGCCGGCTACGTGTTCGTGTACGGCGACGGCCTGAACCGCTTCTACCTCGCCGAGGAGCACGCGGACCTGGCATGCTCGTTCGCCTACCCGCCGAACGTCTTCGACGGGTACGTGACGGCCGCCGAGGTGGCCGCCCAGGCGCGCGCAGCTTCCGCCGAGGCGCGTGCCACGGCTGCAGAGGCGG
>JALOOH010000245.1 GCA_025454515.1 Chloroflexota bacterium
CGGCCGGGAGCCGCGCGGCGGGCGGGTCGTCCTCGGGCGGTGCCATGACCGCGATCTGCCCTCCGGGATCGGTGCGGGCCCGGAGCGGGCGGCGGCGGTGTCGGCCGGCAGTGTCGGGCCGGACGATCGCGGCGGACAGTGCCGTTGGGCGCGATTCGCCCGCGCCGGGCGGGGCCGCGGAGGCGCTCGTCGGACGGGCGCGTGGGCCTCGCGCAGCGCGCCGGGCGCGCGCGGACGCGCGGCGCCGCGCGTCAGGCGGACCGCGGGCGAATCAACCCCACGCTCCATCCGGCGATGGATGTGGAGCCCGGGGGTTGACCTGCAGGCTGACCTTCGAGATCCGGTCAGTGCAGCCGGACACGACGGAGGTTCCCGATGGCCGGACCCGCTCGCTACCAGGTCAGCGCCCGGGTCCAGGGCGAGCTGTCGCAGGCATGGGCGCCTCTGCTGGCCGGGCTGGAGCTGGCGGCTCAGCCGGACGGGACCACGGTGATCTCCGGAGAGCTCCCCGACGAGGCCGCCGTCCACGGGCTCGTCGCCGCGATCCGCGATCTCGGCCTCTCCCTCGTCTCGCTCGAGGCGCGTGCGATCGTCCCCGCCACCACGTCCGCCGGAGGCATGGCATGAGCCGCTCGACGGATCTGTACGTCCACGAGGCCGGCGCACCGGGCGCTCCGGCCGTGGTCTTCCTCCACGGTGCCGGGGCCAGCGGGCGCATGTGGCGTGACCACATGGACCGCCTGGGCGACCGATTCCACTGCCTCGCTCCGGACCTTCCCGGGTTCGGCCGCAGCAACGGCCTCGCGCCGCTCACCGTCGACGAGACCGCGGACCGCATCGCGGCGCTCATCGAGGGGCGTGTCCCGGCGGGCCGTGCCCACGTCGTGGGGCTCTCCTGGGGCGGCGGGGTGACCCATCGCCTGCTCGGCCGCCACCCGGAGCTCGTGGATCACGCGGTCATCGACTGCGCCGGCGTGCTCACGTCGCGGAGCGACGCTCTCTTCCTGCTCGGGATCGCGGCCATCTCGCCGTTCCTGCACACCCGGCCGGTCGTCGCTCTCTTCGCGCGGATGGTCGGGATGGACGAGACGGGCCGGGAGGACCTTCGGGCGGCGTCGCCGCGTGCCTTCAGGCGGGCGTTCGTCGAGGGCTTCAAGGGCGGGGCCTCTCCGGTCGAGCTCGCCGCGACGTCGCCGACCCTCCTGAGCGCCGGCGAGAAGGAGTCCGCGATCCGCCCGTCGAACGCGGCGCAGGCCGCGCTCATGCCGAACGCCGTCGCGCGATACGCGCCCGGCCTCGGCCACGGGTGGATCGGCTTCGAGCCGGAGCTCCACGTCCGGATGGTCGAGGCGTGGCTCACGGGGGCGGAGCTGCCCCGGGAGCTCGGCGTGGAGCCTGACCGGCCGGCCGCCGTGGAGCGGATGCGCCGGGAGCTCGCGAAGGAGGCGCGTCGTGGCGACGCTCGGCTTGCTGCGTGACCAACGACGGGACGAGATCCCGGCCTCGCACCTCGACCTCGTCGAGTGCCCGCCGGTCGCGGCCCTGTCCACGATCATGGCCGACGGATACCCGCAGACCTCGGTGGTCTGGTGCGACGCCGACGGGACCACGGTCCGGGTCAACACGATGCGCGGCTTCGCGAAGGAGCGGAACATGCGCCGCGATCCGCGGGTGACGCTCCTGTGCTACGACCCCCGGCAGCCGCTCCGCTACCTGGAGGTCCGGGGGACGGTGGTGTCGATGATCGAGGACGGCGCGGAGGCGCACCTCGACGCGCTTGCGTCGAAGTACATGGGCCGACGCGTCCGCTACTTCGGGGAGTGCATCCCTGCCGCGTTCGCCGAGACCGAGGTCCCGGTCCTGTGCCGGATCCGACCCGACCGGGTGGTGGCGATGGACGCCACGGGTGAGAAGGGCGACCGGTGCCCGCCGAGGCCGACCCGGGACGCGCCCGCCCTCGCACCCGGACTCGCGCCGGCCGCCGCTGTCCCGATCCCGGCGTCGCACGCGGACCTGCTCACCCGGCCGATCTGCGGCGTGCTCACCACGATGGGCCCGGACGGTCGCCCCGAGTCGAGCCTGGTCTGGGTGGACCACGACGGCACGTGCGCCCTTGTCAACACGACGATGGAGCGGCGCAAGGGCCGGCACCTCGCGGCCGACCAACGATGCAGCCTCCTCGTGGTCGATCCCGAGAACACCGGGCGATTCATGCAGGTCCGAGGAGACGCGGAGCTGGTCATGGACGGCGCGCTGGAGCACGTGGACGCGCTGACGCGTCGGTACACGCGCCATCCCGCCTACTACGGCCACGTCTATCCGATCGATCAGGCGTCGCGCGAGACGCGGGTCATCGTCCGGATCCACCCGCGTCGGATCACCCTGGACGCGATCCACAGCTGAGCGCCGCGCCGGCCGGAGGTCCGGCGGCGCGGGAAGGGAGCAGGAGGATGAACGTTCTGGTCGCCGTCTCCTCGAAGCACGGCAGCACCCGCGAGATCGGCGGGTGGATCACCGACGTCCTGCACGCGAACGGCATCGCCGCCGAACTCGCCGACGCGGATGACGTCGGGTCGGTCGAGCCGTACGGCGCGGTGGTGGTCGGGAGCGCCATCTACATGGGCCGGTGGCTCGCTCCCGCGCGCGACCTCGTGACCCGGGAGGCAGATGCGGTCCGTGCACGCCCTGCGTGGCTCTTCTCGAGCGGGCCCCTGGGGGCCGGCATCGACGACGCCGCGGATGCCGCCGAGGGCGACCGCCTCCTCGGACTCGTGGGCGGTCGCGACCACCGGGTCTTCGCCGGTCGGGCGGTCCGCGATGAGATGGGGTTCGGCGAGCGAGCGATCCTCCGGATGGTCAAGCAGCCGTACGGCGACCACCGGGACCGGGCCGCGGTCGAAGCCTGGGCGGTGTCGATCGCAGAAGCGCTCGCCGCCACGCCCGCGCTCGTGCGCTGACGCGGGCGCACGCAGGTCGAGGGATGGAGATGGACGTGCTGCTGGTCCTCGCGGTGTGGCTGCACACGGTGGCGTTCGTGATCGGATGGGGCTACTACGGCGTCCTCGGGCGCATGATCCTGCCGGCGCTCGGACGGTCCCTCGACGGCCCGGCGCAGGCGTCGGCCCTCGTCGCCATCGAGCGGCG
>JALOOH010000246.1 GCA_025454515.1 Chloroflexota bacterium
GTCGCCGATTCTGCGGACCACCGCGCGGATCTGCGTGCGGCGGCCAGGCTGGTCGGCCTGAGCGTGCTCGCGGGAGCCGTCGTCGCGGCCGCCTTCGCACTCCTCCCGCTCTGACACGACGACGCCAGCGGGCGGACCCGCCGGCGTCGTCGTGTCATCGCGGCGACCGGGTCGTTCGCCCGGACCCGCATCCCGGTCAGCACCCGCCTGCGGCGGAGCCGGTCCGGGCGGGGGAGCGACCCGCCGGGGAGAGCGTGTCCGAGGCGGCGGAGAGGGCGTCCGCCGCCGCAGGGACGGTCGCGCGGCCGCCGAGCGCGGTCCCGAGCGAGATGACCGCCCGGCCGAGGCGCGTGCGGCCCGAGGGGCCGGCGCCGGCCGACCGACCGACGCGCGCCCGGGCCGCCTCCTCGAGTCGGTCGCCGAGGACGGTCGTGACGAAGTCGTAGCTCGCGCCGCCGTGAACGGTGTGGTCGAAGAAGACGGGGCGCTGGATGCCGCGCGTCTCGCGCATCGTGGATCTCCCTTCCGCCGCCTCGGCGGCCCGCTCGCGCTGCGTGTGGTTCATCGCGGACTGGTTAATGTGAGATGGATATCGAACATCGACCTGTGCGTTCATCGGGCCGTCCTCCCGTGGGTGGGTCAGGCGCCGACGAGGCGCTGGAGGTCGCCCGAGGCGTCGGCGAGCCGATCGCGCCGCAGGCTGTAGTACGTGAGGCCGCCGGTCTCTGTCACCGCCACGAGCCCGGCCGCCCGGAGGAGCACCATGTGGTGCTTCACCGTCGGCTTCGACAGGCTCATCCTCTCGGCGATCTCCGTGAGGTAGAGGTCGCCGTCCGCGAGGAGGCGCAGGATCCGGAGCCGGCTCTCGTCGCCCAGGGCCTTGAAGAGGCGGACCGTCGCGCTCGGGAGCGCGCTCGTGTCACCGTCGAGGGCCGCGTCGCCGAGCGGATAGCAGATGACGCGGGACGCGTGGTCGCCGAAGAGGTAGTTGTACGGCCTCGCGAAGTAGCTCGGCACCATGGCGAGGCGGCGGACGCCGGGCTCGCGGGTCCAGCGGACCCCGCCGGTCGCCTTCTCGACGAACTCGACGAGGGGCAGCGTGGCGGCCTCGTGGCGGCGGAGGTCGACGTCTCGCTCGGCCATCGCGGCGACCCGGGACTCGACCGCCATGAACGTCTCGTGCCAGGCGCGGAGCGCGCGGCGCATCGCCCGGAGCTCGCCCTCCGGGTCGTCGAGCGCGCGCGCGACCGTCGGGCGCGTCCAGTCGCCGGCCGCGGACGTGAGCCGCTCGCGGGCCGTCGCGTCGCCGGCGAGCGCCGCGCGTGCGAGGTCCTCGGGGTCCTCGATCGCGCCCGTCTCGCACAGATGGCCGACGAGGTCCTCGATCCCGATCCTGTTCGCGAGGGCGACGACGTCCGACGAGGTCCGGACCGACGGGTCCGCCATGACGAGCTCGACGAGGCCGAGCCCGAGGCCGGCCCCGGTCTCGTCGTTCTCGAACGCACGGGAGACGTCGCGCCGCACGGCCTCGGAGAGCGATCCACGGGCGTCGGCGAGCCAGGCCGCGTCGTCAGGGAGCAGCTCGGGCTCCGTGTCCATCATGAGGCTCACGAGGAAGTCGAACGCCGGCCGGGCGTCCAGGACCAGCTCGACCTCGTCCGCGGGCGCCGCCGTGGGCGACATCCGGCGGACGAGGGCGCGGCCGGCCGGTCGTGCCACGGCGGCTGCTCCACTCCGACTGGTCATCGTCTCGCTCCTTCCACGTGTTAGATGACAACCTAACACATGCATGCCGTCTGTCAAGACCCCGGTGCACCGCGTTCGCGACGACATCCGGCACTCACTCGGCCGCACAGGGCGCGTGATGCTCGGACCGACGCGAACGCGGGGGGCCCGAGGCCGTACGGCAGCCGGATCGCCCCGGTCCCGCCTCCGAGGGCGTGGATCGCGACAGGCGTCCCGGGAGGAACGAGATGCGCGTTCGGTGGAGCGGCCGCCTGCCGGTCGTCAGTCTGTCGGTCCTCGCACTCCTCGTCACCGGGGGCCTCGGTGGCTCACCGGCCTCTCCGACGGTCGCGGCGGCGGCCCCTCCCTCCCCACGGGTCGACTTCGCGTGGACGGCGTCGGTCGGGACGGGCGGAGCCAACGGTACCGCGACCGTCCGGTCCTTCGACACCGCGCGCGGCTCGGTCGTCCTCTCGCTCCGGGGGCTGACACCCTCCGCGAAGTACACCGTGACGATCCGTCGGGGCGCGTGCGGCTCGCTCGGGAAGCAGCTCGCCGCGGTCGGAACGTTCACTGCAACGAAGGCCGGCTCGGTGTCCGCGACCGTCCTGCTCAGGGTCGCGCAGCTCGCCGCGGTCCGGGCGGCCGCGACCGCGACGAACCGGGTCTCGCTCGTCGTGGGCTCGGGGTCGAAGGCGCGCTGCGGGACGCTCGCGAAGTCTCGCGCCGTCACCCCGCAGGTCTGGTTCGCTCCGCTCGCGCCGATCCCGCCGCAGTGGTGGCGGCCGTACATCGGAGCGACTGACTGGAAGGCGCTCTTCGCCGCGGATGCCCCATGGCCGCAGGTCGCCGGTCGCACCCACGTCTTCAAGTACTACACGGAGTGGATCGATCCGGGGACGAAGGGCGGGCCCACGGACGCCGAGATGCGCCGTGAGGTCGCCGCCCTGAAGGCACGCGACATCGCGATCGCCATCGAGGCCGGACCGCTCATCGAGCAGGAGTGCGGCGGAGGCGAGGGGTTCGGTGGCGGCGCGGCGGACGTGCTGCGGATCATCCGGCGCATCGTCGCGGCCGGGGGCACGGTCCGCTACATCGCCCTCGACGAGCCGGTCGCGGGCGGGGCGGTCAACGACGCCAAGGACGGCTGCGACTGGCCGCTCGAGAGGACCGCCCACCAGGTCGCCGACTTCGTCCGCGGGGTCCACGCGGTCTACCCGTCGATCGTCATCGGCGACATCGAGCCGTGGCCGTACGTCTCGACGGAGCTGCTCGGACGCTGGCTCGATGCATACGAGGCTGCGGCCGGGTCCCCTCTCCCGTTCCTCCACCTCGACCTGGACTGGCAGGCCCTCGGCACCGACTGGCCGGCCCGGGCACGCGCGGTCGCGCAGGACGCCCGGAGCCACGGCACCCG
>JALOOH010000247.1 GCA_025454515.1 Chloroflexota bacterium
TCGAGCGCGTCGTCGCGCGCGAGGACGGCGGTGCGGCCGACGTCCCCCGTGAGCATCCGCGCGCGGGCCACCGCGGCGGGCGCGCGTCCGAACGCCTCCGCGATCGCCGCCTCGAGCAGGCCGTCGCGCAGCCCGATCCGCAGCTCGCCGGTGACGATGCGCACCACGAAACGGGCCGTCGGCGCGTCACACCGACGGATGAGCCCGGCGAGCACGTCCGCCTTCTCCCGCGCCACCCCGGTCGCGGCGATGGCGGCGAAGGCGGCCGCGACGTCACCGAGCGAGGGTCCTGCGTCGGCCGCACCCGCCTGCGCGCCGGCGCCCGCCTCCTCGATCACGAGCGCGAGCGCGTCCCCCGGGTCGGAGGTCCGGTCGTACGCCCGCCGGAGCGCATCCTCGTCCGCGCCGGTGGCCGCCTCGACCGCCATCTGCATCCCGCGCCAGCCCAGTCCCAGTGGCTCGCGCGCGGTCCCCGGGAGCGGCCGTCCGGCGAGGAACGTCGCCGCGGTCGCGAGGTCGCCGGGGGCCGCCTCGTCGGACGCCAGGCCGCGGAGGTACGCGCCGATGATCGTCCGCTTCTCCGAGGTGCGCGTGGTCGCGCCCACCCGCGCGGCGGTCTCCGCCCAGGCCCGCATCGTGGCCCGGATGTCCGTGCCCCTGGTCGCGTCCATCGCCACGGCGGCGATGGTATACCGTGCCCCCATGAAGTCGCGCTCGATGCTCCCGGAGCGCATCGAAGGCGAGCGGGTCATCCTCCGCCGCCACACGCCGGCGAACCTTCCCGCCTTCTACCGCTGGTACGGCGACGCGGAGATCGCGCGGCTGAACCGCCACCAGTCGGGCCCCATGCGCCGCGAGGAGATCGAGCGGTTCTTCAACGCCCGGATCCTCGGGATGGACTCGCTCGCGCTGGCGATCCACGTCCGCGGGACCGACCGGCTCATCGGTTCGTGCGCGTTCAGCCAGATCGACGGCGACAACGGCTCCGCGCTGTACCACATCACGATCGGCGAGCGGGACGCGTGGAACCGCGGATACGGCACCGAGGCGACGGACCTCATGCTCGGGCTCGCGTTCGACCGCCTCGGCCTCCACCGCGTGACGCTCACGGTCTTCTCGTTCAACGAGCGCGCGGTCGCGTCGTACCGGAAGTCCGGGTTCGTGCTGGAGGGGACCGCGCGGCAGGCGATCTGGCGCGACGGGCGCTTCTGGGACGAGCACACGATGGGGATCCTGGCCGACGAGTGGCAGACGCTCCGTCGCGCGCGCGAGGTCCTGCGGCGCGACGCCGGAGAGGCCGCCGCGGGGGACCTGGCGGCCGTGGGGCCGTCCGTGGCGGGGACCTGACGGTGCCCAGCACCGGGCCCGCCGCCGACGCCGCCCGGGCCGCGTTCCGGTCGCGCATCGACGCGCCGGGCCACGCCGTGGAGAACGCTCGCGAGGCGCTCGACGGCCTGGAACGCGCCTTCGCCGACGGGACGCTCGTCGAGACGCCCGTCCTCGGCGCGATGATCGCGGACCTCCGCGCGGCGCTGGAGCCCGACGAGACCGGGAAGGTCGGCGGCAAGAGCGCCGAGGCAGCCCGGTTCATCCTCCGGGCGATCTCACGGGAGTTGGACGCCGCGTAGGGGCGGGGGGCTTGACTCTCGACCGGGTCGAGACCTCACCATCGCGCCGATGGACGAGCTCATCCCGATCGGACGGTTCGCGAGGATGGCGGGGCTCTCCGTGGGCGCCCTTCGTCACTACGACGAGCTCGACCTCCTGCGGCCCGCCGACGTGGACACGGCCACCGCGTACCGCCGCTACCGTGCCGACCAGCTCGAGACAGCCCGCACGATCGGGACGCTTCGCGAGCTGGAGGTCCCGCTCGATGGCATCCGCGCGGTCCTCGCGGCGGACGACCCTGCCGAGCGGCGCCGCCTCCTCGACGCGCACCGCGCACGGATCGACGCGCGGACGGTCCGCCTCCGGCGGATCTCCCATGCCCTGCACCACCTCACCGAAGGCAAGGAGGCCATCGTGCCCGACAGACCGCTCCCCGACCCGGCCCTGGACGCGGCGACCGAGCGCGCCCTCGCGGTGGACCTCTTCAACCGCGTCTGGTCGCTCCTCGAGACCCCGGACCGGACGCCTGCCCAGGTGGACGAGATGATCCATGCGGCGCACGCGTCGCGACACCACTGGGCCGCCGTGGGCACGGCCGCGAACCTCGCCCGCGGGGAGTGGCAGTGCTCGCGCGTGTACGCGACCCTCGGGCGGGGCGAGCCCGCGCTCTGGCACGCGCGACGGTGCGTCGCGATCCTCGAGGAGAGCGCGATCGCCGACTGGGACATCGCCGCCGGGTACGAGGCGATGGCGCGGGCCTGCGCGATCGCGGGCGACCTCGCCGCGGCGCGCGCCTGGGCGGCGCGTGCGCAGGCGGCCTGCGACGCGATCGAGGAGGACGAGGACCGGCGGATCGTCCAGGCCGACCTCGACGGCCTCGTGCTCGACTAGGAAGGGCCGTCGGGCGAAGCGCCGTCGGGTGGCGCGTCGCCGGCGCGCGGCTCGGGTGCCTCGGCCACCGGGTGCCCCTTCACGCTCGGCAGCCAGCCGATGCGGAGGAACGACGCGGCGCCCGCGATCGTCGTCGCCGCGAGCGTGGAGACGTGCACGAGCAGCGCGAACGCGAACGCCGTGTCCCCGGCCACGCCGAACGTGGCAAGGATCCGGACCGCCGCGAGCTCCCACGTCCCCACGTATCCCGGGCCGGCGGGGATCGCCGTGACGAGGTTCACGCCCGCCGCGAGGAGGGCGGCCTCGCTCCACGTGAGCTCGATCCCGACCGCCTGCGCACCGGCCGCGAACGTGACGACCGAGCAGGTCCAGGCGAGGATCGTGAGCAGCACCGCGGGGAGCAGCGTGCGCGCCCTACCCGCCACCCCGAGGCCGGACCGGAAGGTCGCGGCGACCGCGTGGATCCGCGGGTATCGCTCGGCCGCGGCGATGACGCGCCCGGCGCCCGGGATCCGGTGGCCGACAAGGCCCACGATCAGGCCGACCACGAGCACCGCCGAGACCGCGACCCCGACGAGGACCGCCGAGCCGATCTCCCCGCGGACGCCGAGGATGAGAAGGGCGCCGCCGGCGAGCGCCGCGCGGTGAAGTCGATGACCCGCTCGACGACGATCGTCCCCAGCGCGGTGGAGCGGCTCATCCCCTCGCGGTCGCCGAGGTAGTGCGCCCGGACCAGCTCCCCGAGGCGGGCCGGCAGCACGTTGTTCGCGGCGTACCCGGTCGTGAGGTACTGGCCTGTCCGCACGACGCCGATGTCCGCGACGGGCCGGAGGAGCACCCACCAGCGGACCACGCGGGATGTGATGTCCGCGAGGAGAGCGACGACCATGATGGCGATCCACTGCGGCGATGCGGACGCGAGGACGGCGAGCGCCTGTCCCACGTCCACCGTCCGGAAGACGAGCCACAGCGCGACGAGGGAGATCGCCGTCCCGATGACCGTCCGCAGGACGAGCGCCCGACGCGACGGCGCCGCGGGACCGCCGGCGCGCATCAGGGGCGCCGCCGCGGCCGCAGCGCGGGCGACCGGACCAGGCCCCACCGGTCGAACAGGAACCGGACGACCACGAGGAGCGTGGACAGGCCGTAGACCACGCTCCGCCGGAACCCCACCGAGCTCGCCTCGGCGAAGTACCGGGTGGGGACGGCGATCTCTCCGATGCGATCGTGGAAGCCGGTGGCCACCGCCTGGGCGACGAGCTCCTGGTCGAAGACGAAGTCGTCGCTGTCGCGCTCGTAGCGGATCGTCTCGAGGAGCCGCCGGGAGTAGGCGCGGAAGCCCGTGTGGTACTCGCTCAGGCGGAGCCCGAAGGCGCGGTTCTCGACGGCCGTGAGGAATCGGTTGCTCACGTGCTTCCAGCGCGGCATGCCGCCCGCGAGCGGGTCGCCGAGGAACCGGCTGCCGAGCATGAGGTCGCGCTCGCCCGCGGCGATCGGCGCGATGAGCGCCGGGATGCGCGTCGCGTCGTACTGGTAGTCGGGATGGAGCATGACGACGATGTCGGCGCCCTCCGCGAGCGCCGTGTCGTAGCACGTCTTCTGG
>JALOOH010000248.1 GCA_025454515.1 Chloroflexota bacterium
GTGTCCGCGGTGTCCGCGACCTCGCGGAGCGACCCCGGCCCGTCGGACACCAGGTCCATGCTCGCATCGACGTAGGCAAGGAGGCGCGCGTGCTCGCGCTCGATGAGCGCCTGGAGCACGTCCTCCTTGTCCTCGAAGTTCGAGTAGAAGGCGCCGCGCGTGAAGCCGGCCTGCTCGCAGATCTCCTCGACGGTGCCGCCGAAGACGCCGCGCTCCGCGAACACCACCAGCGCAGCGTCGAGCACCCGCTCGCGCGTCGCGTCGCGTCGTGCGGAGCGGACGGGCTCTCTCGCCTCCCCGGTCACGCCCTACCTCCGGCCAGGATACATAGTCGTATTCGATACGTTGACGTATCGGATACGCCTTCGTATCGTAGACGCTGCCCCAGCACGGCGCAACCCTTTTCGAGATCCGCGGGCCGAGGTCGTCGACCCTCGGTCATGGAGGCCGGCGATGTTTGAACGAATCGGTGTCCTCGCGTACAGGCTCAGGTATCTCATCGTCATCGTCTGGGTCATCGCCGCCGTGCTGTCGGTCAAGTTCGCGCCGTCGCTCGCCTCCGCCGGCGCCGCGGACCAGGCTTCCTTCCTCCCGGACTACGCGCCGTCCGTGCAGGCGGTCGACGCCCTCGACAAGGCGTTCCCCGGGGCCGCCGCATCGAGCTCGGCGACGCTCACGTTCTCGCGCGACGACGGGCTCACGGACGCGGACCGGGCGTATCTCGAGCGCGTCGCGACGTGGACGACGAGCGCCGACGCACCCCAGGAGCTCCGTGACGCGGTGCTGAGCGTCGACTCCGCGGCCTCGCGCCCCGAGCTCGCGTCGATGCTCCGCAGCTCGGACGGCGTGCTCGAGCTCCTCACGGTGAACCTGAACGTCGGCTCTGCCGGGGGCCTCGCGGACACCATCGTGACGCAGCTCCGCGACCACCTCGCCAGCACGGCTCCCGCCGGCCTCGCCGTCCACGTCACGGGCGCCGCGGGGATCACCACGGACTACATCCGGGCCATCCAGGCGGGCACGGACAGCACCACCCTCGTGACGATCGTTCTCGTCGTCATCATCCTCCTCCTCATCTACCGCGCCCCTCTCGCGGCCCTCGTGCCGCTCCTGACGATCGGCGCGGCGTTCGTGCTCGCGCGGGGGGTCCTGGGGGTCCTCGCCGCCGCGGGCTGGCAGGTCTCGTCGCTCCTCGACACGTTCCTCGTCGTGCTGGTCTTCGGCGTCGGCACCGACTACGCGATCTTCCTCATCTCCCGGTACCGCGAGGAGGTGGGACACGAGGACTGGCACGAGGCGGTGCGGGAGACCGTCAAGCGGATCGGGGCGGTCATCAGCGCGAGCGCGGCGACGGTCATCGTGGGCCTCGCCGCGATGGCGTTCGCGGACTTCGAGATGATCCGCACGACGGGCCCGGCGCTCGGCGTGGCCGTCTTCATCACCCTCATCGCGGGCCTCACGCTCGCACCCGCCCTCCTCGGGATCTTCGGCCACTACCTGTTCTGGCCGCTCCACATGCGCACCGCCGGCGAGGGCGAGCCGGACGGCTTCTTCGCGCGCCTGGCGGCCGGCGTCTCGCGCCACCCGGGCGTGGTCACGCTGGCGCTGGTGATCGGCCTCGCCATCCCGATCCTCTACGTGCCCCAGGCAAGGACGAACTTCGACACCCTCGCCGAGCTCCCGGCCACCTCCGACGCGCGGGCCGGCTACGACATCGTGGCGGCGCACCTCGGCAAGGGGAGGATCACGCAGTCGACCGGGCTCATCGACGCCGGCGCAACCGGCGACATGCTCGCCCCGGCGTCCCTCGCGAAGCTGCGTGACACGGTCCTGGCGCTCGAGGCGACGCCCGGCGTCGACACCGTGACGAGCCTCGTGACACCGGATGGCGACGGCACGGTCCCCGACGGGTTCCGCCCCTCCGTCCAGCTCGGCACGATCGCCGACGAGCTCGATCCGGACGGCGCCGGCACCTCGACCGACTTCGCGTCCCTCCTCGACAGCGAGGTCTCCGATGGGCTCTCGGCCGCCCTCGACTATGTCAACGCGCTCGGGACGGCGTTCCCGGACGTTGCCGGACGGAGCGAGCACCGGACGGCCACGCGCGCGATCGCGGACGCGCAGGCGGTGGTGGACCGTGTCCGTGCGCAGAGCGTCGTCTCGACGCAGCTCCGGGCCCTCGCCTCGGCGATGACCTCGACGAGCTCCCTCGCTTCCAGCGGCGGGAGCTCGGACACGACGCTTCTCGCGAGGTACCTCGACGAGCTGGCTGCTGCCTTCCCGGAGGTCCGAGGCCTGGCGGCCTTCACGGATGCGACCGCGGCCGCGGCCAGCCTCGCCAAGAGCGCGACCCTGGACGCAGCGGTCGCCGCGTCCAACGCCCTCCAGGCCCTTGCGGTCCACTTCGACGCGCAGCCGGACGCGCGGCTCTCGCCCGCCAGCCTGGCGGACACGGCCAGCGCCCGGGAGGCGCGCCGCCGCGCGGAGGCCACCTTCGCCGCGCTGCCCGACGCCTTTCGCAACCTGGCGGCCATCTTCGCCGGCCGGTCCGACGACATCTTCGTGCCGGTCGGGATCGGCGGGGACCAGTCCACGAGCCTCAGCGACGCGGTCGAGGCGTTCGTCTCGCCGGACGGGACGGCGACCCGGCTCTACATCGCCACGACGGACGATCCCTACTCCATCACGGCGTTCAAGACGGTCCGCGCGGCTCGCGAGGCGCTCGCGGACGCGGCGCCGTCGTTCGGCCAGGGCGCGACGGTTCACCTCGGGGGCTCCACAGCCCAGCTCACCGACGTCCAGGACGTCCTCGCCGCCGATTTCCTCCGCGTCGGCGCGATCACGGTGCTCGGCATCCTCATCGTCCTGGTCGTCCTCCTCCGCGCGATCGTCGCGCCGCTCTACCTCGTAGGGACCGTCCTCCTGTCCTACGGCAGCGCGCTCGGCCTGTCCGCGTTCCTCTTCCAGGAGGTGCTCGGGCAGCCCGGGATCAGCTTCTACCTGCCGCTCATGGTCTTCGTCCTGCTCGTCGCCCTCGGCGCCGACTACAACATCTTCCTCATGAGCCGCGTCCGCGAGGAGAGCGAGA
>JALOOH010000249.1 GCA_025454515.1 Chloroflexota bacterium
TGCCGGGACTGACGGCGTCCGGTGTCGCTTGCTTGCATGTGGTGAAGATCGGCGCCCGCCGCCCCGGCCGCGGCCCGCCCCGGCCGCCGGCGCCCGCCGGCCGCCGCCGCCGCCCCGGCCCCCTGGTCCCGGCCGGCTGTCACGTCCGAAAACCGCCAGCCAGCGCCCAGGTCGGGCATCATGCTCGCCACATGGAAGCCGACATCGCCTACCGGGCAGTCCGCAGCCGCGACGAGCGGTTCGACGGGATGTTCTTCACCGCCGTTACCTCGACCGGCATCTACTGCCGGCCCAGCTGCCCGGCCATGACCCCGCGCCGCGAGAACGTCCGCTTCTATGCGACGGCCGCGGCCGCGCAGGCGGCGGGATTCCGGGCGTGCAAGCGGTGCGTCCCCGGCGCGGTCCCGGGCTCTCCCGACTGGGACCTTCGCGGCGACCTGACCGCCCGTGCGATGCGGCTCATCGCGGACGGTGTCGTGGAGCGGGACGGCGTGCCTGGCCTCGCGGAACGCCTCGGATACTCGGAGCGCCACCTCCGTCGCCACCTGGCGTCAGACCTGGGCACCGGCCCGCTCGCGGTCGCACGCGCCCGACGCGCCCACACCGCGCGCGTCCTGCTCGAATCCACGGACCTGCCCGTGACGGACGTGGCGTTCGCCTCCGGGTTCGACTCGGTCCGGCAGTTCAACTCGACGATGCGCGAGGTCTTCGCCGCGACGCCGAGCGAGCTGCGCACGCGCACGACCCGGACCCCGGCGGCGCCGCCCGGAACCATCGAGCTGCGGCTCGCGGCGCGCCGGCCGTTCGATGGCGCGGGGACACTCGCCTTCCTCGCCGCGCGCGCGGTCCCCGGGTTGGAGGAGTGGACCGGCGAGGCGTATCGCCGGAGCCTCCGGCTGCCGCACGGCACCGGCGTCGTCGAGCTGCGCGCCGAGGACGCCGGTGTCCGGGTGGCGCTCACGCTCGACGATCCCCGCGACCTCGCGACGGCGGTCGCGCGGATCCGGCGCCTCCTCGATCTCGACGCGGACCCGGTCGCGGTCGGCGAGGCCCTCGGCGCGGACCGCCTGCTCCGGCGGTCCGTCGAACGCGTCCCGGGCATGCGCGTCCCCGGGTCGGTGGACCCGGCGGAGACGGCGTTCCGCGCCGTCGTCGGCCAGCAGGTCTCGGTCGCGGGCGCCCGCACGACCGCCGGGAAGCTCGCGGCCCGGTTCGGCGAGCCCTTGCGCCATCCCGTCGGAGGCGTGCGCCTCCTCTTCCCGACGGCCGAGGCCCTGGCGCTCGCGGACCCGACGGAGATCGCCATGCCGCGGGCACGTGGGCGGGCCCTCGCGACACTCGCCGCGGCGATCGCCTCCGGAGACCTCGTCCTGGACGTTGGGGCCGACCGCGACGAGGCCGAGCGCCGGCTCCTCGCCCTGCCGGGGATCGGGCCGTGGACGGTCGCCTACATCCGGATGCGGGCCCTCGGCGACCCGGATGCGTTCCTTCCGACGGACCTCGGCGTGCGTCGCGGCTGGGCGCTGCTCGGGGGCGCGGAGGGCGCGGGTGGCGCGGAGGGCGCGGGTGGCGCGGGTGGCGCGGGGGGCGCGGAGGCGATCGCCGCGCGCGCCGTCGCGTGGCGGCCGTGGCGCGCGTATGCGGTCATGCATCTCTGGCGGGCCGAGTCGGCGGACGCCCGATGACGCGCCGGCTGTCGTCGTGGCAGGTGGCCTTCGTCCTCCTCGCCCTGATCTGGGGCTGCTCGTTCTGGTGGATCAAGCTCGGCCTGACGTTCCTCTCGCCCGGCCAGGTCGCGTTCGTGCGGACGGCCCTGGGCGCCGTCGTCCTGCTCGCGATCCTGGCCGCCACGCGCGGCCGCCTGCCGCGGACGCGGCGCACCTGGCTGGATCTCCTCGTCGTCGGGCTCCTGATGAACGCCTTCCCGGCGACGCTGTTCGCCTTCGGCGAGCTGCACGTCTCGTCGATCCTCGCCGGGATCATCAACGCGACGACCCCGCTCGCCACGCTCACCGTCGTGCTGCTCGCATACCGGGAGGAAGAGGTCTCCCGCGAGCGGATCGTCGGGCTCGGCGTGGGCTTCGTCGGGGTCCTCGTGGTCATCGGGGCCTGGGAGGGGCTCGGGACCTCCGACATCCTCGGGATCGGCGCCTGCCTGGCCGCGGTCGCCTGCTACGGCCTCGGCTACCCGTACACGCGGCGGCATCTCGCGTCGCTGCCGGAGGGCCCGGTCTCGATGGCCACCGGCCAGGTCGTCCTCGGCGCGCTTGTGCTCGTCCCGGTGGCCCTCCTCGCACCGGGCCCGGGGACCTCCCCGACGCCGGACGCGCTGCTCGCGATGCTCGGCCTCGGCGCGCTCGGCTCGGGCGTGGCGTACGTGCTGAGCTATCGGATCGTGGCCGCAGCCGGGAGCACGACCGCGAGCACGGTCACATACGTGGCGCCGATCGTGGCCGTCGTCGTCGGCTCGGTCTTCCTCGCGGAGGCGCTCACGTGGCACGAGCCGGTCGGCGCGGCGATCGTCCTGCTGGGCGTCGCGATCTCGCAGGGCCGGCTCACGCCGCGGCCGGCGACGCCCCGGTCCGCGGTCCCGGCCGAGGTGGAGCACTGACCATGGGGACGGTCTACGCCCGCGTGCGGAGCCCGCTCGGCGAGCTGCTCCTGGTGGCCGGAGGCGGTGACACGAGGCCGGGAGCGGCGCCCGCCGCCGTCCGCGGCCTGTACTTCCCGGACCACCTTCGCGGCCCTCGGATCGACTCCTCGTGGCGCGAGGACCCGGGTGCCCTGACCTGGCACTCGACCGTCCTGCGCGCGTACTTCGAGGACGGCCGAGCGCCGCTCGACGTCCCGCTCGACCTGGAGGGCGGCCCGTTCGTCCTCGCGGTCTGGAGGGCGCTGCGCGGGATCCCCCCGGGCACGACGGTCACGTACGCCGATCTCTCCCGACGGCTGGGACGTCCGGGCGCGGCGCGTGCGGTGGGAGCGGCGGTCGCCCGCAACCCTGCCTCCATCATCGTGCCCTGTCATCGGGTCGTGGGCAGCGACGGGTCGCTCACCGGATACGCGGGCGGCATCGGGCGCAAGGC
>JALOOH010000250.1 GCA_025454515.1 Chloroflexota bacterium
CGTCGCGACGTCCACGACGTCCACGTCCGGCCGGGCGACGAGCTCGCGCCAGTCGGCGTGCGCCTCGGCGCCGGCCATGCCGGGCAGCGCGCGTGCCTCCGCGATCCGGGCGGGCTCGACGTCGGCGACGGCAACGACGCGGACCCGCTCCGGGAGCTCTAGGTACGCGGGCAGGTGGAACCGCGTCGTCACGTTGCCGCAGCCGACGACCCCCACCCGGAGGACCTCGCTCACGCGCGTGCTCCCCTCCGCCGCGCCGGACAGGCGCCGGTCATCGCCGCCCCGCCGACCCCGCCCTCATCGGCGGGCGTCCGGGTCGGGCAGGACGATGTCGCGCACCGCACCGATGAGGTCGTGGTACGCCCCGACGAACGCACGGAGCGTCCGGACGGTCGCGCCGTAGCCGTCGAACTCCGCGGCGGTCATGCCGTCGGGCTCGTACGCGCGCCGGAAGTCCGGGATGCGCGAGAGCAGCTCGTCGAGGAGGGCCGGCGCGACCGGCTCGTCCATGCGCGGCACGGGCGCGAGGCCGCTGCCGTCGATCCGCACCTGCCACGCGTGGGTGATGGTGAGGATCACGTCGCCGCCGACGAGGTCCGTCCAGTGGCGGAGGTTGCGGTACGCGCCGCCGAGCAGCCGCGTCCGGTAGCCTCGCTCGCGGAAGAGCCCGTACGCGCGCTTGAAGACCGCGATCCCCGCCTGGTCGAGCGCGTCGGGGCTGACGGCGAGCCCGTCGCGGTCCGCGACGACGCGCATCCAGTCGTCGAGGCGGCCGAACATGATCGTGCACACGGGATGCATCGATCCGACGTCGAGCCCGTCCGCCTCGCGCCGGCGGAGGCCGCGCTCCACGGCCTCCGCGACGGCGATCGCCTGCGGCACCGTGAACGAGACGGTGGCGTTCACGTTGACGCCGCGGTATGTCGCCTCCTCGATCGCGACGATGCCCGCCGACGTCACGGGGACCTTCACCTGGATGTTCGGCGCGAGGCCGGCGAAGCGGACGGCCTGCTCCACGACGAGGGCCGGCGCGCAGTGATGGGTGGGATCGGTCTGGAGGGAGAGGCGGCCGGCGCGACCGTCCGTCCGCGCGAAGACCGGCAGGAGGAGCGCCGACGCGCCGACGGCCATCTCCTCGATCAGCGCCCACGTGAGGACGTCCTCCGGCCAGGCCGGGTGCTCCGCGTGGAGAGCGGAGACCCGGCCGGACCATCGTTCGCGCTCCCGGCGGAGGACGTCGAGGACGATCGAGGGGTTCGACGTCGCGCCCGTCGCGCCGCGGGCGAGCGCGTACTCGAGGTCGGCGACCGCGCACGAGTCGTTCCAGATCTCGGTCGGGGTCGTCGCGACCGCCTGCAGCAGGACGCTGCCATCCATCCCGGGCCCTCCCTGGCGCCGGCAGCCCGCCGGGTGTGTCAGCCCTCCGAGCCCGGCCGCTGGTACGGGGCGCCCGGGATCATGAGATACCGCTGGCGGCCCTTGTTCCGGTCGAACTCCTCGCGGGCCGTGTTGACCGCGGGCATCTCCGAGACCATCGGCGTGGCCATCTCCCACCAGGAGTTTGCGTAGCCCTTCACCCGCTCGTGCCAGTCGGTCTGGACCACGATGCAGACGGTCTCCGTCCCGGCCCGTGCGTCGGCGAGCGCTCCGCGCAGCTCGTCGAGCGTCCGGACCTCGAGCGCCCTGGCGCCCATCCCTTCGCACATCTTCACGAAGTCGAGCTGCATCTCCTGCCCGTCGTACCCGCCGGATGTCCCCCGCAGCCGGTAGTGGCACCCGAACCCCTCGGCGCCGACCTGCTCGGAGACCCGCCCGACGCTCGAGAAGCCCTTGTTGTCCACCACCACGACGATGAGCTTGAGGCCCTCCTGGACGGCGGTCGTGATCTCGTTGCTCATCATCTGGAACGAGCCGTCCCCGACCATCACGTAGACCTCGCGGTCCGGCGCGGCGAGCTTGGCGCCGACCCCGCCGGCGATCTCGTACCCCATCGTCGAGTAGCCGTACTCGACCTGGTAGGAGGAGACGTCGCGCGAGCGCCACAGCTTCAGGAGGTCGCCGGGGAGGCTGCCGGCGGAGGTGACGACGACGTCCCGCGGTCCGGTCGATGCCTCGACCGCCCCGATGACCTCGCCCTGGGTGAGGACGTCGCCGACGCTGTGCGCGTACACGCGGCTCACCTCGGCGTCCCAGGCACGGTTCAGCTCGAGGACCCGGGCACGGTACTCGGGCGCGGTCGCGAAGTCGCCGACCGCGACGGCGAGCTCCTCGAGCGTCGCCCGCGCGTCCCCGACGAGCGGGATCGCGGCGTGCTTGTACGCGTCGAACTCCGCCACGTTGATGTTCACGAACCGGACGTCGGGGTCCTGGAACGCGGTCTTCGACGCGGTCGGGAAGTCGGTGAAGCGCGTCCCGATCCCGATGACGAGGTCGGCCTCCGGCGCGATGACGTTCGCCGCGAGCGTGCCGGAGACGCCGGCGCCGCCGAGGCTGAGGGGATGGTCGTACGGCAGGGAGCCCTTGCCGGCGTGCGTCTCGGCCACCGGGATCCCGGTCCGCTCGGCGAACGCGCGGAGGGCGTCGGCCGCCTCGCTGTACCGGACGCCCCCGCCCGCGAAGATCACCGGCCGCTTCGCCTCCCGGATCCAGCGGGCGGCGGCGGCGAGCGAGTCGCGATCCGGCCTGTTGCGCGGGATCTGCCAGACGCGCTTCTCGAACATCTCGACCGGGAAGTCGAACGCGTACGCCTGGATGTCCTGCGGGAGGGCGAGGAAGACCGCCCCGGTCTCGACGGGGGAGGTGAGGACGCGCATGACCTCCGGCAGGGCGGTGACCACCTGCTCCGGGCGGTTGATCCGGTCCCAGTACCGGACCACGGGCCGGAACGCGTCGTTCACGCTGGTGTCCTGCGACTGCTGCCACTCGAGCTGCTGGAGCACCGGCGACTGGACGCGCTCGGCGAACATGTCGCCGGCCATGAGCAGCACCGGGACGTGGTTGATCGTGGCCGAGGCCGCCCCGGTCACCATGTTCGTCGCGCCGGGCCCGATCGACGTGAGGCAGGCGAACGCGCC
>JALOOH010000074.1 GCA_025454515.1 Chloroflexota bacterium
GCGCCGGCGTCTTTCGCGGGGCGCCTCGTGCGCGCGGCCGAGCTGCTCGAGATGAACGCCAACCCGGAGCTGCTCGTGGATGTCCTCGTCCTCGCCTGGCCCCACACCGCGGCCGCCGGCGATGGCGGGGCCTGATCCGGTGACCACGCGCCGGGACGACGAGCACGCGCAGGAGGCGCCACGTCCGGGGCGCGAGCTCGCGCGGATCGACGCCACCGTGACGGGGCGGGTGCAGGGCGTCGGCTTCCGCTGGTTCGTGCTCGACGCGGCACGTCGCCTCGAGCTCCGGGGGTGGGTCGCCAACGCGTTCGACGGCTCGGTCCGCTGCGTCGCGGAAGGGCCGCGAGGAGACCTCGAGGCCCTGGTCGCCGAGCTGGAGCGCGGCCCGTCGGGCGCCCGGGTCGACCGGGTCGTCCCGCGCTGGGGGCGCGCGGCCGGCGGGCTCGCCGACTTCGAGATCCGCTCGGGAGCGCACCCAGGCGACTGACCCGGGTCGCCCGTACCATCGGGGGATGGCCGCGCGCTGGGAGGGCGGGCGACGCTTTCGCCCATGCACCCGGATGCGTCCATCGCCGAGGTCCTTCCGCGCGTCTATCGCCGTGTCCTCGACGCGGTCGAGACGCTGCAGCGGGGCGGCGGACGCACGGAGGCGACGCGCCTCCGCCGCACGGCCGTCGCCGTCTACTCGGGCGCCTGGGATGCGAAGAGCCACCGGCGGCTCGAGGAGATCGCGACGCGGGCGGAGCTGGCCGCCCGGGAGCAGGAGCGCCGGAAGGGCCTGCGCGCCGCCTGATCGGCCTGCACGCCGACGCGGCCCGCGCCCGACACGCGGCCTGAACGCGCGCACCTGAACGCGCGCGCCCGGCCCGTGCGGCGCGCCGCGGCGCTACCCTTGCCTGGATGGTCGAATCCGACGCGATCCCGCCCGGCCCGATCCCCGCGACGCGCGGCGCGGCGCTGGCGACCGCGCTCGCCGCGTTCGACACCCTCGCGGAGCTCGGCGAGACGATCGAGGACGAATGGAGCTACGTCACGGCGCTGGCCGACGCGGGCCGCGCCCGGCTTCGAGCCGCCGCCGGCTCCGTCGACGAGATGCTGCCGGCGGACCGGGGCGCGGCCATCGTCGCGGCCTGCGCCGAGGTGGCCCGCATCACCGATCCCCACCGGGCGATCGACTGGCTGTCGACCCTGCCGGCGATCGTCGAGCTGAGCCTGGGCGGCGCCCCGGCGAGCGGGACCTGACGGCATGCGCTTCCAGGACGCCGCGAAGGACGCCCGCGCGGTCGTCTATGCGGGGATCCAGGCCGACCCACTGGTCGCGCGGCTGGCGGCGCTCGTGGCCGACGCCACGTACCCGCAGCGCCTCGTGGCCCGGGCCGTCATGAACGGCGAGACCACGGACGCGGACACCTGGAGGTCCATCTTCCCGACCGTGCTCGGCCCCGATGCGCCCGAGCGCGACCGCGCGGAGGCGATCCTGGCCGCGAGCCTGGAGGTCGCCGAGCGGGGCGAGCAGGCCCGGTCGCAGTATCGCGGCGCGTTCGTCGAGGAGCTGACCCAGGTCCTGGTCCGCCGTCGCGTCGCGCCAGCGGGGCCGACCGCGGCCGCCGCGGTCCGGCGCGAGCGCCGTGTCCTCTTCGACGGCGTGGCGGCGGAGATCCACCCGTACGACCTGACCGTGGAGCTCCCCGGGCGCGCGGAGGCGTGGGACTGCAAGTGGGGTGCGCGGGGGATCAACGCGGACGTCCTGAACCAGCTCGACGACGCGCGGCGCCATGCCGTGGACGAGGAGACGGCCCTCCGCGTCGGCCTCGTCGTCTACGACGTGCGCACCAGCTGCGCCGTGCGCCTGGCGCAGCAGACGGCGCCCCGCCAGGGCACGGTCGTCGTGACCCTCGAGACGCTCGACGCCCTCGCGGGTCGCAAGCCGCGGTGAGCGCGACCGAGCCCACGGCCGCGAAGATCCGATGAGCCTGCCAGGCCCGGCTCTCCCCATGCGCCACGCGGCCGAGTACCGGGTCCGCTTCGACGAGGCGACGCCGCAGGGCCTGCTGCGCGGCTCGGCGCTCCTCGGCTATGTCCAGGATGCCGCGTGGCGCCACTCGGAGGCGATGGGCTTCCCGCGACCCTGGTACCGGGAGAAGGGCGTCGCCTGGCTCGTGCGAGCAGTGGAGGCGCGGATCCTCGGCCCGATCGCCGACGGTGAGACGGTCACGGTCACCACCCGCCTGACGGGCTACCGCAAGGTCATGGCGCGCCGGGAGACCGGCATCGTGGGGCCGGATGGCGAGCCCCGCGCCGTCGTCTTGATCGACTGGGCGATGACCGACGGCCGCGCGCCGGTGCGGATCCCGTCGGAGTTCGAGCACGCGCCGATCGACGGCCCCGGGCCCTTCGCGCCCATCCGGGTCGACCTCCCCCCGGGCCCGCCCGGCGCGACGCGGCTGCGCTTCTCGCCGCGCCTGCGCGAGCTCGACCCGATGAACCACGCCAACAACGGCGTCTACCTCGACTGGCTGGAGGAGGCCGTGGCTGCTGCCGGCGCGGAAGGCGCGGCCGCCATCGCCGTCCTGCCCCGCACGTACCGCATGGAGTACCTGCGCCCGGCCGAGCCCGGTGCTGCCCTCGTCTCCGAGGCGTGGCGCGACGACGCGGGGTGGGCCTACCGCCTTGCCGACGCGGACGACCGGGACCTGCTTCGCGGAACGCTGATCGCGGAGTAGCAGCTGCGCGGCCGGCGGAGCGGAGGGGTCGTGCCGCCGCGATTTAGCCTGAATACGGGCCGAACGGCCCATCGTCCGGGGACCGGACGCCGATACCGTGATCCCGCCCGAGCCGCCACCGAGGAGATCCAGCTGGTGAACCTCCTGAAGTGGACCGTGATCGTCGCCGCGTCGGTGGTCCTGGGCGTCGCCGTGGTCCAGCACCTCGTCTGCCCGCCCCTCGACATGGCCGTCTCCCTGCTGCTGTGCGTTGGCCTGGCGGTCGGTCTCGGCGTCCTTGTCGCCCTGGGGCTGCGCGGCCGGGCACGGCTCCTTGCCGTGGGTGTGATCTTCCTGGGCACGGCGGCCGGGTACCTGGTTGCCACGACCGTGTTCCTGGGCACGGAAGAGGAGCGAGATCTTCCCGCGCTCGCGGTCCCGGCGGCCGCGCGGCGCGACCACGCCGCGGTGATCTACTTCACGCACGGCGAGCCGCAGGCGTACAGCGCGATGCCGTGGCTCGAGACCTTCAGGGAGCTGGACGCAGACGGGGTCTCCTTCATCCCGACGCCCTTCCGGCCCTTCTTCTTCCTGAAGTTCCGCGAGGAGTACCTGAAGGTCGGCGGCAGCCCCCACAACTTCGTGCACCAGGACATGGCCGGCAGCCTGGAGGAGGCGTTCAGGGCCGAGGGCGACGGCGCGACCCGCTTCTACATGGCCTTCCTGGACTCGAACCCCCGCCCGGACGAAGCCGTGATCCGTGCTCTCAACGAGGGCGCGAGCGAGGTGGTCCTCGCCACGGTCTTCGTCACGGTCTCCAGTCACACGAAGGCCGGGCAGGACATGGTGGAGGAGCTCGGCGTGGAGCAGTACGGGGTGCCCATCTGCTTTGCCGATCCGCTCTGGGACTCCGAGACTCTCCACGAGATGTTCGTGGCGCGCGCCAACGAGCACCTCGGCGAGACGCCGAAGTCGAAGGTCGGGGTGCTGCTCGTCGGCCACGGCCAGCCGGAGGACTGGGACAAGGTCTACCCGACCCAGACCGAGCAGGAGATCCTGTTCCGGCAGTCGATCACCGACGGGCTCGTGGCCGACGGGTACGCGAGAGAGAACATCTCGCTCGCCTGGATGGAGTTCAAGGAGCCGGAGATCGCCGAGGCCGTCGAGGGGCTCGTGGACCGCGGCATCGAGAAGCTCCTCGTGTTCGCCACCTCGATCAGCGCCTCCTCGCTGCACAGCCTCTACGACATCCCCGAGGCCGTGAAGGATGCCGGGCTTCCGGAGGGTGTCGAGATGGTCAACCTCGGGGCATGGGACGACGACCCGATCGTGATCCGGGCGATCAAGGAGCGCGTGGATTCCTGTCGCTCGGCCACGCGGTAGCCGGGAACGCGGGCAGGAGGCGCGGAGGTGGACTGGCGGATCGCGGCCGCGGCCGCCCTCGTCGGGTACCTGCTCGGATCGATCTCCTTCGCACGGGTCGCCGTCCGCATGAGCGGGAAGCCCGTGGACCTCGGCCACTGGGAAGTCCACCTGGCGAACGGCGAGGTCTGGACGAGCACCATCGTCAGCGCCACGAGCGTCCGGCTTGCCATCGGCGCGCGGTACGGCTGCCTCGTCTCGTTGCTCGACATCGCGAAGGTGACGATCCCGACGCTGGCCTTTCGGCTGCTCGCGCCGGACGAGCCGTACTTCTACATCGCCGCGGCGTTCGGCGTTATCGGCCACGACTACCCGGTCTTCTACCGGTTCCGCGGCGGCCACGGGGAGTCGGCGCTGATCGGCGGCCTCCTGGCGATCGACCCGCTCGCCCTCGTCGCGACGACGATCCTCGGCTTCGGCATCGGGTTCCTCGCCGGCAGCATCCTCGTCGTCCGGTGGGCCGGCTTCATCCTCCTCGTGCCGTGGCTCTGGTTCTCGACCGGCGACCCGTGGGCGCTCGCCTACATCCTCGTCGTCCTCGCCCTGTACTTTGGCGCCAGCGCGCGCGACTTCGTGCAGTACCGCCGGATCGTGAAGCGCGGCGTGATGCCGACGAACGAGCAGATCGCCGCCGAGATCGGGATGGGCCGCGGCTTCGGGCGCGCGCTCGACCGGTACGGCCTGCTCCCCGCGCTCCTGCGGGCGATCCGCCGGTCGAAGCGGCCCCCGCAGGACGCGACGGACGGCACGCGCCGGGGTGATCCGCCATGACGCACGCTCGCGGAGCCCGTGACGATGAGTCCCGAAGTCCCGACACCAGCCGGAGCGATCCCCAGGCCATGCAGCGCGCCGCCCCTCCCGACGCCACGTCGCCGGAACCCACCGGCGATGTCGCGGCGCGCGGACAGCCGGTCATCGACCTGCAGGACGTCATCAAGGACTACTCGACCGGCGCCGGCGCGTTCCGCGCGCTCGCGGGCGTCACCCTTCGGGTCGAGCCGGGGGAGCTCGTGGCGATCCAGGGCCGCTCCGGGTGCGGCAAGTCCACGCTCCTGAACATGATCACCGGCATCGACCGGCCGACCGGGGGCGACATCACGGTCGCCGACATGGATCTCCGGCGCGCGTCGGAGAACGAGCTCGCCCGCTGGAGAGGCCGCAACATCGGCGTGGTCTTCCAGTTCTTCCAGCTGATCCCGACGCTCACGGTCGCCGAGAACATCATGCTGCCGATGGACTTCGCCGGCCTGGGCTCGCCTCGCGAGCGCCGGGCGCGCGCAGCCGAGCTGCTCGAGCTGGTCGAGATGACCGACCAGACGGACAAGCTCCCGCTCGCGACGTCGGGCGGCCAGCAGCAGCGGATCGCGATCGCCCGCGCGCTCGCCAACGACCCGCGGGTGGTCGTTGCCGACGAGCCGACCGGGAACCTCGATTCGACGACGGCCGCGGCGGTGTTCGCGCTGTTCGGACGGCTGGCCGACGCGGGCCGGACCGTCGTCCTCGTCACCCACGACGCGGAGCTCGCCCGCCAGGCGCGCCGGGTCGTGCGCATGGCCGACGGCCGGATCGTGGACCACGGGACGCTCGTGGGCGGGGCCGGCGGCCGCGGACAGGGAGTCGCGGCCAATGCGTAGCGTCCGCTGGCGCAAGGTCCTGCGCGACTTCGGCGCCTACCGCGTTCGCACTGCTGCCGTCGTGGCCTCGATCGCCGTCGGGGTGATCGCGATCGGGACGCCGGCCGGCGCGTACGCGCTCCTCGCCGGCGGGTTCGCCGATGCGGCGGCCCAGGGACGGCCGGCGGCGTCCACCGTCTCCACGGCAACCGGCTTCCAGGGGGAGCTCGCCGACGCCATCCGTCGCATGGAGGGCGTGGAGGAGGCGCAGGCACGCCAGGCGGTCTCCGCGTGGCTGGTACCCGGGTCCGGGGCGGGGTCCGGCCTGGCCGCCGGAGGAAGAGCGACGGAGATCCAGCTGGTCGCCCTGCAGGACGCCGACGACCAGCGGATCGATCGCGTGCTCCCGCGGTCGGGGGACTTCCCGCCCCTGCGCGGCGAGATCGTGTTCGAGCGCTCGGCGCAGCGCCTCGTCGACGTGCGCGAGGGACAGCGCGTCGTCATTCGCACCGCGTCCGGCGAGGAGCATCCGCTCCGGGTCGCCGGGCTCGCCTACGAGCCCGGCGCATCGCCGGCGTTCTACTTCGGCCGCCTCAACGCGTACGTCACCCAGGAGACGCTCGTCGACCTCGGCTGGCCCGACACGTACAACGAGATCCGCATCCGGACCACCGCCGACGTCGCCGACCTCGCAGCGGTCCAGCGGATCACGGACGACGTCCGTCAGCGCCTCGAGAAGGCCGGCACCCCGGTCATGTCCGTGCGCGTGGCCACGCCGGGCCGCCACCCCGCGGAGGAGATCATCCAGGCCGTCTTCCTCGTGCTGGGCGCGATCGGCTTCCTCAGCCTGTTCGTCGCCGGCTTCCTCATCGTGAACACGATCAACGTCCTCATGGCCCAGCACATCCGCCAGATCGGGATCATGAAGGTGCTCGGCGGTCGGTTCCGCCAGATCATGGCGCTCTACCTCGCGCTCGTCGCCCTCTACGCGGTCGTCGCGCTGTGCCTCGCGGTGCCACTCGCGGCCCTCGCCTCGCTCGGGCTCGCGTCGCTGGCCGCCGGCCTCCTCAACGTGGATCTCGTGCGGACCGTCGTGCCGGTCGAGGTCGTCGTGCTGGAGGTCGCGGCGGGCATCGGGGTGCCGGTGCTGGCGGCGCTCTTCCCGATTCGGCGCGGGGTCCGGATCACGGTCCACGCTGCGCTCACCGACACCGGGCTCGACGAGCGGTTCGGTCGGGGCGCGCTGGACCGCTTCCTCACGCGCGTGCAGGGCCTCTCTCGGCCGCTCCTCCTCTCGATCCGGAGCACCTTCCGGCGCAAGGCTCGGCTCGTCCTCACGCTCGCCGCTCTCACGCTCGGCGGGGCGGTCTTCATGACGATCTTCAACGTCCGCGGCTCGCTCTTCGCGACGCTTGCCGACACGGCCCGCTACTTCGACTACGACGTGCAGGTGCAGCTGAGCCAGCCCGTCCGGGCTTCGACCGTCATCGCCGAGGCGACGCGCGTGCCGGGGACCGTCGCCGCCGAGCCGTGGCGCTTTGCGAGCGCCATCCGCCTGCGGCCGGACGGCACCGAGAGCCCCACCCTCGTGATGTTCGGGCTGCCGGCGGAGACCGACACGGTGCAGCCGATCGTCCGGGAGGGGCGCTGGCTCCTGCCGGGGGAGGGCAACGCGCTCGTCGCGACGGCCAACATCCGGCGCGACGACCCGGACGTCCAGGTCGGCGACGAGGTCACCCTCCGGATCGCCGGCCGCGACACGCGCTGGACCCTCGTCGGGCTCGTCCAGTCGCCGACGATGGTCCCGTTCCTCTACGTCGACACCGCCACGCTCGGGGAGATGACCGGTGGCCAGGACCGGGCGGGGATGCTGATGGTGAAGACCGGGAGCCACGACGCGCCGTCGCAGGCCCGGGCCGCCGACGCGCTCCGCGGCCACCTCGAGGCCGTCGGGATCGGCGTCGCGGCGACGACGACGACGAGCGACGTCATGAACACGGTCTACATGGCCTTCGACACGCTGATCATCGTCGTGACCGCGATGGCTCTCCTGCTGGGTGCGGTCGGCGGCCTGGGGCTCACCGGCACGATGACGATGAACGTCGTCGAGCGTTCGCGGGAGATCGGGATCATCCGGGCGATCGGGGCGACCGACGCCGCCGTGCGCCGGATCTTCGTCGGTGAGGGCGTCGTGATCGGCCTCATCGCCTGGGCGATCGGGGCCGTCCTGTCGCTCCCGCTGAGCAAGCTGCTGTCCGATCAGCTGGGTGACGTGTTCGTCCAGCGGCCCCTGTCGTTCTCGCCGTCCATCGCGGGCCTCGGCCTGTGGCTCGCCATCGTCATCGTCCTCTCGGTGCTCGGCAGTCTCGCGCCGGCCTGGCGGGCCTCGCGGATCGCCGTCCGGGAGGTTCTCGGGTATGAGTGAGGAGGCACCGATGCGCCGCTGGGTCATCGGAGGCGTGGTCGTGATCGTGGCAATCGGGGCGCTTGCCGTTCTCGCCAGCGGGATGCTGCCCGGCGGCGCCGGGTCCGCGGCCTCCCCGACGCCGTTGCCGCCCGTTCCCGCGTCGGACCGGGTCGTTGCCGAAGCCCGCGCGATCCCGAAGGCCCGCTCGGCGGTCACCGCGGCCGTGCCCGGCACGGTGAGCGCCGTCGAGGTTGCCGAGGCAGAGCGGGTGGCGGCCGGGGCAGTGCTCGTCCAGCTCGACCCCACGTCCGCCCGGGCCGAGGTGGCAGGTGCGCAGGCCGCGCTCGATGCGGCGAAGGCGCGATCCACGCAGGCCGCGGCAGCGGTGCGGCAGGCGGCCGCCGAGGTCGACCGGGCGCGGGCTGTCGTCCAGTCCGCGGACGCCGTCCGGGATCAGCTGCCCAGCGGCGCGTCGTCTGACCGCACGCGTGCCGCGAACGCCGACGTGAGCGCCGCGCAGGCGGGCTTCCGGGCTGCCCAGGCCGCGGAGGCCGGAGCGGCGGCGGCTGCCAAGGCCGCGCAGGCGGACGAAGCGCGCGCCGCCGCGGTCCTCGACGCCGCGAAGGCGGCGGAGGCGCGCCTGGCGATCACGGCGCCGATCGCCGGCACGGTCGCCGAGATCACGGTCGCCGTCGGCGACGTCGTGGCGGCCGGGCTGCCGCTCGTGCGGATCGCGGGTGACGACGGCTGGACCTTCGAGACCACCGACCTCACCCAGGACGAGGTCGTCGCGATCGACCTGGAGAGCCCGGCGACGGTGACCGTGGACGGGCTCACGGGACCGTCGATCGAAGGCCGCGTCACCCGGATCGATGCCGTCGGCGAGGACCTCCAGGGTGACGTGGTGTTCACGGTCGTGGTCGAGCCGACGGGCGACGTCCCCGACGGCCTGCGCTGGAACATGGTGGCGTCGGTCGAGATCGCGAGGGCGCCATGACGCGGAGATGGGGTGCCGTGCGTCTCTGCCCCGGGTCGCCGGGGCACGGCTTGAGCGAGGCCTGCCGGCCCGCGGTCGTGGCAGCGCTCGTCGCGCTGGCGATCGTGGGGGCCGTGGCCGGATGCGGGTCGCCGCCGAACGAGCCGCCGGGGACTCCGTCGCTCGCGCCCACCGCGACGCCGGCGCCCACCCCGACGCCGACCGCCACGCCGTCCCCGGCGACTCCCTCGCCGACCACCCAGCCCAGCCCGCCCGCCGGGACCGTCCTCGTCGACATCCCGGAGGGCGGCGTCCTGCTCCCCGTCCCGGCGGGCTGGGTGCAGGTCCCGGCCGGGGACCTCGCGGACCCGGCTCGACGGGCGGAGCTGGCCGCCCTGTACCCCGGGTCGGGCACGCTGCTCGAGCAGACCGACCGGCTCGACGGTCGGGCGACACCGGTCTTCCTGGCCGTGGACCCGTCGGCTGCCGACCGGGATGAGCCGCTGGCCGCCAACGTCAGCGTCCTTGCGACCCAGCCGTCGGTCGGTGGAACGCTGCTCGACATCGCGGCGAGCTTCATCGGCGACGGCATGGCCGAGACGCTCGGTGCGACGGCACCGCCCGTCCGCGAGCGTGTCACGATCGCCGCCGGCGACGCGGTCAGGATCCGGATGCAGGTGCCGCCCCGGGACGGTCACGAGATCCTTGCCACCGCCTGGGTCATCGGCGCTCCGGGCGGCACGCTGCTGATCACGCTGCTGGGTCCCGAGGAGGCCCTTGCTGGCCTCGATCCCGACGTCCTCGCGGCGGCGATCGTGCCGTCCACGTCCCGGACCCCCTGATCTCGTGCTGATGACCCGTCTTCGTCTCGCCACCCGCGCCGTGGGCCCGCGGGGGTCGGCTCCGCGGCGCGTGCGAACCGACGCCTCCGCTCCCGCTCCGCTCCTCGCGCTCCGCACGCGCGGCCGCCCGACCGATCGCAGCCGTGTCGGGGCGAAGGCCGCCTCGCTCGCCTGGCTGGCGTCCCGGGGCGTGCCGGTACCGGCTGCGGTCGTCGTGCCGGTGGAGGTGGCGGCGCAGGTGGCCGCCGGCGACGCGCGCGCCACGGACCTGCTCGCCGCTGCGCTGGACAGCTGGCTCGACCCGGCGAGGACCTACGCGGTCCGGTCGTCGGCAGACGGCCAGGATGGGGATCTCCGGTCGTTCGCCGGGCAGCTCGAGACGCGGCTCGCGGTGCCGGCCGCCGGCGTGGTCGAGGCCGTCCGGGCGGTCGCCCGGCCGGACGCGAAACGGCTTGCTGCGTACGCCGCCCGCGCCGGCGCCCCGGTGCCCGTTCGCATCGGTGTCATCGT
>JALOOH010000075.1 GCA_025454515.1 Chloroflexota bacterium
CCGCGGGTCCCGATCATCGTCGGCGGGAACGGCCGGCGGGTGACGTTCCGGCTGGCGGCGCGGTTCGCCGACGAGCTGAACCTCGTGTACCTCGACCCGGCAGCCACGGCGGAGGCGATGGCCGTCGCCCGCGAACGCTGCGAGGAGGTCGGCCGGGACCCGGCCACGCTGCGGCTCTCCCTCTACGCGCCGGACCGCCACTTCGCGGCAGCCGGGCAGGAGCGCGTCGATGCGCTCGCCCGGTACGCCGAGGTCGGCCTCGACCGGATCATCGCCTTCCTCGGCCGCGGGTCGGTGGATCCCGAGGTCCAGGCAGCCTTCGCCGAGGACGTCCGCGCCGCCGGGCTGACGCTGCGCGCGGCGGAGACCGCCGCGGCCTGACCGCGGCGGACGACGGCGCCGGGGCGTCGGGAACCCGCCGCGGCCGCGCGGCGTCCCTCGGCTGACACCCGGGACCAGGATCCCGGGAGCAGCGCCGGCGGGACCGGCGGAGGCCCTTCGATGCGACGTCAGCTCTCGCGCCGGCCGCAGCGCCTCATCCTCCTCGCGGCAGCCGGAGCCGCCCTGCTCCTCACATCGGTCCTCCTCGCGGCGTGCGCCGGGGCGCCGATCGGCGGGCTCACGCGGACGAGCGACGGCGGGGAGGTCCCGAACGTCGAGCAGGCTCTCCCGCCCACGGACGTCGTGTCGGGCGGCGGGACGGTCGGCATCACCGAGTCCGCGCCCCTCCCGGGCGGCCAGGGCACGCCAGCGGACGTCGCCGGCCCGATGATCATCCGGACCGGCACGATGGACCTCCAGGTCGCCGACGTGGACCGATCGATCGCGGACGCGACCGCCGTCGTCACCGGCGCCGGCGGCTACGTCGCCGGCTCCCAGCGCTCCATCGACGGCGACCGCCCCTACGCCAGCATCACGTTCAGGATCCCCGCGGCCGCGTGGGAGTCGACCCTCGCGAAGCTGCGGGCGCTCGGCACGAAGGTCCTCGGCGAGCAGACCGCGGCCGACGAGGTGACGGCCCAGGTCGTGGACCTCGACGCGCGCCTGAAGAACCTGCGAGCGACCGAGACGCAGCTCCTCGGCGTCATGCAGGAGGCGGTGAAGATCCCGGACATCCTCGCGGTCCAGGCGGAGCTGACGAACGTGCAGGGGCAGATCGAGCAGCTCCAGGCCCAGCGTGACCACCTCGCCGACCGTCGTCGCCGACGCGACCGCGGCCCTCGTGGGGCTCGGCCAGTCGATCGCCTCCGCCGCGATCTGGGTCGCGATCGTCGGGCTCCCGATCCTGCTCGCCGGACTGCTCGTCCTCGTCCCGCTCGTCCTCCTCGCGCGGCGGCTCGCGCGCCGCGGCGGTGCACCCACGCTCCCGCCCGCCGACGCGGCCGGGCCGTCCACCGAAGTCCCCTCGGCCGCCTGACGCGCGGCCGCGCGGCACGGCGCGCGGCCCGCTCGACGTCCGCCCGCGCCTCCGGCGGCGCTCAGCGCCGCCGGAGGCGCTCCTCTTCCAGTGTCCGGCGGGCGAACCCGCCGATCACCGCGCCGAACAGCGCCGGGACCACGAGGACGACGAGGGATGCCGCGCCCGCCGGACCGGCCGGCTCCGGCGAGGACGCGAGGTCCGCACCGAGGAGCGCGGCGCACATGCGGACCACGGGGATCGCCAGCCCGACGATGAGGCCGGCCGTGACGATCCCGTCCGGCCGGAGGAAGCCCGCGATCGTCGCCGCGACGATGAGGAGCACGAGGACCGGGACCACCGGCTCCACGGCCATGTCGCCCGCGACGACGACGGCCGCGAGCGCGGCGCACGCTCCGAGGTGCGCGCGGCGCGAGAGTCCGACGCCGGCGAGGCGCGGATCGGCGGTCATCCGCTCCGTCGGGTCGTCGGCCGCACGCGCGTCACCGCAGGCGGCCGATCCGGCCGGCCGGCCAGTAGCGGAACCACGCGCGCGCGACCAGGCGGTCGGCGCTCACGGGGCCGTACGCGCGCGAGTCGATCGAGCGGCCGAGCGCGTCTCCGAGCAGCCACGCCTCGTCGCCGCCGAGATGCACGAGGCCGTCGGGCGTCCGGACGTGATCGCCGGGGCGGGCGGCGACGCGCTTGATGGCCAGGATGTCGCTGCCCGGCTCGCGGACGACGACGACCGACCCGCGGCGGGGCCAGCGCCGGATCGTCGGGTCGAGCAGGAGGAAGTCGCCGGGCAGGATGGCCGGGGACATGCTGTCCTCCGCGACGGCGGCCCGCCACGGACGCGCTCGGCTGGCGTCCGTCGTGCCCGGGCCCGGGTCCGGCGACGCGCCGGTCTCCGCGCTGTCGGGCACGACGGCCTCGGTCTGGTCGGCTACTTCTTCGTCTCCCAGAAGATCGCGGAGAACTCCTCGACCTTGGCGATGAGCTGCGCCGCGGCCTCCGCGTCCACGGTCTGCTTGTTCTTCCCGGCGAGCTTGAGGATCGACCAGGTCAGCTCGTGGATCTGCGGGTGCTTCTCGAGGTGCTCGGGCTTGAAGTAGTCGCTCCAGATCACCTGGATGTCGCGCTTGACCTGCTCCGCGTGCTGCTCCTTCACCATGACGCAGCGGATGAACTTGTTGCGGTCGGCGACGGTGCGCCCGTCCTGCGGGATCTGGCCGATGAGCTCGACCATCCGCGCCACGGTCTTCGCGCCGAGGAGCGCGCCGGCGGGATCGTAGATGCCGCACGGGACGTCGCAGTGCGCGCGGACGACGGTCTTCGGGGTGAGCAGGGACGTGAGCCGGGACATCGGGTCTCCCTCTGTGTCATGCGGTCGGGCCGGGGCGCGCCGCGGTGGTGCGGCGGAGCGCGTTGGAGCGCCGTCGGGCCCGTGCAGGAAGTGTCCCGGGGGAGGGGAGAGGCTGTCAATCGTGACACGGCGCACGGCGTGCGATGGCCCCGGGATGGCGTACGCTGCGTGGGTCGGCGGCAGCCACCGCCGGCCATGCCCCCGGGCCGCGGAACCGGTCGCGGGGGCGCTGCGTGCCCGCGCGAGGGGAGGCGTCCGGATCGCGACGACGGCCCGCGTCGCCTCCTGACCCAGACACGCCGTTCGGTCCCTTGCAGCCTGCCCGTCCGGCACTTCCGGCGTGGGGTCCCGGCACGGTCCACTCGTGAGGTCGGTCCCAGCCCGCTCGCGTCCCGCGTCCGAAGGAGCCCACGGATGTCGGTTCGCTCGATCGCGGCCTGCCTGCTCACGATCGCACTCGTCGCCGGCTGCGGCGCGACCGCGACGCCCGCGCCCGGGTCGCCGGTCGCCGCCGCCACGGGAGCACCCACGGTCGCTCCCACGACGCCCGCGCAGGTGACGCCGGCGCCGACGCCCGCCGCCCCGCTCCTCGAGCCCGTGGTGGACGCGCCGACCGTCATCGACGTGCCGACGACGGTGGTCAGCGAGACGACGGTCACACCGGCCGGTGCCGAGATCGCGGCGGAGGGAGTGAGTCTCGTCGTCCCCGCGGGTGGCGTCGCGGCGGAGACGCCCATCGTCATCGCGCGCCTCGGCGAGCCGTTCGGGATGAACGTCTTCGCGCCGGCCGGCTCCACCGACCCGTCCGCGCTCGCGATCGGGAAGTCGTACGACTTCGGCCCGTCGGGGACCACGTTCGACCGCCCCGCGATCGTCACCCTCCCGTACGACCCCGCGAACGTCCCCCCGGGTACGGATCCGTCGCGGATCACCGCCGCCTACTGGACCGGCACGCACTGGGCGGTCGCAGGCGGGACCGTCGACCCGACGTCGCACACGGTGACGGTGGGGATGGCGTCCTTCCCGGGCGCGGTCCTCACGACGATCATCCTCGCGACCGCCGCCGGGATCCTCATCAACCAGGGGATCAAGTGGTACTACGGCGCCGACGGCGTCAAGAGCGACGCGATCAGCGAGAAGAACGCGCCCAAGTGGATCACACCCGATGACCCGTCCGTGCGCACGCAGGCGGGGTCGGCGAACGTCGGCGGGATCCCGCTCAGCGACCCCACGAAGGTCGCCGACCACCTGAAGCAGAACGCCGACAAGAAGCCCGTCCCCGTGACGCTCACCGATCCGGACGGGGCGCCGACGACCCTGGTGGGCAAGTACTCGCAGGCTCCCGGCAAGGGCTGGCAGAAGCCCGGGGACTATCTCACGAAGGGCGGGATGTCCGGCGACTGCACGGACGTCACGAACGCCATCGTGTCCATCTTCCGGGCCGCGGGCTACCCGGCGAAGGGCGTCTTCGGCTACGTCGTGGACAAGGAATCGCCGCATGCCTGGGCGGAGGTCCTCATCGGCGGGAAGCCGTACATCGTCGACGAGGAAGGGAAGATCCAGCCGCTGGACCAGGCGATGGCCGACCTCAAGCTCATCCGCCCCGGCCCGGACGATCCGCGCGCCTTCATGTGGGACGAGACCGGGCAGGCGCCGTACACCGCGGAGTGGTGGAACGAGGAGATCGACGCCAACGGGTCGTGGGCCGGCACGTTCACGATCACGGACATCCAGATGGACGAGGCGATGCGCGCCCAGGCGGAGAAGGCCGCCGAGGGCGAGGGCTGCGACCTCACCGACGCGCTCAAGCAGCTCGTCGGCAAGGCGATCCCGATGACGATGGACATCTCCGTCGACAAGAGCGGGAAGGGCTCCGCGATCGTGTTCATCGACTACTCGGTGATCAAGGACGCGAAGGGCAAGCCCCTCTCGAGCAAGCCCTCCGAGGAGAACGTGACATACGTCGGGAACCGCCTCACCCTCGTCCCCTCCGGCAGCGGCTCGGGCGGGATGTCCGGCTCGGCCTCACGGTCCGGGAACGTCCTCACGATCCGCGGCACGACGTCGGTCGCGGAGTCCGGGCTCACGCTGACGGGCGTCTGGTCCGTGAGCCGGACGGAGTAGCGGTCGGACGGAGCAGGGGGGAGCGCCGGTTGCACCCGATCCTCGTCGCCCTCGACCTCGGGCCCGCGACGGTCACGGTGACCGCCTACGCGGCGTTCCTGTGCGTCGCGGCGCTCGCGGCCGGGGCGCTCGGCGTCCGCGCGGCGCGGAGCCTGGGAGTGGGGACCGCCGCCGCGGCCGCGGGGATCGTCGCGGCGGTCGTCGTGGGCCTCGTCGGGGCGCGCCTCCTCTCGCTCGCGCTCGACTGGCCCGCGTACGCCGCCGATCCCGCCCGGATCGTCGAGCCGCGGCTCCGCGGGTTCGCCCTGTACGGTGGCCTCGCGGCGGGGAGCGTCGCCATGGTGGTCGCGGCGCGGCGCTGGCGCGTCTCCCCCGCGCTGGTCGCCGACCGAGCCGTCGTCGCGGTGGTCGCCGGCGTCGTCCTCGTGCGGGTGGGGTGCTTCCTCAACGGGTGCTGCGCGGGGGTCGCGACGGATCTCCCGTGGGGCATGGTCTTCCCGCCCCGGGCCGGGGCCGCCGACCTCGCCGCGCCGGGCGGCTTCGGGTTCCTCGCGGTCATGGAGGAGCCCGCGCACGTCCACCCCACGCAGCTCTACGAGATCGCGGCCGTCATCGCCTGTGGCGCCCTCGCCTGGGCGTTCGCCCGCCGCGGCGCGCCCCCGGGAGCCCCGGCGCTCCTGTTCGCGGCCGGCTTCCTGGCGTTCCGGGCCGCCGACCAGGTCCTCCGCGTCCCGTCGCCCGAGGCATCGGTCCCGGGCCCGTCGATGGTCCTCGCGTACGCCGTCGTGGCCTCGGCCGTGGCGGTCGCCGCGGCCGCGTGGTGGCGGCGGGGTCGCGAGGCCGGGGCGGGACGGCGGGGCGGCGGGGCGGCGCGGTCTCCCGCGGCGACCCCGCCGCAGCCGGTCAGCGCCTCGTCGTGAAGACCCAGGACGCCGGGGCCAGTCGGTTCCCCGCGTAGTCCACGATCGCCGCGGTCGCGACGACCTGATAGCGGCGGCCCTTCGCGAGCGCCGCCCTCGGGCGCAGCGTGGCCGTCCGCGTCGCCGCGTCGTACGTCACCGTCGCCGCCACGGCCTTCCGCGTCGCGGCGTCGCGGAGGACGACGGACTTGGCCGAGGCGCCGGTCACGGGCTCGCTGAAGCGGACGACGACGCGGGTCGACGTCGCGACGCTCGTGGCGTTGGGCCTGGGCGCGCGGGCGACGATCGTCGGCCGCGCGCGATCGGGGGCGCCGACGGTGATCGCGGCGGCACGGGCCGCGTCCGGCGTGAACCCCGAGGCGCCGAGGTAGCCGTCCATCGCGACCGGGTCCACCGGGACGACCATGCCGGCGGTCCACGCGAGCGGGAGTCCCACCGTGTACGTCCCGGGCACCCGGACCCCGACGGTCCACGGCCCCGCCGTCGGGAGCGCGAGGGCGAACGCCCCGTCCCTCTGGGCCGTGCGCGTCCAGAAGCACGTGCCGCCCGCCCCGCACGCGACCACGACGCCGCCGCGGAGCGGCGAGCCGCCGCCCGTGGCCGTCCCCTCGATCCGGGCCGCGGCGAGAGGGAGCATCGCGTCGATCCCGCCGAGGTCGGCGCCCGCGACGACGATCCGGGCCGCGGCCGCGCGGCTCGGGACGTATCCGCCGTCGCCCCGGAAGCCGCCCACGTGCGTCGCGGCGGTGGGGAGCGCGTACGTGACCGTCCACGTCCCCGCCGCGAGCCCCGTGATGACGAAGCGCCCGTCCTCGTCGGTCCATGCGGCAGGCCCGTAGATGCAGGCCGCGTCCGCGCACGCCTGCACGAGGACCTGGCCGGCCGCGGCGGCCCCCGCCCTCTCGAGCGCCACGGTGCCGCGGAGTGTCCTGCCGCGGGGAAGCCCGATCGCGAGCCCGGATGTGCCCGCGTCCACGGTCCGCGCGGCGCCGGTCGCGGGGGCGATGCCCGATGACGCGAGGAAGCCGCTCGCGAGGCCGGAGCCGACGGGCGCCTGGACGCCGATCGTGTGGGCGCCCGCGCCGAGCCCGCCGACCGAGAACGTCCCGTCGGGGCCGGTGTATGCCCCCGTGCAGGCGACCCCGGCCGGTGCGTCCGTCGCGCACGCCTCCACGAACGCGTCCCGGATCGCCTGGCCGTCCGCCGTGACCGTGCCCGAGATCGTCCGCCCCGCCGGAAGCGCGACGTCCACCCCCGGCCGGTCCGCCGTGACCTCGATCGCGCGGGCCGCTGAACGCGACCCGACGTAGCCGGCCGCCCCGACGTATCCGGCGGCCGCCGTCGTGCCCGCCGTCGCGGCCGGCGCCGCGCGCACCACGTAGCGCCCGGGAGCCAGGCCCGTGATCGTCCACGTGCCGGCCGCCGAGGTCAGTCCACCCTTGCACGCGACCGGGACGGGGGTCGCGGGGACCGGGGACGGGCACGCCGTGACCACCCCTCCGACGACCGGCCCCGCGGACGACGTCACCGTCCCCGACATCCGCAGCCCGGCCGGCGCCGCGATCGCCGCGCGCTCCACGGCAGCCGCGGAGGCCCGGACCGACGCGGCCGACGCGGGCGAGCTCGCCATCGCGGGTCCGGCGGCGCCTGCGACGACGGTCGCGAGGATCGCGAGGGCGGCGCCGGCGCGCATGAGCGGCCGGCCGACGTGTCGGGACGGACCCGGGCGGGATGCCTGCATGGGGACCTCGGGTCTGTGGTCGGGGGTTCGCCGGGTCGATGGCGCCGGCGCACGACGCGGGTATGATGCCCGAGATGACCGATCGCAGCCCCGCGGAGCGGCCCACGGCGTGCCCGTTCCTCGCGTTCGAGGACGATCGCGACTACCGGTCCGACCGGCCCGACCATCGACATCGGTGCTTCGCCGAGGCCCGCCCGGCCCCACGCGCGATCAGCCACCAGGAGCTCTTCTGCCTCGGTGGCGCGTTCGGGGAGTGCCCCAGCTTCGCCTCGTGGGCGGCCCGCGAGGCGGCGGCGGTGAAGCGCCCGACCATCCGCCGGACGGACGCGCCGGCGACGCCGCGCGGCACGTACCCGGCCGAGCGGCCGTCGTCCGGACCATCGGCGGGGTTCGCCGCGGTGGGCGGGGCCTACGCGACGCCAGCGGGCCAAGGCCCATCGCCCGCACCGCCCCGGCCCGCCGGCCAGCCCGTCCCCGAGTGGCAGGCGCCGCCGCCGTGGATCGCCGACGAGTCGCTCGCCACGACGGCTCCGGCGAGGCCGTCATCGCAGGCTCCGGCCGGGCAGCCCCCCGGCGCCCCGCCGTCCCCATACCTGGACGACGGCGAGACCCCCGCGTTCCTTGCCGGCCGGACGCCGCGACCGCCCTCCGCCCCTTCGCCCGCGCCCCGCGCCCGTGATGACGCGGACGCCGACGCCGCCCCGCGCGGGACCGCCGGCGCCGCGACGACGGCCGCCGCCCTGGGCGCCGCGGCAGGCTCGGCCGCTCTCATCGGCGGGTCGGCGGGCGTCGACGACGACCTCGGGACCCTCGTGTCCGGGGCGGCGCCGCCATCGGCAGCCGGCTCGGCGGGCTCCGCCGCCGCGTCGCGCGCCTCCGCCGGCACGACCCCCCGGCCGGCCCCGTCGTCGTATCCGCCGCCCGTCTCCGGCCGGAGCAGCGGCGCGTCGTCGTACCCGCGATCCGCGCCCTCGTCCGACGCGCTCTGGGTGGAGGCCGACGTGGACCTGCCGGCCGAGGACGAAGCGTGGGAGGATCCGGTCGAGGCCGCGGCGGCCGCGCGGATCGCGCGCGCGTCGCGCTCGTCGGGGTCGTCGCGGTTCGGGCTCGGGCGGTCGAAGCAGTCCTCGACCGGTCAGGCCCGCCCGCTGCCGCAACGGGCCGCGGACCCGGCGGCGCCCGCCTGGGAGCGCCCGCGACGCTTCGAGGCCTACCCCATGATCAAGTCCGGCGGAGGTCGCGCCGGCGGCCGCTCCCGGGGGATCCCGCGCGTGCTCGTCTGGGCGGGCCTTCTCGCGCTGGCGGCGCTCGCGCTCTTCCTCATCCCGCCCTTCCTCCTCGGCGGGGGAGGCGGGGAGGCGGGTGCCAGCCCGACCCCGGTCGCGACGGCGGGGGCCTCGGCCGCGCCGTCGGTCGCGCCGACGCCCGTCCCGTCGCCGACGCCGTTCACCTACACGGTGAAGGCCGGGGACACGCTCTCGGGGATCGCGGCGAAGTACAAGGTCAGCGTGGACGACATGCTCGCCGCGAACCCGGACCTCACGGATCCGAACTCGCTGCAGGTCGGACAGGTCCTCGTCATCCCGCTGCCCGCGTCGTCGGTCATCCCGGACGCAGGCACGACCGAGGAGACACCCGCGCCCTGAGCGCCCTCCTCAGCGGGGCGAGAGGTTGATCGCCGTGATCTTCCCGGCCTCGATCCGGAACGTGGCGTCCAGATGCTGGCTCGGCGCTCCCGGCCGGACCGCGACGATGTCCGCCTCGTAGACGTTGCCGAGGTCGCGGACCTCGCCGGGCACCATCTTGAGGCCCGCGTCCGCGCGCAGGAACCAGCCGCCGACCTGCTCGGACCCGCGCAGCACGCGCGCACCCTCGCCGACGTGCACGCGCATCTCCACGCGCTCGTCGAGCAGGGCCACCGCGCCCTCCCGGTCGCCGCCGTTCAGGCGCTCGAAGAAGATCTCCATCGTGTCGACCGCACCCATGCGCGCAGTCTACCCGCCGGAGCCGGTGACGCGGTGCCGTGCCGGTCGCTTCCGCGGCGGGCGGCCGCATCGCCGACGCCCGGCGTGCGATGGGGGCGACCGGGCCTCAGAAGCCGCCGCCCGCCCCTCCTCCGCCGCCGCCCGACCCGCCGCCTCCGAAGCCGCCGCCGCTGCCGCCGCTGCCCGAGGACGCGGGCGAGTTCCCGATCGTCCCGAGCGCCGCCATCATGCCTCCGAAGTCAGGGATCGCCGAGGCCGACATGAGGCCCGGGGCGACGCCGCCCGCACCCGATGTGCCCCATCCGCCGCGGTCGCCGCCGGCGTGGTACCAGACCGGGAACCAGGCGGCCGAGGTCGTCCCCTCGCGGACATCCTCGACGCTCCGCGCGAGCACCGCCTCGATCTCGTCCTGCAGGCCGAGAGCCGTCCCCCAGGCGACGGCCCGGTCGGGCGTCGCCAGCCAGGCGAGTCCGGACCTCTCGACGACCTCGTCCATCGACCGTGCCATCTCCATCGTCGCCTTGAGCGTCCGGCGGTAGCCGTCGAGCCAGACGCGGGCGAGGGCCCCCTTCTGCGTCCGCGCGGGCATGACGGCTGCGGCGATGAGCGTCACGACGCCGGCGGCGATCAGGGCGCCACCCACGAGCACGATCCCGCTGGACGGCAGGATGAACCCGAGGATGACCAGGCCGATCCCGCCGAACAGCTCCACTGAGCCGAGCCCGGCCCAGCGGCCGCTCACCTTGCTCGGCGGGGCAGCGAACCAGCCCAGGTCGGTCGCCCGCTGCTCGAGCATCGTGTCGAACTTGGAGACCTTCGCCCCGAGCTTGAGGAGCTCGTCGGGCGAGACGCGGTCGTTCCCGCCCGCGATGCTCCGGACCTGCTTGAGGATGTAGTCCTCGGCGGCGCCGGTCGGCGGCCGGCGGTTCAGGACCACGCGGGGATCGTCGAGGTCGGGGCTCGTGAGGCGGATCGCGAGCTTCTCCGACTTGATGATGTGACCGGTCTCCTCCTGCTCGAACGCGAGGTCGCCGCGGCTGGCGATGTCGAGCATCGCGGCCGTCAGCGCCCGCCGGGACGAGCCGCCTCCGTCCACGACCGCCCCGAGCGCCGGCGTCATCTCAACGGGCGGGTCCGGCATGAGCATCGACTCGCTCTGCGTGACGCCGGGGTCGCGCCCACGGCGCCACCAGTTGAGCACCGCCCACCCGGACAGCAGGAGGAAGATGAGCGGAGTGAGGATGAGCCCGATCGCGGCGTTGGCGATGCGGAAGAGCTCGAGCCGCGACGCGTTCTCGGGCGTCGTCAGCTCCTCCAGCCGCTGGATGGCGACCGTCATCGCGCCATCGAGGTCCCCGCGACCCAGGTACGGCACCATGTCGTCGTTGAAGACGGCCTGCCGCTGCTCGTTGCTCACGATGTTCCGGTAGCCGGGGCCGGCGTAGAGCTGGACGTAGCCGTGGAGTCGCGATTCGTCGAGGTTCCAGAGGATGACGAGGCCGTCGTCGAAGCCCTCCCGGCCGACCCCCCAGGTGTCCATGAGGGAGATCGCGTCCTGCTCGGTGGAACCCTCGGTCGCCCACGGCTTGACCTGCGTGTACACGGCGATCTGCGCGCCCGTCCGCTCCTCGATCCGGTCGATGGCGGCCTCGGTCGCGGCGACGGTCTCCGGAGAGAAGGCGCCGGCGAAGTCGTAGACGCGGCGGCCGTCCTCGGGCGACGGCCAGGGAGGGCCGACGGGCGGCGCGTTCGCGGCGCCCGGGCGCGGCGTCCCGTCCGGGGCGGCGCCGCCCGTCACGGCGCCGAGGGTGGTCGCGGCAGCCACCTGGACGCCGCCGGCGGCCGAGAGGAGCATGAGCTCCGGGTTGCAGCCCGTCGCCATGAGCGGCCGGAGCTGCTTCTCCACGAGGTCCGTCGCGGCCGACGTCGACACGAGGTCCTCCCACGCGTCTCCCACGCGCACGGCCACGTCCACGGGGCAGACCGGGTCGCCGGCGACGTCGAGGACGACGACCAGCGTGTCGTCCACGCTCGGCTCCGCGGCCGACCACGC
>JALOOH010000076.1 GCA_025454515.1 Chloroflexota bacterium
CTGGGTGATCGTCCTCTCAGACCACCTACCGATCGTCGCCTTGGTGAGCCGTTACCCCACCAACGAGCTAATCGGACGCAGGCCCCTCCCGAAGCGCCTCACGGCTTTGATGACGTGACCGAACACGTCGCCACATGCGGTATTAGCAACCCTTTCGGGCCGTTATCCCCCACTTCGGGGCAGGTCACCCACGCGTTACTCAGCCGTCCGCCACTAGCGATCGGAGCAAGCCCCGACCGCCCGTTCGACTTGCATGTCTCATGCACGCCGCCAGCGTTTATCCTGAGCCAGGATCAAACTCTCCGAAAGAATGCGCGATCTCGCGATCGCGACTTCGTCCGAGGGTTTGCCCGCTCGCAGGTCCTTACCGGATCTCCTGTCACTCTTCAGTTGTCAAGGTGCAGCGACCCGGCTCCGAGCCCGGGCGCGACCCCCAAGTTTGAGGCGTCGCGCGCCCAGTGTCAAACGCCGCTCTCGCGGCGCCCGTCCCGGTCGGGGGATCGCGCAGCGGCCGAAACCGCACGCGAAGGGCGATGATAGCGGGGCCCCACTCCGGCGTCAAACCAGCCGTCCCGGGGCTTCGCCGGGCGGGCCCGCCGACTCCGCCCGGCGCGGTCGGCGGCGCGGCCGCCACTCAGATCGGGCTGCTCTCGACGAGCAGGATGAACGCCGCCCCCGACAGCCAGCAGAGCAGCGCGAGCTCGACCGACGGCGCCGTGCCGGCCACCACGACGAGCACGATCCACAGGACGACCGCGAGCACCAGCGCCGCGAGTGCCTTGGCCAGCCGGAGCAGGATCTCGTTGACGAGGTAGCTCACCGGATCACCCCATCGCCCGGCGGCCCTGAAGCGACCGCACGAGTGTCACGTCGTCGGCGTACTCGAGATCGCCGCCCACCGGGATGCCGCGCGCGATCCGCGTGACCGACCCGACCGACGGAGCCAGGCGCTCCGCCGCGTACATGGCCGTCGCCTCGCCTTCCAGCGTCGGGTTCGTCGCCATGATGACCTCGTCGAACGGCGCGCCCTCCGCGGCGCGCGCCTCCGCGCGCGTGAGCAGCTCGGCGATCCGGAGGCGGTCCGGACCGATCCCGTCGATCGGGGAGATCGCCCCGTGCAGGACGTGGTAGACGCCGCGGAACTCCCCGGTGCGCTCGATGGCCAGTACGTCGAGCGGCTCCTCCACGACGCACAGGCGGGTCGCGTCCCTTCCCGGGTCCAAGCAGATCGCGCACACAGGCGCGTCGCTGATGTTGAAGCACCGCTCGCAGAAGACGACCTCGTCGCGGACGGCGATGAGCGCGGCCGCGAGCATGCGCGCCTCGGCGTCCGGCGCCCGCAGGATGTGGAACGTCAGCCGCTGGGCCGTCTTCGGGCCGATGCCCGGCAGGCGCGCGAACGCCTCGATGAGGCGGCCGACGGGCTCGATGAGGGGTGCGGGCACGCCGGGCCTACATCCCCGGCAGGCGGAGCCCGCCGGTCACGGCGGCCATCTTCTGCTCGGCCATCTCGCGCGAGGCCCGCAGCGCGTCGTTGACGGCGGTGAGCACCAGGTCCTGGAGCATCTCGACGTCGTCGGGGTCGACCGCCGACGGGTCGATGACGATCGCGAGGACCTCCTGGCGGCCGCTCGCGGTCGCACGGACCACGCCGCCCCCCGCCGAGCCCTCGACGACCGCTGCGTCGAGCTCGGCCTGGACGCGCGCCATGTCGCGCTGCATCTGCTGGGCCATCCGCTGCAGGTTGGCCATGCTCATGGGTGATCCTCCCTCGCCGTGCGGGCGCGGGTGACGGGGCGCGCCGTGGGCGCGACCAGTCTGCCCGAGCCGGGGCGGCCGTGCACGCGCAGGACCCCGGGAGCCTCAGTCGACGTCGCCGACCCCGGCGATGTCGTCGGCGAAGATCCGCTTCGCCTCATCGAGGAGATGCTGAGCGTCGCGCTCCTCGGACGGCAGCGCCGGGACCACGTTGGACGTCGCGAACCGGATCCCCACGCGGCGTCCGAGGGCGACGTCGAACCCCCGCTCGATGTCGCCGCGGCGCTTCTCGGCGCGCTCCTTCAGGAATCCCTGGGCCTCGGGGAAGGCGACGGTGACGACGCCGTCGTCGACGCCGATGGGCGCGCACGTGGCGATGATCGGCTTGACCGCCGGGTTCTCCCCCACGACCGCGACGATCCGCGGCCATGCCGCCAGGATCTCCTGGAGATCGACCGGCTCCGCCGCCGCGCCGGAGGAAGCGGGGGCCGCGACCTCGACCCGGGCGGGCGACGAGGCCTTGCGGGGCGCGGGTGACGCCGCGGGGGGCGGCGCGGGTGACGCCGCGGGGGGCGGCGCGGGTGGCGCCGGCGTGGCCGCCGCGGCGGCGGGGCGAGAGCCCCGGCCGGGCGTCGGCGGTGGCGGCGGGGACGCGGTCGCCGCGGGGACCGACGGGACGGCGGCCGCCGCGAGGGCGGCCGGATGAGGGGCGTCCCCACGTCCACGTCGCTCCCCCGCCTCGAGAAGCTCGAGCTCGAGCTCGAACCGGAGGCCGCCCCGGCCGGCGCGCGAGGGATCCGCCCCGACGAGGCGTCGCGCCGCCGCCGCCAGCGCGGATGGGGCCCGGTCGCCGAGGGAGACGGCGCCGCGGTCGGCCGCCGGCCCGAGCGCGGCGACGATCGCGCGACGGAGCGCGTCCACGCACTGCTCGACGAACGCGCGGAGATCGCGGCCGCGCTCATCGAGCGCGTCGAGCACGCCGATCCCGACGAGGGGGTCGCCGTCGACCAGGGCCGCGAGGAAGGCCTCGACAGCCTCGTCGTCCGCCAGGCCCAGCTGGTCCCGCACGCGGTCGGCCGTGAGCCTCTCGTCGCCCCCGGAGAGGAGCTGGTCGAGCATCGACTCGGCGTCGCGCATCCCGCCGTCGGCGAGCCGCGCAAGCAGGGCGACCGCCGCGTCATCGGCCTCGCGTCCGTCCGCGGCGAGGATGGCGCGGAGCTTGCCGGCGATCTGCGCCTCGGTCAGCCGGGTGAAGTCGAACCGCTGCAGGCGAGAGAGGACGGCGGGCCTGACGCCGCCGGCGTCGGTCGTGCAGAAGATGAAGACGACGTGGTCCGGGGGCTCCTCGAGCGTCTTGAGGAGGACGTCCCAGCCGTCCCTGATCCGCTGGACCTCGTCGACGATGAAGACCTTCCGGCGGAGTGACGACGGGGCGGTCCAGACGCGCGGGAGGAAGTCCCGCATGTCCTCCACCTTGTTGTTGGACGCGGCGTCCATCTCGACGACGTCGAGCGCGCGGCCCTCGCGGATCTCCGCACAGGGCTCGCACGCATCGCACGGCTCGCCGTCGGCCGGGGCGAGGCAGTTGACCGCCTTCGCGACGATCCTGGCCGTCGAGGTCTTCCCGGTCCCGCGCGGCCCCACGAAGAGCAGGCCGTGCGCGAGCCGCCCGCTCCGGACGGCGTGGCGGAGGCTCGTGACCGTGGCCTCCTGGCCGACGATCTGCTCGAAGGTCTGGGCGCGCCAGCGGCGGTAGATCGCCCTGTGCGGCGCGTTCGTGCTCACGGACCTCCTCCGCAGCCGGGGGCCGGGCGACGCGATGGTCGAAGCGCCGTGCACCCCCCGTCGATCGGTCCGCCACCGAACCCAGCGCCCGGAACGGCTCAGGCCAGGCCTTGCCGCGGCACCCGGCGGTGGTCGCTTAGCGCTGCTTCCTTCCGGACCTGACGCGGTTCACGATCCGCCGCTGCGCGGGACCCGACCCTCGACACCGCGCCGGACGTCGGCACGCGACGACGGAGACCTCGGGGGGGGATTCAGCCCTGCTGGAGCGGATTGCAGGTACAGGGCACCGCTAGTTCCCCGCCTAGCACGGCCGGCGAATCATAGCAGCAGGCCCGGACGGGGGGTCGGAGGGGACCCGGACGGACCGGCGGCGTGACGGGCGGGGCGGGGGCCGCGGGCGGGCCGCCGTCGGCGGCGGCATGGGCGAGAGGCGTGGCGGAGAGGGAGGGATTTGAACCCTCGATGGGTTGCCCCATACCGCATTTCCAGTGCGGCGCCCTAGGCCACTAGGCGACCTCTCCGCGGGCGACGTCCCGCCGCGCCGCGCGGACGCGTGTCCGCGGCGCATCCCGGGCGGTCGGGTGGCGGAGAGGGTGGGATTCGAACCCACGGTGCTTGCGCACACCGCTTTTCGAGAGCGGCACCTTCAACCACTCGGACACCTCTCCGCGCGGGAGGATACCAGAGAGGCACCGGCGGGGGTCGTGGCGGAGCCCTGAAGCGGCAGCCAGGGACGCGGCCGACCCGGGCCCGGAGGTGCCTCGGAAGATCAGGCCCGGGCGGCGGCGAGGAGGTCCTCGACCTCGTCCCGGCGGATCCCCGAGACGACGCGCGGCCCGCGGGCGCCGGGACGCTGGAGCACCGAGGCGACGGCTCCGTCCTCGGGGTCGGGCGCGGCGTACACCACCTCGTCCACCTCGCACGCGAGGATGGCGCCTGAGCACATCGCGCACGGCTCCAGGGTGGTGAAGATCGTGAGCTCCCCGAGGCGCTCCGGGCCGAGCCGACGCGCCGCGTCGCGGAGGACGGAGAGGATCGCGTGCGCCGTGGGGTCGCCCAGCGCGCGCACCTGGTCCCGCGCACGTCCCACCATCGCCTCGTCGAGGACCGCGACGGCCGCGCCGGGCAGCTCGCCCGCATCGAGGGCGATCCGGCCTTCCGCGAGCGCCTCGCCCATGAAGAGCTCGTAGTTCATGCCGCGATGATACGGCCCGCGACCGGGGCGGCGTCGTCCCCCGGGGGCCGCGACCGGCGCGGCGCGTCAGCCTCGCCGCGCCGGTCGGGCGCCGCCCTGCCGCGGTCGGGGCGGACGGGACGACATCAGGCTCGTGTCGCCGGCCGTCGTGGCGCGCTAGGATGGGCGCCGACATATTGGACCGGACCAATCGCCCGCACGGCCGCTCGCGGCGCGGGCCGGATGGATGGAGACGTCGGATGGCTCGCAAGCGCCGCATCGGGATCCTCACGGGCGGGGGCGACGTCCCCGGCCTCAACTCGGTCATCAAGAGCGTCGTCTACGGCGCCGACGAGCTCGGCTACGAGGTCGTGGGGATCCGGCGCGGGTGGGAGGGGCTCACCCACACGCAGCCCGGCCCCGAGCTCGACCCCTTCTACACGATCCGCCTCGACCGGAACAACACGCGGACGATCGACCGGACGGGCGGGACGATGCTCCACACGTCCCGCACCAACCCGCGGAAGATGAAGGAGAGCGCGCTGCCGCCGACCGTGTCCGCGGAGCGGGCGGCGTCGATGAAGGTCAGCGAGGGCGTGTACGACCTCACGCCGGTCGTGCTGGAGAACCTCGCGGCGCTCGAGATCGACTACCTCGTCCCCATCGGCGGCGACGACACCCTGAGCTTCGCACGGACGCTCGACGCGAACGGCGTCAACCTCATCGCGATCCCCAAGACGATGGACAACGACGTCCAGGGGACCGAGTACTGCATCGGGTTCTCCACCGCGGTCGCCCGGGCGACCGAGCTGATCGGGCGCCAGCGCTCGACCCTCGGGTCGCACGAGCGGATCGGGGTCTTCCGCATCTTCGGGCGCGACGCGGGCTTCACCGCGCTGTACACCGCGTACGTGTCCTCGACCCGCTGCCTCATCCCGGAGGCGCAGTTCGACCTGGAGCATCTCGCCGAGGTGCTCGTCGCCGACAAGCAGAGCAACCCGAGCCGCTACGCGATCGTCGTGGCCGCGGAGGGCGCGATGTGGCGCGGCGGCACGCTGCGCGACGTCGGTGACGTCGACATGTTCGGCCACCGCCACAAGGAGAACGTGGGCGAGGCCCTGGCCGACCAGATCAAGCGCCTCTCGGGCGAGGAGGCCGTGGCGAGCGAGCTGACGTACGACCTGCGCTCGGGCGAGCCGGACATGCTCGACAAGATGGTCGCGATCACGTACGCGAACATCGCGCTCGACCTGATCCGCGACGGGGTCCGCGGCCGGATGACGGCCGTGCTCGAGGGCAGGTACGCGCACGTGGCCCTCCCCGACCCGGCCCTGCCGCCGCGGACGGTGGACGTCTCCACCATGTACAACGAGGACCGCTTCCGCCCGCAGTACTCCGACCGCCTGGGGCTCCCGCTCCTGCTCCGCTCGGACGCCTGACCCGGGAGGCGGCGCGACCCCCGTCGCGCCGCCGTCAGTCCTCCATGCCCGACAGGCCGCGGATGACCCGCGCGATCGAGGACTGGTCGTCGTCGCCGTGGCCGTTCGCGATGAGCCCGTCCTCCAGCGCGGCGACGAGCGACGACCCCGGCAGCGCGACGCCGGCCTCGCGCGCGAGGGCGAGCGCGATCGCGAGGTCCTTCCGATGGAGGGCCACCTTGAACCCGAGCGGGTAGTCGTTCGCGATCATCCGGCCGCTGCGGTTCGCGAGGATCCAGCTGGCCGCCACGCCGCCGGAGAGGGCGCCGACGACCTGCTCCGGGTCGAGGCCCGCCTTCATCGCGAGGACGAGGCCCTCCGCCACCGCGAGGTACCCGGTGGCGATCACCACCTGGTTCACCGCCTTGGCCACCTGGCCCGATCCCACGGGCCCGAAGTGGGTGATCGTCGTGCCCATCGCGGCCAGCACCGGCCGGACGCGCTCCACGTCGGCGGGGTCGCCGCCCACGAGGATCGAGAGCGTCCCCTTCCGCGCGCCCTCCGACCCGCCGGTGACCGGCGCGTCCACGAGCGCGACCCCGGCGGCCGCCAGCCGGGCGGCGAATGCGCGGGTGGCCGACGGGGAGATCGTGGAGCAGTCCACGACGACCGCGCCCGGCCGCGTCCCCTCCGCGATCCCCCGCGGGCCGAAGAGCACCTCTTCCACGTGGGGCGTGTCCGAGACGCAGGTCACGACGACGTCGGCGGCCTCCGCGACGGCCGCGGGGTCGGCGGCCTCCGTGGCGCCGAGCGCGACGAGCTCACCGGCGCGCCCGGGCGTCCGGTTCCAGACGCGCACGTCGAACCCGGCGCGGACGAGGTTGGCGGCCATCGACGCTCCCATCGTGCCCAGCCCGGCGAAGCCGACGGAGGTCATCGGGCCGCCGGCCGGTCGTCGCGGACGACCGTGCCGCCCTTCGCGACGAGGACCGGCTCCTCGAGCGCCCGCACGTCCGCGAGCGGGTCGCCGGCGACGGCGACCAGGTCGGCGAAGCGGCCGGGCTCGAGCGTGCCCACCTCGCCGTCCAGCCCCATCAGCTCGGCGGCGGTCAGCGTGGCACTGCGGATGGCCTGGGCCGGCGTCATCCCGCAGCGCACGTACCACGCGAGCTGGCGGGCGTTGAGGCCGTGCGGGTAGACGCCGCTGTCGGTGCCGAACGCGAGCCGGACTCCGGCCGCGAGCGCCTTCGCGAAGACGGCGACGGCCGTCTCCATCGTCTCGTCGTTCTTGCGGAGCGTCTCCTCCGGCCAGCCCTCGCGCCGCCCGGCTTCGGCGATCCACTCGCCGTCGTACAGGTCCATCACGAGGTACGTGCCCGCCTCCGCGAGCATCGCGACGGCCTCGTCGTCGAGGATGCTGCCGTGCTCGATCGAGCGGACGCCGGCGCGGATCGCCCGCTTCGCCCCCTCGGCCCCGTGCGCGTGCGCCGCGACGAACGCTCCGTAGTGCGCGGCCTCCTCCACGGCGGCGCGCAGCTCGTCCTCGGAGAGCTCCGGGGCGCCCGGGACGCCGCCGCGCGTGAGGACCGCGCCCGTGGCGATGCACTTGATGACGTCCGCGCCACCGATGAGCAGGCGCCGCACGCGGTCGCGCACCTCGGCGGGCGTGGTGACGACGCCGAAGCGCAGGTCGTCCGGGAGGCGGATGTCGGGGGCGAGGCCCACCACGTCACCCCCGCCCCACGGCGCGGTGATGTACGCGCCGGCGACCTGCATCCGGGGTCCCTCGACCACCCCGGCGTCGATCGCGTTCCGCAGGTCGCGACAGACGAAGGCGCGGAACGATCCGAGGTCGCGCACGCTCGTGAACCCGGCGCGCAGCGTGGCCCGCGCGTTGGCGACGCCGATGAAGGCCTCCTGCGCGGGCGTGGTGGTGGTGGCGGGGACACCGGCCTCCTGCACGTAGCCGACCAGGTGCGAGTGGCAGTCGATGAGGCCGGGGACGACAGTGAGGCCGGACAGGTCGAGCGTCCGGGCCTCCGTCGGAGCCGGTGCGTCGGCGGCCGGGATCACGGCGGCGACGCGGCCGTCCTCGACCACGAGGGCGACGTCGCGAAGGACGACGCCGGCCCTGACGTCGAGGAGCCGGCCGGCGCGGATCACGAGGCGGCTGTCCATGGTCGTCACGCTACCAGAGGTCGCCGACCGTGAAGCCGTCCGGGAACGGGTCGTCGGGGTCCACCACGTACGATGCGAACCCGGTGATCCAGGCGGTCCCGGTGATCTCCGGGACGACCGCGCGGTACGGCCCGACCGTCGTCTCCTCGACGAGGCGACCGGTGAAGACGGTCCCTAGGATCCCCTCGTGGACGAAGGGCTCACCGACCCCGAGAAGGCCCTTCGCGTGGAGGGCCGCCATCTTCGCGCAGGTCCCGGTGCCGCAGGGGGAGCGGTCGATCACGCCCGTCCAGGTGGACGGACGATCCCAGTCGACCTCGCCGGTGGAGACGGTCACGACGTTCTTCCGGTGGGCGTCCGGGCGCGTGGGCCCGCCGGAGAGCTGGCCGATGGACACGCCCGCGAACCCCGGCTGCTCAGGGTGCACGACCGGGAGCTGCTCGCGCGCGGCCGCCTTCACGAGCTCCGTGATGCGCGTGATGTCCTTCCCTTCGTCCGGAGTGAGGCGGAGGCCGAACCGCGCCGCGTCGGCGATCACGTACCACATGCCGCCCCACGCCACGTCCACCGTGACGGTCCCGAGCGTGGGGACCTCGACCGGCGCGTCCAGGTGCGCGGCGAAGGCCGGCACGTTGCGGAAGGTCACGCCGGTGACCTTGCCGTCGCGGCAGTCGGCGCGGACGCGGACGAGGCCGGCGGGCGCCTCGAGGGTCAGCTCCGTGACCGGCTCCGCCATCGGCAGCATCCCGGTCTCCAGGAGGACGGTGACGGTGCAGATCGTGTTGGAGCCGGACATCCCGGGGTACTCGACCTGCTCCATGATCACGAACCCGGCGTCGGCGTCGGGATGGGTCGGGGGCAGGATCACGTTGCAGCAGAGTGCGGGGTAGCCGCGCGGCTCGCGGAGCATCCGCAGGCGGAGGTCGTCGGCGTGCTCGGCGAGGTGGCGCATCTTCTCGTACATCGTGGCGCCGGGGACGTCGAGCACCCCGCCGACGATGACGCGGCCAGGTTCGCCGCAGGCGTGCGCATCGACCGCCTGGATCATCCGCGAGAAGCGCACCGCTCACCTCCCCTGCCGCCGGCTGCCGCGCCATCGTACGCGGCGGCAGCGACCGTGCGGGGGCGGCCGGCGGCACTCTGGCGCTACGGCAGGACCCAGACGCCGCCGTTCGCCGTGACCCACACCGCGCCGTCGGGGGCGACCGAGGCTCGGTCGAACCAGAGCCCGTCGAGGCGACGCGTCCAGCGCTCTCCGTCCCATGCCGCGAGCCCGCGGCCGGCGGCCGGGACGACGGGCGTACCGTCGGGCAGGACGCCGATCGACGACGGGCCGAACCCGCCCTCGCCGAGGACGGCGGGACCGGGCCCGTCCGTCAGGCGGACGATCCACCAGGGGGGCGGCGCCCACGGCTCGTCCGCGGTCGCGGTGCCCACCGGGACGACGTCCCTCCCGACCGCCCACGCGACCCCGTCCGGCCCGACGGCGATGTCGAAGATCGCCACCTGCTCCGTCGCACCACGGACGACGACCTGCTCCCAGCCACCGTCCGGCGTCCAGCGGACGAGGCCCGGGCGGATCCCCCAGTCCCCCGGCGTGCCCATCCAGATGGTCCCGTCAGGCTCGACCGCGAGCGCGCGCGGCCACGTGATCAGGCTCGTCCTCGGCAGCTCGGTGGCCGTCCAGCCGCCGGCCTCGCGCGTGAACGAGCGCACGGCCACGCCGGCCATCGCCTCCGGCTCGCCGGCTGCCCAGACGCGCCCGTTCGGCGCGAGGGCCAGCGCCGGCGCTGGCGCATCGTCCACGCGCGTCCACGCGCCGTCCTCGCGGACGGCGACGCCCGCCGCGGTGGCCGCCCACAGACGGCCTTCCCGGTCGATGAGCAGGCCGCCGGGACCCTCCGCCGTGGGGACGGCGTCGTCCGCGTCGGGGACGAGCGTCCACGCGTCGTCCGCCGCGTGCCAGATGCCGCGGTCGTTCATCGCCCATGCCTCGTCGCGCGAGACGGCGAGGAGGATGGAGACCAAACCGGGGGCCACGGTCGCGACGGCAGGTGTCGGATCGAGGTCCGTCCACCGATCACCGTCGAGCCGATGGATCCCGGCATCCGTTCCGACGAGCACCTCGGGCGCGGCGGGGACGACGG
>JALOOH010000251.1 GCA_025454515.1 Chloroflexota bacterium
TGATGATCGCGTCGACCGCGATCGCGGTCTTCCCGGTCTGGCGGTCGCCGATGATGAGCTCGCGCTGGCCGCGGCCGATGGGGATGAGGGCATCGATCGCCTTGATGCCGGTCTGGACCGGCGTGTCCACGCCCTGGCGGACGATGACCCCGGGGGCGATCCGCTCGACCGGGCGGGTACGGGTCGTCGCGACGGGGCCCTTGTCGTCGAGCGGGCGGCCGAGCGGGTCCACCACGCGCCCGACGAGGGCCTGACCGACCGGGACCTCCACGACCGACCCGGTCGTCTTGACGATGTCGCCTTCCTTGATCCCGGTGTCGTCGCCGAGGATCACGGCGCCGACCGTCTCCTCCTCGAGGTTCAGGGCCATGCCCATGACGCCGCCGGGGAACTCGAGGAGCTCCGAGGAGAGCGCGCCCTCGAGGCCGTAGACCTGGGCGATGCCGTCGCCGACCTCGACCACGGTCCCGACGTTCCGCGTCTCGGCGGCGCCGTCGAACCCGGCGATCTGGGACTTGATGATGCTGATGATCTCGTCGGATCGGATGGCCATCGCTTCTCCGTCGTGGGCCCTGGTCGGCCGCTGCGGGCGCGCCGGGGGGCGCCGGTCCTGCGCGCTAGCGCGCGCCCTCCGTGAGGCGCTCCCGGAGCCGCTCGAGCCGGCCCCGGACGCTCGCATCGATGAGTGTGTCGCCCACCCGGACGGTGAGGCCCCCGATGAGGGCAGGGTCCACCGCGGTGGTGATGTCCACCGTGCCGCCCGCGATCACCGCGATCCGCTCGCGGAGGGCCGCGACGTCCGCGGCCTCCAGCGGGATCGCGCTCGTCACGCGGGCCTCCACGATGCCGCGCTCGCGGTGGAGGAGGCGCCGGTACTCGGCCGAGACGGCGGGCAGGATGTCCACCCGGCCGCGCTCGGCCAGCAGGAGCACGAGCTTCACGACCGGCGGCGAGACGCGGCTCCCGAGCAGGGCGCCGATGACGTCGCGGCGCGCCTGCAGCGGGATCGCCGGGTTGCCGACGACGCGTGCCGCCTCGGGCGTCGCGATGACGTCCGCGGCGGTCGCGAGGTCCGCCGCCCAGCGGTCGAGGGCGTCCTCCTCCTTCGCGAGGGAGAAGGCCGCCTCCGCGTACCGTCGCGCTGCCGTCGTGGGCCTGGCCACGGGCTAGTTCCGGGTCTCCGGCCCGGCGGACGCGCGGAGGAACTCCTCCACGAGGCGCCGCTGCCGCTCACCGGTCATCTCCTCGCCCACGACGCGCCCGGCGGCCGCGAGCGCGAGGTCCGTGACCTCCGCCCGCAGGTCGGCGATCGCCCGGTGCTTCTCGGCGTCGATCTCCGCGGTCGCGCGCTCGCGCATCCGGTCGATGTCCGCCCGCGCGGCCGCGATGTCCGCGTCGCGCTGCTCCTGGGCGACCTTCTGGGCGCGGGCGATGATCTCGTTCGCCTCGCGCCGCGCCTCGTTGAGGGCGGCGAGGCGCTCGCTCTCCGCGAGCTCGCGGTCGCGGCGAGCCGTCTCAGCGTCGCGGAGACCCTGCGCGATGCGCTGCTTGCGCGAATCGAGCATGGCGCCGAGCGGCTTGAACGCGAACAGCCAGACGAGCGCGAGGAAGACGAGGAAGTTGACGGCGCTCACGATCACCCAGAACAGGTTGATCGTGAACCCGCCGGCCGCTTCCTCGGACGTCAGCGCGACGACCGCGCGCGCACCCTCGGTCGCGACGGCGTAGAGATCCACCGCTGGCTCTCCCGGGGGTTCGGGCTACTTGATGAAGATCGCGAGGAGGCCCACCACGATCGCGAGCACGCCGAGGCCTTCGGCGAAGGCGGCGAGGATGATCGCGAGGCCGCGGATCTGCGCGGCCGCATCGGGGTTCCGGCCGATCGCGGCGCTCGACATGCCGGCGAGGATGCCGATGCCGATGCCGGGCCCGAGGACGCCGAGGGCGGCGAGCCCAGCGCCGATGTTCTCCATGTCGGGTGTCCCTCCTGTCTCCCCGGGTCTCTCCCGGGTGGATGACCGATGTGATGCCGCCCGCGTGGCGGCGTGACGTCAGGCCGCGGCCGACGATGCGGCGCCGTGCTCGGCCTTCCGCACGTCCTCGACGGCCTCCACGCCCTCCTCGCCGAGCTCTCCCTCCTCGTGGTGGGACTCGATCGCGACGAGCGTGAACATGAGCGTCAGGGTGCTGAAGATCAGCGCCTGGACGAAGGTGAGCATGACCTCGAGGCTGAGGATCGCGACGGGCACGACCGCGAGCGTGAGCGCCGTCATGACCGCGAGGGCGACCTCGCCCCCGTAGATGTTGCCGAAGAGTCGCATCGCCAGCGTGACGGGCTTCACGAACTCGAGCATCAGCTCGACGAGGCCGACGAACAGAGCGATGAGCCCGGCACCGATGCCGTGCTTGAACTCGTAGAACGGGAAGAACTTGGAGAGATAGCCGACGCCGTGCGTCCGGAAGCCCTGCCACTCGAAGTAGCCGAACGCGACCAGGGCCAGCCCGATCGTCACGTTGACGTCGCTGGTGGGCGCCCGCAGCAGCGGGATCTTGCCGACCGGCGGGATGAGGCCGCTCCAGTTGCACAGGAGGATGAACAGGAAGAACGCCGCGAAGATCGGGACGTGCCGGACGGCGGCGTTGCCGCCGTTGGAGATCGCGAAGTTGCGCAGGCCCTCATACGTCCACTCGACGAAGTTCTGGAGGCCGACCGGGTTGTCGCGGCGACGGCGCGTCGCGGCGATCGCCAGCACGAGGATCACGATCTCGACGATCCACATCGTCAGGAGCGTGTTCGTGATGCTGACGTCGAAGCCGATGGCGAGCGCGCCGCTGAGTGAGGTGGACGGGTCGAGGTCCCAGATGACATGCGGCGGAGGGAACTCGAGGTTGCCGTTGATGAAGCAGACGGGGAATGTGCAGGGTGCCCCGGGCTCGCCCGGCGGGAACGGCGGCACGAGGAGGAGCGCGCCGACGTTCAGGAGGATCGCGGAGACGATGACGACGATGAGCAGGTTCCGGGTGCGATGCGAGGACTTCGTCCTCGTCGCCGCCTCGGCCG
>JALOOH010000252.1 GCA_025454515.1 Chloroflexota bacterium
AGCATGTAGTAGTCCGCGTCCACGCCGCGGGCCACGATCGGCCGGAGCGTGCCGGTGCGGGGGTCGAGGAGCTCGATCGCGAGGTTGTCGTACGAGACGAGCTCGGCGAGGCTGTCCGTGATGCCGTCGAGGATGGCGCGGGCGTCGAGCGTCGTGAGGAGCGACTCGGTCGTCTGCAGGAGGGCCCGCTGGCTGCGGAGACGCCGCTCGAGCACTTCCGACTGCCGGCGCAGCTGCTCGGACGCCTCGGCCGTCGCGATCGCCTGCGCGGCCGCGTTCGCGAAGATGACGAGGAGGCGCAGGTGTCCGTCGGTGAACTGGTCGAGGCCGAGCTTGGAGAGCACGATCACGCCGAGCACGTGCTCCTCGAAGACCATCGGCGCCAGGAGCATCGACTCCTCGATCGACTCGGTCCCCGGGATCGTCACCGCGCGGGCGTCCGCCTCGGCGTCGGGGAGGTACTGCGGGACGCCGTGCTTCGCCACCCACCCGGTGATCCCCTCGCCGACCTTGAGCTTGAGCGCGTCCTCGGTCTCGTCGGTGTACTCGCCGACCTTCCCGCGCAGCGAGATCGGGATGAGCTCGTCGCCCTGGATGAGGTAGACGCGGACGTTGTGGAAGTCGATGAGGCGCTCGATCTCCGCGACGATCGCCGTGCCGATCTCGGACGCCGACGACAGGCGGCCCAGCTCGCCGCCGAGGTGCTGGATCGACTGGAGCTGGGCGGCCCACGCTTCCGTCCGGCGGAAGTTCTGCGCGTTCCGGATCGCCACCGACGCCTGCGCCGCGAATGCTGCGAGGGTCTCGAGCTCCTCGTGCGACCACGGGTGGGCGATGTCGTGGTAGAGGTTGAGCACGCCGAGCGGGTCGCTGCCGTCGAACAGGGGCGCCGTGCAGATCGTGTCGATCCCCTCCGCGAGGAGCTCGTCGCGCTGGAACTCGCCACGCGGGTCGTCCGAGTACCGCGTCGCGAAGACCGGCTGGCGCTCGCGGAGCGCCTGCGACGGGAGGGACCACGGGTGGAAGGTCGTCACCGACGCGACGAACGTGTCGGAGAGGTCGCGCGCGTAGGAGCCCAGGATCCTGCCCCCGGGCCGACCGAGGAAGACGGCGGCCCGGTCCGCGCCGAACAGAGATGCCGCGTGCTCCAGGATCGAGTCGAGGATCCGGTCGAGGTCCAGCTCGCTGGCCAGCTCGACGGCCACGCGCCGCAGCGCCTCCGACTGGCGCCGGCCGCGCGTCGCCTCGTCGACGAGCCGCGCCGTGCGCACGGCACCGCCGACGATCGCGGCGATGGCGGGCAGCGGGGCGAGGCGGCTCGCCGTCTCGGTCCGGTCCACCGCGACGAGCACGCCCCACGGGGCTGCGGTGCCCGGGATCGCGACGGCGGTCGCCCACATGCCGGGCGGCGGGGAGGAGAGCCAGGCCGCGCCGTCCTGCGCGATCGGCTCGGCGAGCGGCTCCGTCGCGGCGAGGGCGCGCGCGGGGAGCCCGCTGCCGTCGACCGAGACGGGGATCGGCGTCCACTCGCCGGCAGCGGCCCGCGGCGCGAGGCGATCGCCGTCGCGGGCCCAGATGCCCACGAACTCGTGCCCCCGGCGCGCGCGGAGGATCCGCGCGATGCGCGCGAGCGAGCCGTCGAGGCCCGACGGCGCCATCTCGCGGCCGAGCAGCGAGGCGGCCGTGTCGAGCTCGCGGCGGACGGCGTCCGCGACGAGATCGTCGGCCTCGTCCGACCATGCTGCCGGGGCCAGGGTCTCCGGCTCGGGGACGTGCAGGGCCGCTGCTCCTGACTGGGGGACGACGCGCAGGATGGGGCGTCCGCCGACGGCGTCGCGCGGCGCCGGGGGGCCGTCGACCCGGCGGCCGTTCCGACGTGCCGGGGCCGCGTCCGCGTCGAGCGCCTGGGCGACCGCGGGCGACTCCGCGGAGACGAGGAACGCCTCGAGGTCCGCCGGCAGGAAGCGCCGGTCGCCGCGGGTGTTGATCCGGAAGGAGCGGATCCGACCCTGGTCGCTCCACGCGCGGAGGGTGTTCGGATGGACCCCGAGCGCGCGCGCCGCCTCCGTGATCGAGAGGGTCGCCTCGTACGCTTCCATCGCCCGGGTCCGTCGTCTCCCTGTGAAGTCCTGTCGGGTCCGATGGCCGGAGTGTCCGACACTTCACAGAACCTCACCATGGGACGGAAGTACCGGCCGCCTACGGCAGAAGCGGGGCACCGATGCGGCTGCCCGGGCCGCGCCCCGCCCAAGACACGCCCCGGGGCCGATGGCGCGCCGCGCCCAAGGCACGCCCCGGGGCCCGGGCGGGCCGGGATGGGGCGGGTCGGATCAGCGCGTCGGGTCAGCGCGCCTTCGGGTCGGCGGCGCGCAGCGAGGGCTCGGCGTCGAAGACGTCGAGGCGGCGGATCACCTTCGCGTACCCGTAGCGGATGAGGAACGGCGCGCGGATCTCGAGATGGAGGTGCGGCGGCGTCCCGGCGGCGTTCCCCGTCTTCCCCGTCCTGCCGACGACCTGTCCTCGTTCCACGGCCTCCCCGACCTTCACGCGGGTCGACGACAGGTGCGCGAGGATCACGGCGTAGCCCGCCGAGGCCGGCTCGGTGCTCTCGATGACGACGACCCGGCCGTACCGGGACGGGTCCCACGGCTTCCACCGCTTGGCGGGGTCGATCACCCGACCGGAGAACGGCGCCAGGACGGGCGTCCCGAGCTTCACCAGCAGGTCCACGCCGTCATGGGCCCGCAGGTACGAGCCGTCCGGCGCGATGCCGCGGATCTGGTTGTACGCCCGTGCCACGCCCACGCGCGGGGCTCGCCAGCCGTCGCCGAAGCGGTATGAGGCGGTGGTCGGCAGGGGGAAGGCGATGGGGACGACGGTGTCGCGCACGCGGAAGCCGGCAGCCGACGTGGGCGCCGAGGCCACGGTCGGGGCAGGCGCTGGAGTGGGCGAGGGGGAGGACGATGGGGCCGGCGGTGATGCGGACGGCGCGGAGGCCGGGGCAGGCGCGGGTGTCGCCGCGGGATCCACCGATGCCCCG
>JALOOH010000253.1 GCA_025454515.1 Chloroflexota bacterium
CGACGCCGGAGCCGACCCCCGCGCCGTACGACTACGGTCCGGCGACGATCGTCGCCGGCATCGAGGCCTGCGACACGACGGAGGGGACCGAGACGGTCACCGAGGATGGCACGAAGCAGAGCCGCGGCTGGATCCTCACGTGCACGGACACGAGCAACGACCCGCGTGTCACGGGCCCCGTCACGTACTCGTGGAACTACGACATGTGGGGCGGCGGCATGGAGTTCGCTCACGTGCAGTGGGGCAGCGGGCGGCTCGAGAACGCCGGCGGCGCCTGGGACGGCACGCTGACCGGCTCGTTCTCGACGAAGAACGGTGACGTCATCCTGTTCTGGTTCGAGGGGACCGGCGGGTACGAGGGGCTCTCGTACGCGATGTGGGCGGTCCTTCCCACCGCCGAGGCGGGCTGGACCTACCCGGTCAAGGGGCTCGTCTTCCCGGGGTCGCCGCCGGCGCCGTAGGGCGGTGCGCGTCCGCTGGCGAAGGACGTCCAGGACGGGAGAGCGGGAAGGAGGGGCCGCAGCATCGATGCCGCGACCCCTCGCGCGCGCTCAGCGTCCGCCGAGCGGAATCACCGGGCACTCGAACAGCTTCACGGGGGACGAGGCGATCGTCAGCATGCCGGCCGCCGCGTACGCCTCGACCTGCTCGGCGCTCGTCAGCTGGACCGGCGTGGCGCCCGCGGCCCACGTCACGGGGAGGACCATCCAGCGACCGCCGTTGTAGTCGCGGTCGCCCGGCTTGGCCTCCGCGACGTTGAGGAGGCCGCCGCCCAGGACGTAGATGCGGTCGAACGAGTGGGCCGGAGCACCGGTCCGGCTGAAGTCGGTCGGCGTGCCGACCGTGCGGAACGTGGCCCCGTCCACGTAGAACCCGACCTGCGGCGGGCCGCCGGCCGCGACCGCGGAGGCCGCGATGGAGAGCAGCAGCGCGGCCGCGGCCGCGGCGCCGGTGAGACGTCGGATCATCCTGATCCTCCTGGTTGTGGGCCGGCCGGGCCGGCAAGGCATCCCGGTCTGGCCGGGCTGCCCGCACTGTCGGCCACGAGCCGCGACGGTCGGATGACCCGCGGTCACGGACCCGTCATCGTTGCCCTGCACGCTTCGAACGACGATGATCCACCTCGTGCCCGCGCGTCCGACCGCCCCCATCCTCGTCGTCGACGACGACCCGAAGATCGTCGCTCTCGTGCGCACGTACCTCGAGCGCGAGCGGTATCCCGTCGTCACGGCCGGCGACGGGAGGGCGGCCCTGCGAGCGATCGAGGAGCAGGCGCCGCGTCTCGTCGTGCTGGACCTCATGCTTCCCGAGGTTGACGGCATGACCGTGATCCGCCGGGCGAGGGCGCAGGGCGACGTCCCGATCCTCGTCCTCTCGGCGCGCGGGGCGGTCGGCGACCGGGTTCTCGGCCTCAGCGAGGGCGCGGACGACTACCTGCCGAAGCCGTTCTCGCCGGCCGAGCTGGTGGCCCGCGTGCGGACCATCCTCCGGCGGACGGAGCGCGCCAGCGATGACACCCCCGCCGCCGTCTACGCGCTGCACGGCATGGAGCTCGACACCGCCCGGCACCGGGTGACCCTCGACGGCCGCGAGGTGTCCTTGAGCGCCCTCGAGCTGCGGCTGCTCGGGGTCCTGCTGGAGGCGAACGGCCGGGTCCTCAGCCGAGACCGGCTGCTCGATGCGCTCTACGGCCACGCCGAGGGCGACGTCACGGACCGGGCGATCGACGTCTACGTCAAGCGGCTCCGCGAGAAGCTCGGCGACGACCCCGACGCACCCCGCTTCGTCGCCACGGTGCGCGGGGCCGGCTACCGGGCTGCCGGACCGGTCAAGCGCCGGACCGGGCGCCCGTGAGGACCGGCGGCATCGGGGGGCGCATCCTGGCGGCCTCCCTGGCCGTCGTCGCGGTCGCGCTGGGGATCGTCGCCGTCGGCGTCGTCCGGGTCGGCGGCAACCTGTTCGCCGACCTGATGATCGCGGCCGGCGACACGGCCGACCATGCGCGCGACATGTACGACCAGAGCGTCACGGTCGTCCTCGTCGTGGCCGCAGTGGTCGGGTCGCTCGTGGCCTTCCTCCTCGCCGTCCTCTTCGCCCGGCGCCTCGCCCGGCCGATCGAGCAGATGGCCGGCGCGGCGGAGCAGATCGCCGACGGCGACCTCTCGGTCCGCGTCCCCGTGGAGGGACCGGCCGAGCTGCGCTCGCTCGCGGCCGCGTACAACACGATGGCCCAGCGACTCGCCGAGCAGGAGGAGATCCGCCGCGAGTTCGTGGTGAACGCCTCGCACGAGCTGCGCACCCCGCTCACGAACCTGCAGGGCTATCTCGAGGCGCTCCGCGACGGCGTCATCCCGCCGGATCCCGCCACCTTCGACTCCCTCCGCGAGGAGGTCGACCGCCTGTCACGGCTCGCCGCGTCGCTGAGCGTGCTGGCCGGCGAGGATCGCGTGCCGTCCGTGCTCGGACCGGTTGAGCTGGACGTGCTGGTGCGGGCATCGGCCGAGCTCGTCGCGCCCGCGCTCGCGCGCCGCTCGATCACGCTCGACGTCGCGACCGACCCCGGCCTGGTGGTCCGCGGGCGGGCCGACGAGCTGACCCAGGTCCTCGCCAACCTCCTCCAGAACGCCTCGCGCTACACGCCGACGGGCGGGCGGGTCACCGTCACGGCAGAGCGGACGGACGCTGCGGTCGTCGTCCGCGTGGCGAACACGGGGCCCGGCATTCCCCCGGACGACCTTCCCCGCGTCTGGGAGCGCTTCTACCGCGTGGAGAAGTCCCGCGACCGGGAGCGCGGCGGCGCGGGCGTCGGCCTGGCGATCGTGAAGCAGCTGATCGAGGACGCGGGAGGGCGAGTCGGCGTTACGTCCGGCGGCGGCTGGACCACGTTCTGGTTCCGCCTCCCGGCCTGAGACCGCGTCATCGGGACGTCACAGGCGTCATCGGGACGTCACGGACGCCGGCCATCCTCCAGCGCACCTCACACCCACCTGGAGCTCGCCATGGAATTCCTCGGGGATCTCGAGCGCTT
>JALOOH010000077.1 GCA_025454515.1 Chloroflexota bacterium
CCCAACGCCGGCGGGACGATCACCAACACGGCGAGCGTCACCTCCGACACCGACGACCCCGACACGTCCGACAACAGCGCCTCGGCGACCACGACGGTCGATGCGCTCGACCCCGAGCTGTCGCTGTCCAAGAGCGCCGAGCCGTCGATCTACAGCTACCCCGGCCAGGTCGTCACCTACGCGTACCAGGCAACGAACACCGGGAACGTCGCCCTCGACGGCCCGATCAGCGTCACCGACGACCGCCTTGGCACGTTCCAGTGCGGCGCCATGCTGAGCCTCGCGCCGGGCGCATCGACGAGCTGCACGCGCACGTACGCCATCGTTGCCGCAGACCTCAACGCCGCGAACAGCGCCTCGATCACCAACTCGGCCACGGCGACGGGCGCCTACGACGGCTCTGCCGTGACATCCGCTCCGGCACAGGCGACGATCCGCCAGGTGCCGCCGACCGCGAGGGTCACGCCGACGAACACCACGTGCCCGATGATCCGGGACGGCACGGCCCGAGACCTCGCCGAGGTGCGTTACGGCGTCAAGTCCGGCCGGGTCCTCAGCGTCGCCCCCGGCGTCTTCTTCTACTACAGCATGCTCACCGCCCCCTCCGGCTCCTTCGACGTCCGCGTCTCCCAGTCGAACACGAGCGCCCTCGGCTGGGGACCGATCGGCATCAAGGACCTCGGCCAGGTGATCGTGTGGACCGCCGACTGCGCGAAGCAGGCGAGCAGCGCCACGTGGGACGCCGCGACGGGAGACGTCGCGATCCACGTCGACGGGGCGGTCGGGGGGGCCGCGTACTACGTCGGGGTGAAGTACGACCCGACGCGCCTCGTCGGCAAGCCGGCCGACGGACGCCCGACGGTCACCTACCGCTTCGTCACGTCCATCGACGGGACGGAGCTCATCGCGAGCTGGGACAGCGTCGACGTGAAGCCCAGGTAGCGGTCGACCCCGTCGGGCGGCGGCGCGCCGCCGCCCGACGGGGTCGGTGCCCGGCAGGGCGGACCGACCGCCGCTACTTCAGATCCCAGACGGTGAAGTCGTCGAACCAGACGTCGAGGTCCGGCGTGTCCGACCACGCGACCATCCCGACGCGTCCGACGCGCATGTCGGGGTCCTTCACGGCCGTCACCGCCGAGCCGTTGATGCACACGGTGACCACCTTCCCCCGGACCGCGACCGCCAGCACGTTCGGGCTGTCCACCCGCAGCCGTCCGGACGACGTCCACGGGACCAGGGCGACCTCCTCGTTGTCCACCGCCTTGGAGAGGCGGAACTCGCCCGAGGACCGGACGGTGAGCTCGAACATGTTGAACTTGTCGATCGCCCCGAAGTAGATCCCCCACGTGCCGTCACCCGGCGTGCCCGTGGGCCAGGCCCGCAGCTGAACGCCGTACTTCGCGTCCATGCCGGTCGGCTTGTACGAGGCGGCCCACCAGTGGTCCGGGTCGAGCACGGTGACGTGGTACGCCCCGTCCGCGTACCGCGACCGGACGGGACCCTCGGTGTTGATCGGCCAGCCGGAATCCCGCTGGGAGAAGTCGTCCTGGTCGAGGAGCGTGCCCGAGGTGGACGGGCACTTCCCGACGGCCGCGGCGATCGCGCCGGCGGTCGGCCGTGGCGTGGGCGAGGGGGTCGGCGACGGCGTGGGGGGCGGCGACGGCGCCGTGGGCTCGGCGCTCGCGGCCGCGGATGGGGATGGGGTCGATCCGGCGGAAGACGGGTTCGAGGCGCCGGGGCCGCCGGGCGCGGCCGACCCGGACGCGGCGGCGACGGGTCCCCCGGAGTCGCCCGCCGGACCCTCGCCGGATGCGACCGGTCCCGCGGCCCCGGCCGTGCCCGCCGGCGAGAGGGAGGGGCCGCCCGCGCCGCCGACGGCGAGCCAGCCCTGCGAGACCGCGAGGCCCGCGCCGCCGACGGCGAGCACGAGGACGATGGCCCCGGCGACGAGCCACGGCAGCGAGCGGCGCAGCCGGCGCTCGGCCGCTCCAGGTGCGGCGGCGGCGGGGGGCGGCGGCGGCACGGGCGGGGTCCCGGACGCCGCGCCGGGCACGAGAGTCGCGGCGCCGGCGCCGGGCAGCAGAGTGGGCGCCGCGCCGGGAACGAACGTGGCCTCGGCGCCGGGCACGAGGGTCGGGGCCGCACCCGGCACGAGGGTCGGGGCCGCGCCCGCGGCCCCGACGGCCCCGACGGCCCCGACGGCCCCGACGGCCCCCGGCACGATCGTCGTCGCCAGGCTGGCGCCGCCCGGGACGAGCGTGACCGCTTCCGCGGCATCGCCGCGCGCGGCGGCAGCGGCAGCGGCCGCGAACTCCCGCGAGAACGCGCCCGCGGTCGGGAACCGTGCCTCGGGATCCTTCGCGAGCGCCCGGAGGATCACTGCCTGCACGGCCTCGGGCACGGCGGGGTTGAACGCGCGCGGCTCCGGCGGCGGGTCCTGCAGGTGCTGGACCATCACCGCCGTGGGCGACTCGCCCTGGAACGGCACGCGCCCCGTCACCATCTCGTACGCGACGACCCCGAGGGAGTACTGGTCGCTCCGGGCGTCCACCGGGCGGCTCCCGGCCTGCTCGGGCGACATGTACGCCGGCGTGCCGACGAGCGCTCCCGTCGCGCTGACCTGGATCGAGTCCTCGAGGATCTTCGCGATCCCGAAGTCGCTCAGGACCGGGTCCCCGGCGGCGGTCAGGAGGACGTTCGCAGGCTTGAGGTCGCGGTGCACCGCGCCGTGGGCGTGGGCGTAGTCGAGGGCGTCAGCGATCGGGCCCAGGAAGGCGGCCGCCTCTGCGAGCGCCATCGGCCCCCTCTCCTCGCGCACCCGCGCGAGCCGCTCCTTCAGCGTCCCGCCGTCCACGAACTCCATCACCATGTACGGCCGGCCGGCGGAGGTGTCGAAGTCGTAGACCTGGACGATCGCCGGATGTCGCAGCGCCGCGACGAGCCGTGCCTCGTGGACGAACCGCTCCTGGAAGCCGGGCTCCGCGGCGAGATGCGGGTGGATCGCCTTGATCGCCACGTCGCGCGCGAGCGTCGGGTGCCGGGCGCGATAGACGTCGGCCATCCCACCGCGGCCGACGACCTCGACGACGACGTACTTGCCGAATGCTCGCGGGCTCATCGGGCGCCCTTCCGTCTGAGCAGGAGATAGACGACGACGTACAGGACGAGGGCGATGAGGCCGGTGGCGGCCCATGCCGCTGCGATGCTCGTCCCGAAGATCGGGCCGAACGCCTCGTCGAGCGAGCCGACCATCACCTGCCTCTCGACCGGTGTCGCGTAGGAATCGATGCCGGGCAGGCGGCACTCCTCGAGCGTCGGGGTCGTGCAGTCGCCGGACCGCACCTCGGTCGCCGTCGTGAGCCCCTGGAAGACCCACTTCGTGCTCGTGGCGTCCGCGATGGCCCCACCGGCCGGGCCGAGGCGGTCGAGAGGGACGAGGCCGCCCGAGAAGACGATCTGGACGACGACCACGACGATCACGAGGAGCATCGCCTGCTCCTCCCGCGGGGCGATCGCGGAGATGAGCAGGCCCCACATGACGCCGGAGATCGCGGCCAGGGCGAGCGTCACGAACACGAGCAGCACCGCCTGCGGTCCCAGGTGGCCCATGTCCACCGCGACCATCTTGATCGCGAGGAGGACGGCGGCGTTGTACAGGGCGAAGAGGACGCCGACCCACACCTTGGACGCCAGGTACGGGGCGATGCCGACGGCGACCGCGCGCTCGCGGCGGTGGATCGGCGCCTCCTTCACGATCTCGCGGACGGAGCTCAGGGCCCCGACGAGGAACGGGATGATCGACGCCATGAAGAGCATCGACATCGCGCGCGTCGCATCACCCGTGAGCGGGTCGAAGACGTCCCGCGGCCAGGCGATGAAGTCGATGCAGGCGAGGAGGGGCGCGACGAGGAACAGCAGAAGCAGGTTCACCCGGTCGCGCCGGATGATGCTCAGGTAGCGGGCGGAGAGGACGCGGAACTGCCGGAGCATCGACGGGCGCGTCGCCCGGGGAACGCCGGACGCGGCGGCACCCGTGCGACCGGCCCGGCCCGGCCTCGGGACCTCCACCAGGTCGCCGTACCGCGCCTGCAGCCGGGCGACGACGTACTCGCGGAACTGCTGCGAGGCCCGGTAGCGGGCCCCCCACTCCTCGGGCGTGGACTCGTGCTCGACCTTGTCGTAGATGCCGTCGAAGTCGGCCACCCCGAAGTAGTCGAGCGCCTGGTCGGGCGGGCCGAAGTACGCGACGTGGCCGCCCTTCGCGAGGAACGCCACGAGGTCGCAGAGCATGACGTTCTTCGTCGCATGGGTGACGAGGATGACGGTGTGCCCGCGATCGGCCAGCGTGCGCAGGAGGCGCATGAGCTGCCCCTCGGTCCCCGGGTCGAGGCCCGACGTCGCCTCGTCGAGGAAGAAGAGGCCGGGCTCGGTGAGCAGCTCGACGCCGATCGACACGCGCTTGCGCTGACCCCCGCTCAGGCGGTGGATCGGCACGTTCGCCCGCTCGACCAGCCCGAGTGTCTCGAGCACCTCGTCCACCCGCCTGCGCCGCTCGTCGGTCGTCGTGTCGGCCGGCAGGCGGAGGCGGGCGGAGTAGTCGAGCGCCTGCCGCACCGTCAGCTCGCGGTGGATGATGTCGTCCTGGGGCACGTACCCGATCGACGTGCGGAAGGCATCCGCGTTCCGGTACAGGTCGGTCCCGTTCACGAGGACGCTGCCGTCGCGCGCCGGGCGGAAGCCGTTGAGCGCGTCGAGGAGGGTGGACTTCCCCGCGCCGCTCACGCCCACGAGGGCGACGAACTCCCGCGGCTGGATCGACAGCGAGATGTCCTGCAGCAGGTTCAGGCCCTTGCTCACGGGCTGGTTCAGGTGGACCGCGTCGAGCCGGAGGTCGCGCGACTCGTCCGACTGCTCCAGCGCCCCGGGCGCGACGACGAACCGGGCCGGGCCGACGCGGATCTCGGCACCGGGCTCGACGGGGCGCGGCTCGCCGGGCGGGAGGCGCTCGCCGTCCACGAAGGTGCCGTTCGCCGAGCCGAGATCCTCGATGAGCACCGCCCCGTCGCGCACGAGGACCCGGGCGTGGGCGCGCGAGACGGTCGGGTGCGCCAGGTCCACGTCGTTGCCCGCGCCCCGGCCGATCGTGAGGCTCTCGCGGCCGGCAAGTCGAAGGGTGCGGACCGACCCCTGCGCCGCCGAGGCGCCGGGCCCTGCGCGGTACGCGAGCGAGACGGCATCCGCGATGCGCAGCACGTCCCCGTCGGCGAGGACGGCCGTGGCGACGCGGGCCCCGTCGCGGGTCAGCCCGTTCGCGCTCCCGGCATCCTCGATCCCCCACCCGTCGCCGATCCGGCGCAGCGTCGCATGGCGGCGCGAGACGACCGGATCGTCCACGACGATGTCGCTCGACGGATCCCGCCCGAGGACCAGGACGTCGCGGTCGAGGACGTGCTCGGCCGTCCCGGCCGACGTGGTCACCACGAGCCGGGGTCCGAGCGGGGCGAGGACGATCGTGGTGCTCTCGGCACCGGGGGCGCCGGAGCCGGAGGGGCGGGAGGCGTCCCCGACGCCCGCCAGGACGGACGGGGCGCCCGCGTCCGCCTGGGCGCCCGCGCCCGTCCGCATCGGCCGCAGCGTCGCGTCGAGGTCGGGCGGGGCCAGGAGGGAAAGGGAGCACCCCCCGATCCTCACCGTCTGGCCGGGGAGCACCGCCCGCGGCACGCGCGGCTCCAGCTCGGCGTCGTCCACGCGCGTCCCGTTGCTGCTCCCGAGGTCCGTCACCCGGAGCTCGGCGCCGTCCCACGCCAGGCGGAGGTGGTGCCGCGAGACGAGCGGATCGTCGAGGATGACGACGTTGTCGGGGGCGCGGCCGACGCCTGCCTCCCCGGGCGGCAGGGCGAGCTCGCGGCGCTCGTCGCCGCGCCGGACCTCCACGAGCGCCGGGGCGATCATCGCGCCGCCCCGCCGGCGGCGAGGGCCCTGCCGGAGCCGGCGTCCCCCGGGCCCTCCCCGGTCAGCTCGAGCTTCAGCCGCATCTTCACGTCGCCGTCGACGAAGAGGGCGCCGTGCTCCTGCCGCACCGGGTGGATGTCGCTCTCCGCGAGGATCGCGCTCGCGACGGGGACCGAGCCGTCCCCGTCGGGGCCGGCCACGGCCTCGAGCCGGCTCCAGCCGCTGCGCTCGTCGCGGGTCCCGCGCATCGCGACGACGGTGCGCCCCCCGTAGCCGAAGATCGACGTCGCGGGCACGCTCGACGCGGCCCCGAGCTGCGCCGCGAACTCCCGGGCCGCGCGGACGAGGGAGCGCTGCGGGCCGTCGGGCCACGCGTCGTCCGCGAGGACGTCCACGTGTCGCCCGCCGCCCTCGACCACGCACGGGTACGTCGGGAGGATCTGGTACGACGACGGGAAGGTGGCAGCGAGCGCCCGGAGTCGGTCGCCCATGAGCCCGAACGGGAGGATCCTCGGGCCGAGCACGAGGCCGGCGAGCGCGCCCGGCGTGCCGCGGTGTGGACCCCCCATGAGCACGAGCCGGTCCACCCGCGACCGCCCGCCGAGCCGCTCCACGTACCAGCGGCTCACGAGGCATCCCAGGCTGTGGGCCACGATCGTCACCGGGCCGTCCGCCCGCCATCCGTCGATCGCGCGCGCCAGGAGACGCGCCGAGTCGCGGACGTCCTGCCGCCAGTCGTAGCCGAACTCGAGCAGGTCGCGGCCTCGCTCGTACCCGAGGCCGTCCACCAGGTAGTCGCCCATCCGGCGGTACGCCTGGACCTTCACGAGATTCGGGACGACGACCACCTCGCCGACGACCGCTCCGGGCCGGAGCGTCTCGCGCCCGGGGACGCGGAGGATCTCCGGGTCGGCGAGGAGCACGTGCGTGTTCGGCCAGATGCGCTCGCTCCCCCGCCAGAGCTCGGAGCCCATGAGGCCCGGGACGAACACGACCGGGCGCCGCGGACGGCCGGCGGGGCCCGATCCGCCGGGCCGCTCCACGAGCGTGAGGTCGTCGGGCGCGAACCCTGGCTTGAACACGAGGCGCGCGCCCCCGATCCCGGCCGTCGTACCCGGGCGGAGCACGACCTCCGCGATCCGGTGGGACGCGACCCACGTCCCGTTGCGGCTTCCGGCGTCGCGAAGGACGAGGACGTCGCCCCGCCGTTCGATCCGCGCGTGTCGCCGCGAGACCTGCGGGTCGTCGAGCACGACGTCGCAGGAGGGGTCACGGCCGATCGTGACGGGGTCGCGGCCGAGCGGGACCTCCCACGCGGCGTCGCGGAGCTGGACCGCGAGGCGAGGTGTCTCCGTGCGGTTCAGCCGGATCGTCAGCGTCGCGCCGGCGATCGTCGCGTCGAGGTCGGCGGCAGTCTCGATGCGCGTGATGTCGGGCGCGGGCGGCCCCGTGGGCGGCGGCCCGGCCTCGTACCGGAGCTCCGCGTCGCCGATCCCGATCGTGTCGCCGTCGGCGAGCGTCGCCCGCTCGACGCGCGTGCCGTTCACCCGCGTGCCGTTCGCGGACCCCAGGTCCACGAGCGTGCACCCGCCCTTCCCGGAGTCGAGCCGCGCGTGCACCCGGGAGGCGCGCGGGTCCGCCACCACGATGTCGCTCGCCGTCGAGCGGCCGATGACGACCGACGGGGAGGCGAGCGCGTACTCCTCCGACCCGCCCGCGGTCCGAACGACGATCCTGCCCACGGTCGACGCCACGCCACACCCCCGGCCGCCGGGCGGACGTCCCGTCCCGCACCACGACGCGCACGAGCGACGGCGACGCCCCGGCGGTCCGACGGACCCATCGTCGGGAGCACGACCGACCGTCGCCAGAGCCGTCGGGCCCGAAGTGGCACCCGGGTGCGGCGTCCGGGCGCGCGGGCCTGCAGGGCCGCGGCCCGGCCACCGGGCTACGCCCGGTAGTACGCGACCATGACCTCCTCGTCGGCCTCCAGGCCCGCGAGCGCGCTGCGCACGTCGATCGCGACAGCCCGGCTCAGGTCCGCATCCTCGCGCTGGCTCCGGTGCAGCTGCGCCCGGTAGCCGTGCTCCTGAAGCGTGTCGGCTTCGGCCCAGACGCGCTTCCGGCTCTTCGCGTCGTTGCGGTAGCGACGGATGAGGAGCGGTGCGGTCCACCGGTCGGTCGCGCGCGACAGCTCGCTCACGGTCTCCCATCCGGAGGACCAGTTGAGGAACCAGGCCACGATGAAGGCGACGCTGGCGATGATGAGACCGGTGATGGCGGGATCAGGGGACATCGGCGGGCCCTCCGCGCGGGGACGAGGTGTCGGCCGACGGTAGCAGCCGCGACACATCCTGTCTTCGGCGGGGACGGGCTGGCGGATGACCCCCCGCCGGTCACCACCTGGCGCGCCCGCACGTCGAGCAGCGCGCGGTGCTCGACGCGACCACGCTCGCCGTGATCGCGGGGCTGGAGGAGGCGGACCGGGCCGGGGCGTGACGCCGTACACTCCGTCTCCCGATGAACGTCGTCTTCCTCTCGCCGCACTTCCCTCCCACGCTCTACCTGTTCTGCATGCGCCTGCGCGAGCTGGGGGCGTCGGTCCTCGGCGTGGACGTCGCGCCGTACGACGCGCTCCGGGCCGAGCTGCGCGGCGCCCTCACCGAGTACTACCGCGTCGCGGACCTGCACGACTACGACGGGCTGCTCCGGGCACTCGGGTTCCTGACGCACCGCCACGGCAGGATCGACCGGATCGACTCGCTCAACGAGTACTGGCTGGAGACCGAGGCCCGGCTGCGCACCGACTTCAACATCCCGGGCCTGCGGGTGGACACCATCGACCGCGTGAAGCGCAAGTCGCTCATGAAGCGGGTCTTCGAGAAGGAGGGCATCGCGACCGCACGCGGGATCGTCGTCCGCAGCGAGCGGGCGGCGCGGGCGTTCGTCGCCGAGGTGGGCTACCCGGTCATCGGCAAGCCCGACGTGGGGGTCGGGGCGGGCGACACGCACCGGATCGTCGACGACGCGGGGCTGGCGTCGTTCCTCGCGGGCCGGGGCGCCGGGGCGCACGTGCTCGAGGAGGAGCTCGACGGACGGATCGTGAGCTTCGACGGCCTCACCGACCGTGAGGGGCGGATCGTCTTCTCGTCGTCGCTCGCCTACCGACGGACGGTGCTCGAGGTGGTCGACGGCGCCGACATGGCGTACTGGACGGAACGCGAGATCCCACCCGACCTGCGTGACGCCGGCGAGCGCCTGGTCCGGGCGTTCGACGTGCGGGAGCGCCCGTTCCACTTCGAGTTCTTCCGCCGGCCGGACGGCACCCTCGCCGCCCTCGAGGTGAACATGCGCCAGCCCGGCGGGCTCACCGTGGACATGTGGGACTGGGCGAACGAGATCGACTTCTATCGGGCCTGGGCGGAGGTCGTGGTCACGGGCACGACGACCGTCCGGCCGGACCACCCGTACCACTGCATGTGGGCCGGCCGGAAGTGGGGCCGCGCGTACGCCCTCACGCACGACGAGGTCGTCGCCCGGCTCGGCCCACTCCTGGTCCACCACGAGCGGGTGGACGACGTGTTCGCGCCGGCGATCGGCAACTACGGCTACATCCTGCGCGGTCCCGACCTCGAGCCGCTGGCGCATGCCGCCGAGGAGATCCAGGCGCTCGCGGCGCCGAGCTGACCCCGCCCCATCCCCAGCCCGGCGGCCGTCGGGCGGACCACGCGACCCCGGACCGACCCGATCCCCAGCCCGGAGGCCCGATGCACGTCGAGGAACGCACCTGGCACAGCCCGTCTCTGGGCCACGACATGAGCCTGAAGGTCTACGGGCACGACGGCCGCCCCGTCGTGGCGTTCCCCTCCCAGGAAGGCCGCTACTGGGACTTCGAGAACTGGGGGATGGTGGACGCCTGCGCCGGCTTCATCGAGGCGGGCCGGATGCGGATCGTCGCCGTGGACGGCATCGACTGGCAGACCTGGGCGAACTGGGACGCTCACCCCGGGGACCGCGCACGACGGCACGAGGACTACGACCGCTACCTCGTGACCGAGGTCGTCCCGTTCGTCCGCGAGCTCACCGGCCGGGAGACGGCGTGGGCCACAGGGGCGAGCATGGGCGGGTATCACTCGGCCAACGCGCTCTTCCGGCATCCCGACATGTTCGACGGCCTGATCGCGATGTCCGGGCTCTACCAGCTCCGGATGTTCGTCGGCGAGCACGTGGACGACGCGGTCTACTTCAACAGTCCCCTCCTCTTCCTCCCCGGTCTCGAGGACCCCTGGCACCTGGACCGGCTGCGCGCGGCGCGGATCGCGATCGTCGTCGGCCAGGGGGCGTGGGAGGAGGAGATGGACTGGCCATGGTGGCGCCGGATGCTCCCGCACTACCTGGAGGTGCTCGGCGTCTGACATGGCGTCTGCGGCGCGTCCGGACGTCCGGGTCGTGCGCCGAGCGATGCCGAGGAAGAGGGTGCGCATGGACAGGAACCGGGTCGACCAGGTGCTGGCGGCTGCCGCGAGCGTCATCGCAGGCGGCGCGATCTCGCACAACGGGCACGGCAACGTGAGCATCCGCGTGCCGGGCACGGACGAGATGTACTACACGGCGGCCTCGTCGCTGCGAGGCCTGACGCCCGACGGGATCTGTCGGGTCCGGCTGGACGGGACGCTCATCGAGGGCGACCTGCCGCCGATCCAGGGCGCGGTCGTCGCGATGCATGCGGCGATGTACGCCGATCATCCGGACGCGGGTTGCGTCGTCCACACCCACTCGCCGTTCGCGACGGCGTTCGCGGTGGCCCAGCAGCCGATCGACTGCTGGATCGAGGCGATGGCGATGTTCGGACTCGCCGACGGCGTCCCGGTCGCCGCGTACGGGCCGCGCGGATCGGAGCAGGCCGTCGCGAACATCCGCGCCGCGGTGAGGCCGGGCGTGCCCGCGGTGCTCCTCGCGAACCACGGCGTGCTCGTCTTCCACCGGACGCCGGACCTGGCCGTCCTCGTCGGCGGCGTCATCGAGGAGGCGGCGCAGGCGGCGGTCAACGCGCGGGTCCTCGGCGGGCCGGTGGCGCTGCCGGCCGGGATGCGGGAGGCCGCGTTGCAGCGGGCGGTGGCGTTCGACGCGCAGGGGACGCGGCGGGCGTAGACAGCCGCCGGGGTGGCCGGGTCGTGGCGGCCGGGCCGTGGCGGCCGGGTCGCGGCGGCCGCCGCAAGGCCCACCCATGGGCCGCGTGACTCCCTCGGGTCCGCGCGGCGTCCGAGCACGGCGCGGGCCGCAGGCGCGATGCGGCAGGCGCGAGGAGCGCCGCACGTTTGCACGTGGTGAAAGCAACGCGACCGCCCGCGAGCTGGCGGCCCTGGGCGTGCCTGATCTCGTTCACCGGGTGAAGAGGACCGACGGATGCGGCCCGCGGGCCGCCCGATGGACGGCCGTCGCGGCAGCGGCATCGGTCATCCGCATCCGACCGAGCCCCTGGAAGGCGGTTCCTTTCACCCGGTGAAAGCCAGCGGCCGCCACATCGACGTGCGTTCACCACGTGAAGATCGCCGACCGGGATCTTCACTGGGTGAAAGGGATCGACGCGAGGGCGGCGGCATGCGACCGCCTCGCCGCCGGGCCCCCGGCACGGCCGCCGTCACACCGGACTACACTCGGTACCTGAGGGACATCGCGGCGACCGCCGCCCCTCCGCTCCCGATCCTCCGCATGGACCGTCCCAGGTGGGACACGGTCGGCGCCGTGCGGACCGACGGGCCGCGCGCAGCACGGACCGCCGACCGCGACCGGAGAGGACACCCCCGACGATGCGTCCGCGCCTCCATGCTCCCGCGCGCACCCGCCGCCCGGCCGTGGCCGCGGTGGCGGCCGCGTGGCTGGTCGTCGCGCTCGTCGCCGGCGGCGCGCTGGCCGGCACGCCGGGGCCCGGCCGCGTGGCGCCGACGGAGGGAGGCAGCGTCGGCGCGGCCGCGTCC
>JALOOH010000078.1 GCA_025454515.1 Chloroflexota bacterium
GCCGGCGGAAGAGCGGCGAGCAGCCGGTCGAGCGTGGTCGCCACGACCGAGACGTGGGTGATCGATTCGTCCCGGACCAGCGCGGCGACGTGGTCGGCGTCGAAGCCGTCGCCGGCGCACACGACGGCCGCGCCCGCGACGGCCGCGCGGACGATCGTGCCGATCCCGGCCACGTGGTGGGCGGGGAGCGCGAGGAGCCAGCGGTCCGTCGGGCGGGGGTCGAGCAAGCCGGCCCAGGCCCGGGCGCTCGCGAGGTGGTTGCCCCAGGTCAGGACCGCGCCCTTCGGCCGCCCCGTGGTCCCCGAGGTGAACACGATCGTCGCGCGGGCCGAGGGATCCACCGGCGGGAGCGGGGCGGCAGCAGGTGGCGCGACCGGATCCGCCGGGGCGGCGGGAGGCGCGACCGGCGTGGCCGTGACGGCGGGACCGGCAGGGGTGGCAGCGGGGTCGGCAGGCGTCGGGGGGACCTCTCCGGCCACGTGCTCAGCGCTCTCGTCGGGGCCGGCCACGAGGGACAGGTCCAGCGCGGGCGGATGAGCCGGCCCCTCGAGCAGCGCGAGGGCGGAGGCTGCGAGCGCCGCGCGCGGCGCGTCGTGCAGGAGAAGACGGGGCCCCACGTGGTCGACCTGCCAGGCGAGCTCGTGCGCGGCGGCGCGGGGCGCGAGGGGAACGAGCACCACGCCCGCCGCGCGCGCTGCGTGCACGAGGACCACGAAGGCGGCCGACGGGCCGGCGAGGACCGCGAGGCGATCGCCTCGCTCGAGCCCGGCCTCGCGCAGGAGCCACGCCGCGTCGGCGACCCGGGCCGCGAGGTCCGCCCATGTCAGGCGAAGCGGCCCGTCGACGAGCGCGGGCGATCCCGGGGCGCGGCGAGCGGCGGCCGCGACCGGGTCCAGGGAGCGTCGCGCGCGGGCGGGCGGCGTGGGGCTGCCGGGCGGGAGGCGGCCTCTCACGGGACGCCCGCCGCGCTCTCGCGGAACTCCGCGACGAGATCCGGACTCGTCTCGATCCCGAGCCCCAGCCCGTCCGGGACCTCCACCCAGCCCCGGGCGACGTTCGGTCGCCGGGCGAGCAGGTCGGAGGCGAGCAGGTCGCCGGTCGCGATGCCGTGCGTCTCGTCGCCGACGGGGAGCGCGGCCGCGACGTGCAGCGCGGCGGCCAGGCCGACGCCGGTCTCGTAGAAGGTGCTCAGGACGACGGGCACCCCTGCCGCCGCCGCGATCGCCGCGATGCGGAGCGTCTCGACCGCACCCCCGACGCGCACCGGCTTCACGACGAGCACGTCGGCCGCACCGGCCTCGAGGACGCGGCGTGCGGCCTCGGTGCCGCGCACCGACTCGTCCGCGGCGACCCGGACCGGCGATGCCGCGCGGACCGCGGCGAGGTCCGCGACCCCGGAGGTGGGCTGCTCGACGTACGCGATGCGCAGCGCCTCGACCGCCCGGAGCCGGGCGAGGGCCTCATCAACGGACCACGCCCCGTTCGCGTCGAGGCGGACGTCGACGCCGTCGCCCGCCGCCGCGCGCACGGCGGCCACGCGGGCGGCGAAGGCGCGCACGTCCGGCTCGCCGCCCACCTTGACCTTCACGCACCGCGAGCCCTCGGCGACGGCGCGTCGAGCGGCGTCCGCCGCTGCCTCCGGGTCCGCGACGGAAACGAGCGAGGAGACGGGGACCCGGAGGCGGGCGACGCCTCGGCCCGACGCACCGGCGAGCATGCCCGCGACCGGGAGGCCGGCGCGGCGCCCGGCGAGGTCGAGCAGCGCGGTCTCCAGCCCGGCCTCGATCACCGATGCGAGCGCCAGCTCGGCCGACCGGTCGGCGGAGCGGTCCTCCTCGATCGCCGTGAGCACCTGCGCCGGGGTGAGGCCGTCCAGGCGGTGCGCGAGGGAGGCGAGGACCGCGATGGCGGACTCCTCCTCGCCCCGGGCCGGCGCGATCTCGCCTGTGCCGTGCACCCCGTCCGCGTCGCGCAGCGTGACCAGCAGCGACCTCCTGACGGTCCACGCCGCGGTCGCCGTCACGACAGGCGCGCGGAAGGGCACAGCGACGACGTCCACCCGGATCCGCTCGAGCGGCGAGCGAGCGAACGCGTCCACGACCTCGATGAGGGCGTCCCCGGGATCCGCCTGCGCGGGCATGCGGCTCACAGCCCGCCCACCGCGAGCCCGAAGGCGAGGAGCGCCGCGACCGCGAGCTCGAGGCGGGCCGTGCCCTTCAGGACCGGGTTCAGGCGACGCGGATCGCCGTCGGCGCGGACCGCCCGGAGCAGCGGGACCGCGAGGGGCGACGCGACGAGCGCCAGCAGGACCACGGGGGAGGCAAGGCCGGCGACCGGGATCGCGACGATCGCCGCCGCCGAGACCGCGAGCATCGCCGCGTACTCGGCCCGGGCGAACCCGCGACCGAAGGTCACCGCCAGCGTGCGCTTCCCCGCGCGGCGGTCGCCGTCGACGTCGCGGAGGTTGTTCACGACCAGGATCGCCGTGGCGAGACCGCCCATCGGGACGGCGGCGACGACGGCGAGCGCATCCACCGACCCCGTCTGCAGGTACGCGGTCCCGATGACGGCCACGAGGCCGAAGAAGACGAAGACGAAGACCTCGCCGAGCCCGTGGTACCCGTACGGCCACGGGCCGCCCGTGTACGCGAGCGCGGCGAGGACGGCGAGGACCCCGAGCACGAGGATGACGGGCCCGCCGACCCAGACGAGGTACAGCCCGGCCGCGCCGGCGGCCGCGATGACCAGGCCGGTGGCGATCGCCAGCTGGCGGGGCGTGGCGAGGCCGCGCGCCGCGACGCGCACCGGGCCCACCCGGTCCGCGGCATCGGCGCCCGAGCGGAAGTCCGCGAGGTCGTTCGCGAGGTTCGCGGCGACCTGGAGGAGCAGCGCGACGGCGAGGCAGGCGATCGCCGGGCCGGGCGCGAACGTCCGGCCGGCGAGCGCCACGCCGAGCCCCACGAGGACCGGCGCGATCGCGGCCGGCAGCGTGTTCGGCCGGATCGCGAGCCACCAGACGCGCGCCATCGACGGGCGCGCGACGTCCACCTCGCGCGTCGCCTGGCTCATGGGCGCCTCGGGAAGCGGGTGAAGTCCGGCCGGCGCTTCTCCAGGAAGGCGTCCTTCCCCTCGTGCGCCTCGTCGGTGGTGTAGTAGAGCGCCGTCGCGTATCCCGCGAGCTCCTGGAGGCCCGCGAGCCCGTCCGTGTCCGCGATGAACGCCGCCTTGAGGAAGCGGATCGCGGTCGGGCTCTTCTCGAGGATCTCGTTCGCCCAGCGCACCCCCTCCGCCTCGAGCTCGGAGAGCGGGACGATGGCGTTCACGAGGCCCATGTCGAGCGCCTGCTGCGCGTCGTACTGCCGGCACAGGTACCAGAGCTCCCGGGCCCGCTTGTGGCCGACCGTGCGCGCGAGCATCGTGGCCCCGTAGCCGGCGTCGAACGACCCGACCTTCGGGCCGGTCTGCCCGAAGACGGCGTTCTCGCTCGCGATCGAGAGGTCGCACACGACGTGGAGCACGTGGCCGCCGCCGATCGCGTAGCCGTTCACGAGCGCGATGACCGGGATCGGCAGGCCGCGGATGAGCTTCTGGAGCTCGAGCACGTTGAGGGCGTGGGTGCCGGTCTCCCGCCGGTAGCCGCCGCGCACCTTCACCCGCTGGTCCCCGCCGGAGCAGAAGGCCTTGTCGCCGGCGCCGGTGAGCAGGGCCACGCCGATCGAGTCGTCGTCGCGGATGAGCCGGAACGCATCGATCATCTCGTCCACCGTCTCCGGCCGGAACGCGTTGCGGACCTCCGGCCGGTCGATCGTCACGCGCGCGATCCCGGTGCCCGAGTGCTCGTACCGGATGTCGGTGTAGTCCTTCACCTTCGCCCAGGTGACGGTCGACGCGGTCATGGGGCCCTCCCGTGCGACGCGCCCGGCGACGCGACGACCGGGTGCGCGGTATCCGATGCGGCGCCGCCGAAGGACCCGGCGGCGGTCGCGAGGTGGTCCAGGATCGCCGCCCGGACGACGCCCGGAGCGGCGAGGTGAGCGGCGTGGCCGGCGCCGTCCACGACGAGGACGGCCGCACGACCGGAAGGGGCCGCCGCCGCCATCGCTCGTGCGCGTGCGACGGCGAGCGTGTCGATGGAGCCGGCGACGAGGAGCGTGGGTGGATGGAGCGCGCCCAGACGGCCGACGAGCGGCTCCTGGGTGCCCTGTCCGGCGCCGCGGATGCTCGCCGCGAGGCCCTCCGGCCGCTGTGCGAGGCGCTCCTCCCGTCGGCGCGCCCGCACTCCGGCCGGCAGCGCCTCCTCCGAGGCGAAGAGGGGGAGCGCTTCCCACCGGTCCACGAACGCGGCCACGCCGTCGCGCTCGATCGAGAGCGCGAGGTCCTCGTCCACCGTGCGGCGGCGGGCCCGTTCCGTCGGGTCGGCGATGCCGGGGCCGGAGCCGATGACGACGAGCGACGACACGAGGTCCGGGGCGTCGAGGGCGAGTCGCAGCGCGACTCGACCACCGAACGAGTAGCCGACGACGGCCGTGGGCGCAGCGTCGAGCTCGCGGACGATCGCAGCGATGTCGGCGGCCTGGCGTGCGACATCGTGGCGGGCGGGATCGGCCGGCGCATCGGAGGCGCCGTGACCCAGGAGGTCGGGGGCGAGCGTCCGGTAGCCGGCCTCGCGCAGGTCGAGCGCGAGCGCGTCGAGGGAGGCGCCGGTCCCGGTGAAGCCGTGCAGCAGCAGCACCGCCGGGCCCGATCCCAGGTCGCGGACCGCGTATGTCGCGCCGTGTGCGGCGAGTCTGCGGAGCGTCATCGGCCTGCCTCGCGCGGGCCGAGCGCGTCGCGGACGCGTGCTGCGATCAGGCGGTGCAGCTCCACGTTGCGGGTCCGCTCGGTGGCGTAGCGGATGACGGTCACGCCCTCGCGGGCCGTCGCCTCACGGACGGCCGAGACGAGTGCCGCGCGGTCCGCGGCGGCCCCGTCCCTGCCACCGGCCGCCGCCACGTCCATCCAGCGCCCGCCGAGCGCGCGGACGATGTCGCCGAGGCGTGGGCCCGTGCCATGCGCCACGCCGAAGAGCCGCTCGAATCGCTCCGGCAGCCCGGCCCCCGGCGCATCCGCCGTCGCCTGCGGCAGGAACGAGAAGATCCCCCCGCCGTCGTTGTCCACCACGATGACGGTGAGTCCGAGGGCGTTCAGTCGGGCGCCGACGAGGGCGTTGAGGTCGTGGAGGAACGACAGGTCGCCGACGACCGCCACGACCGGTCCGTCGTGCGCGGCCGCCGCCCCGATCGCGGACGAGACGACGCCGTCGATGCCGTTGGCGCCGCGGTTGGCGAGCACGCGCAGCGCCGATGGCCCACCCGTGAGGTACGCATCCGCGTCGCGGATCGGCATCGAGCTGCCGAGCCACAGGAGCGCGCCGGGCGGGAGCGCGTCGCCGAGGGCGTCGAAGACGCGGCCTTCGAACGGCTCGTCGATCGCGCCGAGCGCGGCGGCCGCCGCGTCACTCGCGGCGGCGTCGGCGGCGAGCCATGCCGCGCACCATCCCGCCTCGACCGCGGAGGGCCGCGGACGGGGAGGAGAGGCGGCGGGTGCGAGGACGGCAGCCGAGGGGGCCGCGGAGGCGTCCACGAGGCCGGCGGCGACGGCGGCCGCCGTGACGGCCGGATCGGCGCGCACGACCATCGCCGGGCATGGGCCGGGCTCCGGCCACGCATCGCCCGCGTCCACGATCCACAGCGCCGGGCGGACGGCGTCGAGCATCAGGGCGATCGGTTTGGACGTCGGCACGCCGCCGAAGCGGACGACGAGGTCGGGCCCGTGGGCGTCGAGCCAGGGTCCGCCGCGGACGACGAGGTCCCCGCGAGAGAGCACCCGCGACCGGTCGTGCGCGCCGTGGCGGAGCCCGGAGAGCGGGTCCGCGACGACGGGCGCGTCGACCGCCGCCGCGAGGGCCGCGAGCGCGGCGGGGAGTGCGGGATCGTCCGCCGGGCCGCACAGGAGCAGCGGCCGGTGCGCCGACGCGAGGGCGGCGGCGAGGTCCGGGACCGCGGCGTCCGAGGGCGCCAGCCGCGCGGGACGCTCGACGTCGGCGGTGGACCGGGGGGCGCGAGCCGGGTCCGCGGCCGGGGCCGCGGCCGGGGCCGCCGCGGGGTCCGCGGCCGGATCCATGGCCTGCGCCGCGGCCGGCTCCTCGGCGCCGGTGCCCAGGTCGCCGACCGGGACGAGCGGCTCGCGGAACGGCAGGTTCACGTGCACGGGCCCGGCCGGCCGGCCCTCCGGCGCGCCCGTCGCGGTGGCAGCGGTGCGGATGCCGACCGAGCGCCAGTGCGCCTCCGCCGCTGCACCCGGCTCCGGGACCGGCATCTCGACGAACCATCGCGCCGCCGACCCGAACAGGTGGACCTGGTCGATCGTCTGCGGCGCGGACCGGTCGCGCAGCTCGGGCGGGCGGTCCGCCGTGAGCACGAGGAGCGGGACGCGCCCGTACCGTGCCTCGACCACGGCGGGATGCGCGTTCACCGACGCCGTCCCGGAGGTCGCGAGGAAGACGACGGGCGCCCGTGACGCCTTCGCGATGCCGAGCGCGAGGAACGCGCCGGCGCGCTCGTCGATGTGGGTGAGCAGGCGGATCCGCGGGTCGGCCGCGAGCGCGAGGGCCATCGGCGTGGACCGCGAGCCGGGGCAGACGACCGCGTGCCGGACGCCGCCGCGGACGAGCCCGTCCACGAACGCGCGCAGGGTGGCCGCCGGCGGTCCGGCCTGCGGCGCCGCGACGTCGCTCACAGGTCCACGCTCCCGAGCGCGCCGCCGAGCGCGCGCAGCTTGATCCGGGACTCCTCCCATTCGCGGCCGGGGTCCGAGTCGGCGACGATCCCGCAGCCCGCGAAGAGGCTGACCCGGTCGCCCCGGACGACCCCCGACCGGAGCGCCACGACGAGCTCGCCGTCACTGTCCCGGTCCAGCCAGCCGAGCGGGCCGGCATACCAGCCCCGGTCGATCGGCTCCTGGTCGCGGATCAGGTCGAGCGCCGCGGCGCGCGGTTGGCCGCCGACGGCGGGCGTCGGATGGAGGACGGCCGCCAGCGAGAGGATCCCGCTGCGGTCGGACGTCCGGGCCGTCACGTCCGTGCAGAGATGCTGCACGGTGCGCAGGCGGATGACCCGGGGCGTCCGCGCGACGTCCAGCGTGTCGCACAGGGGGCCGAGGCTCTCCCGCAGCATCCGGACGACGACCGCGTGCTCCTCGCGCTCCTTCTCGCTCGCGAGGAGCTCGGCGGCGAGCGCGTCGTCCTCGGCGGCGTCGGCGCCGCGCGGGGCCGTTCCGGCGATCGCCACCGTTCGGGCATCGCGCCCCTCCGTGCGCACGAGCCGCTCCGGGGTGGCGCCCAGGAAGACGGCATCGCCGCGCGACACCGCGAAGACCGTGGACTCCGGCGCCGCCGCGACGAGCGATCGGAGCGCCCCGCCGACGTCCACGCGCCCGTCGGCCACGAGATCCACCCGGCGCGCGAGGACGACCTTGTCGACCCGCCCTCGCCCGACGGCGCCCGCGTACCGATCCACCGTGGCGCGCCAGGCGTCCGCGCCCGGCGCACCGCCGACGACGCGGAGCGTCGCCCTTCGCCTGGTGGCGGGCGCCGTCACGCGGGACGCGAGATCGGCCCACGACGCAGCCAGCGCGTCCGGATCGGGCTGCCGCGGGCTGCGGCCGCCGGGACCCGCCGTCGCGCCGAACGGATCCGTCGCCGCGTTGAGCGTCAGCCAGGCGCCGTCGGCCGTCCGTGCCCACGAGATCCGCGGGAGCACCAGCCGGCCCGCCCCGAACCCGTCCCAGGTCGGGTCCGTCCCGCCGTGCCCATCGAAGGCGAAACCGCCGAGCAGGAGCGGGCCCGTGCCGCGCGCGGTGCCGCTCTCGTCCACGACCCGCGCGTCGCGCACGAGCGCCGTCCAGGCCGCGTGCGCGTCGGCGAACCGTTCCGGTCCGGCGGGCGCGACCGCCCACGCCTCGTCGATGCCGACGATCGCAAGGTCCTCGGACGGCTGGGCCCAGAGGCACGGGTCGAGGCCGGCCGCGCGGGCCGCCTCGAAGAGCGCGACCGGGTCCACGTCGAGTGCACGGACGGTCGCAGAGGCGAGCGCCGGTGCCGGGGCGCCGAGGCCGCCTGCCCCGGCGGAACCGTCGGCTCCGACGGAGCCGGCCAGCTCACGCAGCAGCGCGGCCGCGCGGGATCCGGCCTCCGCCACATCGTCGCGGCGGTCCACGACGGTCATCCGCGCTCCTCGCCGGCCGCGAGGAGGGTGGCCACGGTGGGCTCCCCCACTCCGACGCTCCGCAGGAGGAGGGCGAGGAGCGTCGGGTAGGCGTCGAGGAGGTGTCCCGGCTTCTCGGCCATCAGCCACCGGGCGACGATCTCGTTGAGGGCGCCGAACCAGGCCTGCCCGGCCACCCGGGTGTCGAGCGGCGGGATCACGCCGTCGGCGACGGCCCGGTCGAGATACCCCGTGATCCGGTCGGCGAACCGCGTGTGGAGCCGGTCCACCTCGTCGTGGAAGACCCGTCCCGCACCGAACGCATCGAGGAACAGCAGGCGCGCCATGCGCCGATGGCCCGCGAACAGCTCCAGCACCGTCCGGATCGCGATCGCCGCCGCCGCGATGGGGTCCGGCTCGTCCGCGACCGCGCGCGTGACCTTCGCATCGAGCCTGTCGGCGGTCGTCCGCATCAGCTCGCGGAAGATCGCCTCCTTCGTCGGGAAGTGGAAGTACACGCCGCCCTTGGAGGTCTCGGACCCGCGCGCGATGTCGTCGATGGCGGTGTCGCGGTACCCGCGCTCCGCGAAGGTCGTGAACGCGGCGTCGAGGATGCGCTCGCGGCGCTCCCGCCCGCGCTCCTGCGGTTCGCGGGCCTTCTCCTCCGTCATGGGCCGGCTCTTCCTCCAGGCGTGCGCCGCGACCCGGTCGGTCGCCCACTGGAAGCCGACCGACCGGTCGGTCGGTTTTCTCATCGTACCAGCGCCGCGTCCGGATGGCCGCGCGGACCGCCCCGAGCGGCCCGTCCGGATGGCCCTCTCCCGGGACCCCGGCACGCCGTACCATCGTGCTCGTTCCACACGTCAGCCAGGCACACGCGGGGTCCCACCGATGCGACTCTCCGAGAAGGTCTCGATCATCACCGGCGGCGGGAGCGGGATGGGCCGGACGGCCTCGCTCATGTTCGCGGCGGAGGGCGCGAAGGTCGTGGTCGCCGACTTCAGCGAGGAGGGCGGCGAGGAGACCGTCCGGCTGGTCCGCGAGGCCGGCGGCGAGGCGACGTTCGTCCGGACGGACATCTCGTCCGAGGCGGATGCGAAGGCGATGGTGGACCACGCGGTCGCCACGTACGGGCGGGTGGACACGCTCTACAACAACGCGGGGATCATGCCGGAGGAGGATCACTCGGTCATCGACACCCCCGTGGACGCGTGGGACCGCGTGATGGCCGTGAACGCCCGCGGCGTCTATCTCGGCTGCAAGCACGCGATCCCGCAGATGCTCGAGCAGGGGTCCGGCTCGATCGTCAACGTCGCGAGCTTCGTCGCGATCCTCGGCTGCTCGGTCCCGCAGGACGCGTACACCGCGAGCAAGGGCGCCGTGCTCGCCCTGACGCGCTCGCTCGCCGTCCAGTTCGCCGGGCGCGGCGTCCGCAGCAACGCGATCAGCCCGGGCCCCATCGAGACGCCGCTCCTCATGGACTGGCTGCTCAAGGACGAAGCGGCGAAGCAGCTCCGGCTCGCACGGAACCCCACGGGACGGTTCGGGAAGCCCGAGGAGATCGTGCACGTGGCGATCTACCTCGCGTCGGACGAGTCGCGCTGGACGAACGGCGCCAACTTCGTCATCGACGGCGGCATCACCGTCAACTACTTCTGATCGCTCGCGGGCGCGGGCGCGGGCGCCGCGGACCCGCGGCGGATCCGGGTGAGCCGGCGGGCACGGCATGAGCGGCCCGTGATGCCTTGCGGCGGCATCGGAGGAGGGTCACACTCGCGGCGGTGACGACGCTGCGCGTCTTCCGCGGACTCCTTGCCAACCGGCCGCTGGTCCGCCTGCTCATCGGTGAGTTCGTCAGCTCGATCGGCGACTGGCTCTACCTCGTCGCCCTCCTCATCGTCGTCTACGAGTGGAGCGGCGCCGACGCCGTGCTGCTGGGGATCGTGGGCGCGGCGCGCGTGCTCCCGTACGTCCTCCTCTCGATCCCGGCCGGGATCGTGGCCGACCGCTTCGACCGGCGCCTCGTGCTCCTCGTCACGGACGTGGCGCGCGGCGTGATCATGGT
>JALOOH010000254.1 GCA_025454515.1 Chloroflexota bacterium
GCCGCCGGTCGTCCCGCACGGCATCGATGCCGTCGTGGACGGCATCCCCCGCCGGCCGGCCCCGGAGCGCCGCCGCCTCCCCGGCCACCGCGAACCCCTCCGCGAGGATCTGCGCGGCGTCGCCGAGCGCGAGCGCGGCCCGCACCTGGTCCTCATCGCGCGCGGCGCGGCCGGCTACCGGAGCCTCTGCCGCCTCGTGAGCCGCGCGAACCTCGCGGGGAGCAAGGGGGTGCCCCGGTTCACCCACGCGCTCCTCGAGGAGCACGCGGAAGGCCTCGTCGCGCTCTCCGGCTGTCGCGACGGGGAGATCGCCCGTCGCCTGCTCGCGGGGGACCGGGAGGGGGCGCGCGCGGCCGCGGAGCGGCTCGCGCGCGCCTTCGGGACGAGCACCGCGGGCGCGGTCGGCCCCGGCCCCGCCGCCCGCGGTCGCCCCCGGCCGGGCGCGGTCGTCTCGGCCGGGTTCGTCCTGGAGCTCCAGCACCACCTGCTCCCGGACGACGACTGGCTCGTCGCGGAGACCATCCGGCTCGCGGCCGAGGTGGGCCTCCCGGTCGTCGTGACGAACGACGTCCACTACGCCCTGCCCGCCGACCGCGAGATGCACGACCTCCTCGCCGCGATCCGCCACGGGCGGTCGGTCGCCGAGCTGGGCCCGCTCCGTCGCCCGGACGCGGAGTCGTACCTCAAGGGCGCCGCCGACCTGCTCGCGCTCCCTCCGGCTGACCGTGCGGCGCGCCGGGAGGACCCGACGACGGCGCGCGCCTGGGTCGAGGGGATCCGCGCCTCGGCCGAGATCGCCGCCTCCTGCGAGGCCGACCTCGAGTTCGAGCGGTACCGCTTCCCCGGCTTCGAGGTCCCGAAGGGCGAGACCCCGTTCAGTCACCTGTCGCGCCTCTGCCACGAGGGCGCCCGCCGCCGCTACCACCCGGTGACGCCCGCGGTCGTGAACCAGCTGGCGCACGAGCTGGACGTCATCGAGCGGACCGGGCTCGCCGAGTTCTTCCTCATCTGCTGGGACCTGATGCGCTTCGCGAAAGAGCGCCGGATCCCGGCGCAGGGGCGGGGGAGCGCGGCGGACTCGATCGTCGCCTACGTCCTGGGGATCACCCGGGTGGACCCCATCCGTCACAACCTCCTGTTCGAGCGGTTCATCAACGAGGGCCGGACCACGTACCCGGACGTCGACATCGACTTCAGCTCGGAGCGGCGTGAGGAGGTGATCCAGTACGTCTACGCGACGTACGGCCCGGAGCACACCGGGATGGTCTGCAATGTCGTCACGTACCGGGCGCGCTCGGCGGTCCGCGAGGTGGGGTATGCGCTCGGGTTCCCGCGGCCGCTCGTGGACCGGGTCGCGAAGGCGATCGAGACGTTCGACTCGCGGATGATCCGGCGCGACCTGGAGACGGAGGGCGGCTTCGCGTACCTCTTCGCGCGGCCGGAGGAGGCCGCCCCGCGGGCCGCGCGCCCGGCGGCCTCGAGCGACGGGCTCGCCCCGACCGCCGCCGGGGGGAGCCGGCCGTCGATTCGGGGCGGCGGGCTCTCCGACGACAAGGGCGGCCCCGGGGACAGCCCGGCGAGCGTGGCGTGGCTCCGGGCCGAGGCCGACCTCCGGCCGGGGCGGATCGCCCCGCCCGCCTCCGCCGCCCCGCCCGCCGCCGCCCCGCCCGCCGGTGCCGCGGCCGCGGCGGACCCTGAACGCGACCGCCTCGGCCGCCCCGACCACCACGCCGCGTACGAGGCCGGCGGCCGCGGCCGGGTCGCGCCCACCGGCGCCACAGCCCGCGCCCCGGCCACGCTCCCGCGCCCCGGCACGCCCCCCGCCGAGGACCCCCTCGCCCGGCCGCGCGGCGGCTCCACGGTGGGGATGAGCCCGTGGGAGCGCTGGCTGGAGATGTGCGGCCGGATCGACGGCTTCCCCCGCCACCTGTCGATCCACACCGGCGGGATGCTCGTCACCGCCGCCCCGCTCATCGACATCGCGCCACTCGAGCGCGCGACGATGCCCGGCCGCGTCGTCGTCCAGTACGACAAGCGCGACGTGGAGACCCTGAAGCTCATCAAGCTCGACCTCCTGGGCCTCGGGATGCTCGCCGCGATGGACGAGGCGCTGCAGCTCGTCGAGCACGACTGCGCGGTCTGCCTCGACATGGACCGGCTCCCGGAGGACGTGCCGGAGGTCTTCCGGATGCTCCAGGCGGCCGACACCGTCGGGGTCTTCCAGGTCGAGAGCCGGGCGCAGATGCAGACCCTCCCCAAGTCCCGGCCGCGGAACCTCGATGACCTCGTCGTGGAGGTCGCGATCATCCGGCCCGGCCCCATCCAGGGGAACGCCGTCCACCCGTACCTCCGGCGCCGGCAGGGGCTCGAGCCGGTCGAGTACCTCCATCCGGACCTCGAGCCGATCCTCGGCGACACCCTCGGCGTGATCCTCTACCAGGAGCAGGTCATGCAGATCGCGATCGCGGTCGGCGGCTTCACCGCGGGGGAGTCGGACGGCTTCCGCCGGGCGATGGGGACCTGGCGCTCCTCGAGGGAGATGGAGAAGCTCCACGCGAAGTTCGTGGACGGGTGCGTGGGCCGGAGCGGGATGCGTCCCGACGACGCGGAGGAGCTCTTCCGGCGGATCGCCGGGTTCGCGTCGTTCGGGTTCGCCAAGAGCCATGCCGCCGCCTTCGCCCGGACCGCGTACGAGTCGGCCTTCCTCAAGCTCTTCTACCCGGCGCAGCTGACCGCGGGGATCATCAACGCGCAACCGATGGGCTTCTACCCGGTGGAGGTCCTGGTGAACGACGCGAAGCGCCACGGGGTCGCCGTCCTGCCGGTGGACGTGAACGCGTCCGACTTCCACACGACGACCGAATGGGCGGGACGGCCGGGCTGGGCGCTCGCGGGGCCGGGCGAGCGACCGGGTCCCGGCGACCCGATCCCGGCAGGGACGGGCATCGAGCGACGGCCGGAGCCGTTCCGCTCGAGCGCGATCGTCGTGCCCGACCGGGAGACGCGGGAGCGCTGGGCGG
>JALOOH010000255.1 GCA_025454515.1 Chloroflexota bacterium
CCCCGACCTCTACGCGCGCAAGCTCCGGCACACGTACCGGAGCCCGGTGACGCCGGACGCCGTCCGCGACCGGGCGACGCGGGAGTTCGACGCCGTCCGGGCCGAGATGGTCCGGCTCGCGCGCGAGGCGTGGCCCGCCTGGCAGCCGGGGCGCACCCTCCCCGACTCGGCGGTGCCGGGCGCCGACGGCGAGACGGTCCGGGCGGTGCTCGACGCCGTCGCGGAGGCGCACCCGTCCGGCGAGGCGATCCTCTCCTTCTGCCGCGACGAGCTCCGCGCGATCGAGGACTTCGTCCGCGCTCACGACGTCGTCGCGCTCCCGGACGACCCGCTCGCGATCGAGTGGACGCCCCGCTTCCTCCGCTCCCTCGCCGGGGCCATGTTCGACCCGCCGGGCCCGCTCGATGTGGGGCAGCGCAGCTTCTACTACATCACGCCCGTCCCCGAGGACTGGACGGCGGACCAGGCCGCGTCGTACCTGCGCGAGCACAACGACCGGATGCTCCGGATCATCACGATCCACGAGGCGGTCCCCGGCCACTACCTGCAGCTCATGGCGTCGAACCGCTGCCCGTCGCTCCCGCGCGCGGTGCTCGGCTCCGGCGTCTTCGCGGAGGGCTGGGCGGTCTACGTCACGCAGGTGATGATCGACGCCGGGTACGGCGCCGACGACCCGGGGCTGCTCCTCACGCACTGGAAGTACTACCTCCGCGCGGCGGCGAACGCGCTCCTCGACGCGGGGATCCACGCCGGCGACATGACCCGCGACGAGGCGATGCGGCTCATGGTGGACGGAGCCTTCCAGGAGGAGTCCGAGGCGTCGAGGAAGTGGGACCGCGCGCGGCTGTCGTCCACGCAGCTCTCCACGTACTTCGTCGGGAGCGCGGAGATGTGGGACCTCGAGCGCGAGGTCCGGCGCCGCCGCGCCGCCGTCTCCGGCGACCCGCGCGGAGCGGACGCGGTGCCGGAGCCGCGCGTCGTCGGCGGGTTCGGGGAGACCCCTGGCTTCGCGCACCGCGAGCACCTCGAGGAGGTGCTCCGCCACGGCACGCCGCCGATCCCCTTGCTCCGCCGTCTCGTCCTCGGAGAAGCCTGATGAGCGGGACCGCCGCGCCCGGCCCCGGCATCGTCCTCGTGGACGACCAGGCGGCCGGGACCCTCCCGCCGCCGCCGGGCGGCGCGCCGGATCGTCCGCTCCCCGTCGTCCTCGACTGCGACCCGGGGCACGACGATGCCGTCGCGATCCTCCTCGCCCTGTCCCGCCCCGAGCTGCGCGTCCTCGGCATCTCCACGGTCGGCGGCAATGCCGTGCTCGAGCGGACGACCGAGACCGCCCTGCGCGTCCTCGCGCTCGCCGGACGCCCGGACGTCGAGGTCGCCGCGGGTGCCGCGCACCCGCTCGAGGGTCCGCTCCGCACCGCCCCGCACGTCCACGGGGAGTCGGGGATCGAGGGTCCGGAGCTCCCGCCCCCGGAGTCCGCCGCGATCGCGGAGTTCGCGCCCGCGGCGATGGCCCGGTGGATCGAGGCGGCCGGGGAGCCGGTCGTCCTCGTCCCGACGGGGCCGCTCACCAACATCGCCCTCCTGCTCGAGGAGCACCCCTCCGTCCGCGAGCGGATCGCGCACATCTGCCTCATGGGCGGGTCGATCACCGAGGGGAACATCACGCCCGCGGCGGAGTTCAACATCTGGGTCGATCCGGAGGCCGCCGAGATCGTCTTCGACTCCGGGATCCCGCTCACGATGATCGGCCTGGACGTGACGCATCGGTCGATCGTCTGGGAGCCCGAGCGCGAGGTGATGGCGCGCGCCGGGGATCGCGTGGGGCCCGTCGTCGGCGGGCTTCTCGCGTTCTTCCAGTCGTTCCACGAGCGCACGTACGGCTGGGCCGGAACGCCGATCCACGACGCCGTCACCGTCGCCCACCTCGTGGCTCCCGAGCTCGTGCGGACCGCCGCGCTGGACGTGCGGATCGAGACGCAGGGCCGCTTCACGCGCGGGCGCACGGTGGTGGACCTGCGCCGGGTGACGGGGCGGCCCCCGAACGCGCACGTGGGCCTCGACATCGACCGCGCGGGCTTCGTCGCGCTCCTCACCGAGGCGATCCGCTCGTACGGCTGACGTGCCCTCAGGGGAGCGGCTGGCCCACCTCGGCGAGCGCCTCGCGGTAGATCGCGGCACCGTCGATGCGGCGGGCCGGCGACGACAGCAGCGAGAGGTCCTCGAGCAGCTCCCGCTCGATCCGGGTCCCCGCGACGCCGTCGACCGTGCGGACGGCCTTCGCGGCGCATCGGAGGACGTGGCGCGTCTCCTCGCGCGCCGGGTCGTCCCAGTACCAGCCGTCGCTCGCGAACATCGCGAGCCGCCAGCGCTGCGCGTCCAGGAGGCGGGCGAGCAGGCCGCGGCGCGCGCGCGACCGGTCCTTCCCCAGCGCGTGGCGGACGAACGCCCCGGCGTCCTCCCGGCCCGCTGCGACGTCCACGTAGCGGTCGCGCGCGTCCCACAGCACGCGCGGGTCCGCGCCCGCCGCGCGCAGGAGGTCCTTGCTCACCGCGTCGATGCCCCCGGCGAGGCGGTCGAGCGCGGCGCGCAGCGGCCGCTTCCATCGCCCGTCCGTCACGCACGGGCACTCCGCATGCCACCGGAGGATCCCGTGATGGCACGACCACGACGTCCCCTCGCGCAGCCGCGCGACGGGGAACGGCCCGCGGGGCCCTTCCTCCACGACGGCGCTGAGCCTCGCCACGTCGAAGCCGCGGTCCGGCGCCTCTTCCCCGTCCGAGACGAGGCGGTGGAGGAAGAGGTCGCGGAACGGCTTGTGGTGCCCGTACAGCTCGCCGTCGGTCGCGACGACCACGAGCGGCTCGGTCACCCCGAGAGGCAGCGGGCCCTCCAGCCGCGGGGCCACCCACGCCCGGGCGAACCGGTCGGCATCGGCCGTCGCGTCGTCCTGGAAGCTCGCCGCCGCCGACAGCGCGCGGTCGTAGAAGACGACGACCATCGTCCGGCCGCCGCC
>JALOOH010000256.1 GCA_025454515.1 Chloroflexota bacterium
GTCCGCGGCCTTCGCCAGGCGCGCACGGAGGTCGGCCGATTCGAGGAGCGCCTTCGTCGGGATGCAGCCGCGGTGGAGGCAGGTCCCGCCGATCTGGTCCGCGTCCACGAGCGCCGTCCGGAGGCCCAGCTGCGCGGCGCGGAACGCCGCGGTGTAGCCGCCGGTCCCGGCGCCGAGCACGACGAGGTCGAAGCGGTCAGCGGATGCGTCGGTCATGGGGCGGGCCTCGGAAGGCGGGTCGCGCGCGGGCGGCCCGGCGTGCGTCTGGACTGCCCGATGGTACCCCCCGGCGGCGCGGGGACGCGACGGCGGCGGTGCTAGACTCCGGCCGCGGGACGGCAATCGGGCGCCCCGGCCGGGGGCGGAGGGTCGATGTCCACGCAGCAGGTGCTCATCCTCGCGTTCGCGGCCGTCGCGGGGTATCTGATCGGGGCGATCCCCGTCGGGATCATCGTCGCCCGCCTCTCGGGCGGCCCCGACCCGCGCTCCGTCGGCTCCGGCCGGACCGGAGGGACGAACGCCCTGCGGGCGCTCGGGCGGAAGTGGGCCCTGGTGGTCGTCCTCGGGGATGTCGCCAAGGGAGCCGTGCCGGTCCTCATCGCCGCGTTGATCTCGGGGTGGGAACCGTGGCCGATGGCCATCGCGGCCCTCGCGGCCGTCCTCGGCGCGATCCGCTCCGTCTACATCCGGTTCCACGGCGGGCGCGGGGTGGGCGCCGGCGTCGGAACGCTGCTCGTCATGGCCCCCCTCGCCATCCTGTTCACCGCCCCGGTCTTCTTCGGCGCGGTGATCGTGACGCGGTACGTGTCGCTCGGATCCCTTCTCGGGGCCGCCGCGATCTGTCCTGCGACCCTGCTCGCCGTCTGGCTCACGCAGGGGAGCGTCCCGCCGCCGTACTGGCTGTACGCGACCGTGGGGCCGGCACTCATCTGGATCGCCCACTGGGACAACGTCCAGCGGCTGCTCCGCGGCGAGGAGCGCCGCCTCGACGTGGGGCTCCTCACGGGCCGATCCCGTCGCCGCTGACCCCCCGGACCCTGCGGGGGCCGCCCGCGTACACTGGAGCGGTCCCCCCCACCCGGGTCGTCGGTTCTTCAGGAGGCGCCTCCCGATGGTCCGATCGCTGCAGCGACGCACCGCCGCGACCGCGACGCCCGCTCGCACCGCGCTCCTCGTCGCGCTCGCCACGGCGTCGTTCGCCGCGTCGCTCCTGATGGGCGCGGCCCTCTCCGCTCCCACCGTCAAGGCGGCCGCGGCGCTCGACGGATCGGTCACGGACACGACCGGCACGCTCACGGACGCCGACCGCGAGGAGATCCGCGAGGCCCAGGTGCGGCTGCGCGCGGAGGACAAGGTCGCGCTCTACGTGCTGTTCGTCGACACGACCGACGGCCAGGACATCGGGGCGTACACGCGGGATGCCGTGGACGCGGCCGGCCTGGGACCGAGCGACGCGCTGCTCACCGTCGCGCTCACCGACCGCACCTACTACCTGTGGGTGGGCGGTGCCGTCCCGCTCACCGACGGGCAGATCGACCTGCTCCTCGCCGAGGCCCTCCGACCCGGCCTGGCCTCGGGCGACTACGCGGGCGCGGTGGTGTCGCTGGCCGACGGCATGCGGGCGACGATCACCGGCACCGGCGTCACGCAGCCCCCGACGGCGGCGCCCGCCACAGCCGCGCCGGCCACCGGGGCGCCCGCGACCTCGGCGCCGGGGGGCGAGTCCGGCGGGACCGGAGGCGGGATCCCTCTTGCGCTCCTCGCCGTGCTCGTCATCGTCGTCGTGGGCGTCGGCGCCCTCGCGGTCTGGTCGAGCAGGCGGAGCGCCGCCCGGAGCGCAGCGGCACTGAAGGACCTCGCGGGGACCGCGAACGAAGGGCTCCTCGCGCTCGACGACCTCGTCCGCGAGATGGACGCGGAGGCGTCCTTCGCCGAGGCCGAGTTCGGCGCCGACGCCACCGCCCCGTTCCGGGCCGCGATCGAGGCCGCGCGGGGGGAGCTCGCGGCGTCGTTCGCGATCCGCCAGCAGCTCGACGACGCGACCCCGGAGGACGCGGCGACGAAGGAGCGGATGCTCAAGGAGATCGTGGCGCGGACCGGCCGGGCGAAGGCGTCGATCGACGCGCAGCGCGCGGGGATCGAGAAGATGCGCGAGGTGGAGCGGCGGGCGCCGGAGATCCTCGACGCGCTGCCCGCCAGGGCGGACGCCCTCGAGGGGCGGTTCGCGGCCGCCGAGGCCACGGTCGACCGGCTGCGCGCCGCATACGCCGACGCGGTGTGGGCGCCGATCGACGGCAACCTCGCCGAGGCGTCGAAGCGCGTCGAGATCGTCCGTGCGGCGCGCTCGGCCGGGACGGAGGCGCTCGCCTCCGGCGACGCCCGGACGGCCACGCAGGTCGCGGTCGCATCGGAGATGGCCCTCGCCGAGGCGGATTCGTTGCTCGGCGCGGTGGAGCGGCTCGCGACGGACGCGGACGCGGCGCGGGACAAGGTGCCGGTCGTGCTCGCGGAGGTCGAGTCCGACCTCGCGACGGCGCGATCGTCCGTGACGACCACCGGACCGGGGTCGGACCTCCCTGGACGGATCGCCGCCCTCGGGGCGACGGTCGCGGCCATCCGGGCCGTCCTCGCGACGCCGCGGCCCGACGTGGTGGCGGCGTACCGCGACGCGGTCGCGGCCGCGCAGGCATCGGACCAGGTCCTCGCGGGGATCCGGGACGCCGCGGAGCGGGCTGCGCGGGAGCGCGTGACGCTGCAGAGCACGCTCGACGCGGCGGAGGCCGAGGTCCGGCGCACGTCGGACTTCGTGGCGTCCCGCCGCGCCGGCGTCGACCGCGAGGCCCGGACGCGGCTGGCCGAGGCGCAGCGCCACCTCGAGCAGGCACGGTCGCTGGCGGCGGCGGACGTGCCCGGCGCGACGCGCGAGGCCCGGCTCGCCGACTCGCTCGCCGAGGAGGCGATGCGCCGCGCGTCCGACGACTTCGACCGGTACGACCGGACGACGTGG
>JALOOH010000257.1 GCA_025454515.1 Chloroflexota bacterium
GGGGTCGGGATGGACGGGGAGGGTAGGTCAGAGGGTGACGTCGCCCGGCCGAGGTCAGCCGAGGCCGGCGGACAGGACGATCGAGGCCACGACGAGCAGGATCACGGCCGGCATCGCGGCGCGTCGGACGAGGTCGCGCATCAGGCGGCCCCCTCGGCCGCCCCTTCGGCGGCTCGGCGCTCGGCGGCGCGACGCTCGGCGCGGCGGTTCGCCCAGAGCGAGGCTCCGACCGATGTCGCGATGATCGCGACGATGATCCCGAGCGACAGCCAGACCGGCATCTTGTAGACGTCGGTGAGCAGGATCTTCACGCCCGCGAAGACCAGGAGCGCCGCCAGTCCGGCCTTCAGGTAGGTGAACCGGTCGAGCATGCCCGCGAGGAGGAAGTACAGCGAGCGGAGACCGAGGATCGCGAACGCATTCGAGCTGAACACGATGAACGGGTCGGAGGTCACCGCGAAGATCGCCGGGATCGAGTCGATCGCGAACATGATGTCGCTCGACTCGATGACCACGAGGACCGCGAAGAGCGGCGTGGCGATCCACCTGCCGGCGTCGCGGACGAGGAACGCCTGTCCCCGGTACTCCGGCGTCATCGGGACGAGGCGACGGACGAGCCGAAGGATCCGGTTGTTGTCGAGGTCGAGGGCGTGCTCGTTGCGATGCGTCCACATCCTCCAGCCCGTGAGGAGCAGGAGGATCCCGAAGCCGTAGATCATCCAGTGGAAGGCGTCGAGGAGCGCGGCTCCGGCCGCGATGAAGATCGCCCGGAAGACGATCGCGCCGAAGACGCCCCAGAAGAGGAGCCGGTGCTGGTACTTCGCCGGGACGGCGAAGTAGCCGAAGATCATCGCGAAGACGAAGACGTTGTCGATCGAGAGCGACTTCTCGATGACGTAGCCGGCGAGGTACTCGCCCCCCGCCCGGGCGCCCATGAACGCCCAGACGAGGCCGCCGAACGCGAGGCCCATGCCGATCCAGACGCCGCTGAACAGCGCGGCCTCGCGCAGCGACACCTCGTGCGCCTTGCGGTGGAACACGAAGAGGTCGAGCGCGAGCATCCCCAGGACGAGGACGGCGAGGGCGACCCAGAGGAAGACCTGGGGATCCACTCGAGTGCGAGCCTCCGGCTGATGGTCATCAGCCGAAGGTCTCTCCCGACCGGTGGGTCGGCCGGTGGCGGCGGGTCGGCGGCTCGCGCCGCGACCGGGGTGACGCCGTCACCTTCAGCAGGGGTACTCCCCTTCGGTGGAGGTACTGTACGGCGGCGCCACGTCACATGTCAAGAGTGTCATGTATCATGTGTCGCATGTCGGAGATGACGCCGGCGGTGGCGACCCCCGGAGAGCACCATTGGACCTTCCTGACCAACCACGCGCACGTGCTGCTGTGCCTGGCGGCCGACCCGGAGCTCAGGGTGCGCGACATCGCGACACGGGTCGGGATCACCGAGCGAGCGGCCCTCCGGATCCTCGGCGACCTCGCCGATGCCGGCTACCTCGAGCGCACGCGCGTCGGGCGCCGGAACCTGTATCGGCTGCGGCTCGACGGGCCCATGCGCCACCCGGTCGAATCGGGCCGGCCGGTGCGCGCCCTCGTGGAGTCGTTCGCGGGCTGACGCGCGACGTCCGGACGGCTCAGACGCGCCGCCCCTCGTCGAGGAAGGCGGCCACGTTCGCCCACGGGATGTCCGGCTCGTCCACGTCGTACGCGGGGCACAGGACGAGCCCCGCACGCGCAGCCGGACCTCCGCGCGGATCTCGTCGGGCGTCGCGAAGCTGAACGTCGTCTGGCGGCCCACCGTGCCCCAGAGGGTGAGCCGCCGGCCGTACCGGCGCCGGATGCGGGCCGCGTCCATGTGCTCCGGCTGCACGGGGTTCACGGCCGCGACCCCGATCTCCACGAGGTCGTCCAGGATGGGCTCGATGTGCCCGTCGCTGTGGTACAGGACGCGGATGTCCGGCTTGACGGCGCGCGCCGCCTCCACGATCCCCGCGAGCCGTGGCCGGAAGAACGCCCGCCAGGTGCCCGGCGAGATCATCATCCGGCCCGGCATCCCCACGTCGTCGTCGAGCGACAGGACGTCCACGCCCGCCGCGGCGAGGGTCGTCGCGTTCCGGCGCGCCAGCTCCGCCAGGCGATCGAGCAGGAAGTGGGCCATGTCGGGCCGCTCCACCAGGTCGGTGAGGAACCGTTCCAGGCCGCGCAGCCGCCACGCCGCCTCGAACAGCTCGCCGCCGAGATGCGGGGTGTTCCCGCCGGCTGCGAGCCCCCGCGCGTGCAGGGCTCGCACGGCGCGTCCGACGGCGTCGACGACGCGGGCCCCGGCCACCTCGGGGAAGGGGAAGGCCTCCAGGTCCGCGAGCGTCTCCGCCCGCTCGAGCGGGTTGCCGTGGTCGAGGTCCTCGGGCCGGTAGCCCCATGCCGCGTACCGTGCGACCTGCGAGGCGCTGCCGATCCGCGTGTCGCCGTCGAAGGGCATCGCGCGGCGCCGGAGATCCTCCTCCTCGGGGGAGACGGGGAACGGGACGAAGGCGACGTCCACGAGGTCGTCGCGCCACGCGCCCTCGGGCGCGAGCGCCGCCCCATCGAGGTGGTAGAAGGCGAGTGCGAGCGGGATCCGGTCGGGCTCGGCGCCGTCGAGGGCCGCGATGATGCGCTCCCGCCCGTTCATGGCCCGAGGATGGCACGCGCGGCCGTGCCGCGTGTGCCGTGCGGCGCGTTCGCGCGACGGGCGATCACGCGCCGAGGACGAGGCGGCGGATCCAGTCGAGCGCCTCGAGGAACGTGAAGGAGTCGAAGAGGCGCGCGACGTGCAGCGCCCATTCCTGGACGAGCTTCGCGCCGAGCAGGCCGGCCAGGACGGCCGCGGCCCGCGCCGGCGTCCACGTGAACCCGGGCCGGAAACGCGCCATGAAGACGACCGCGACGAACCAGAACTCGAAGAGGTTGGGCACCAGGAAGAGCAGCTCGCGCGGCGCGCCGAGCTCGAACGCGACGAACCCCGCGAGGCGGAAGAGGTACAGGGCGATCGCGATGCGCTTCTCGAGCGGCCGGAAGTCGCGGATCGCGACGTACAGGAACGCGAGGAGGTAGACCTGGTCGGCCCACTTGTCGAGCGCCTGGTAGTCGGGCCACGGGCCCAGCCCGGCCGGGACCAGGAGATCGAGGAGGAGCAGGTCGGTCAGGTCGACCGCGATCGCGAGGAGCGCGCCCCAGAAGGGCCACCGCAGGACGACGAGCGACCCGACGATCCGGTAGAGGCCGACGATGACGACGACGGGCGTCATTGCCGCTCAAGCATGCGCCGGCCCGGGGGATGACCGGTCTCAACCTCCGGCGCCGAGCGCCGCGCGGAGCTGGTCGAGCATGGCCTTCTCGCCCGGCGCGGTCCCGCCCTTGGCGTTCGCGGCGGCCTCCGCGGCCCCGAGGGCGAGATCCTGGTACGGCCCGATCTCCTCGGGCGCCTTCGCGCTGAGGGCGGCGAGAGCCGCGGCGATCGCGGCCATCGTCTCGTCGTGGATCTTGGCGGGCGTCGCGAACAGCCCGAACCCGGTCGAGTGGACCCCGGCGATCTCCCGCATCAGCTGGGTCGGGGCCGCCACCGTCTGTCCGGCGAGGTACTTCGCGAGGGCGGTCGCCTCGCCGAAGCTGTCGCTGACGTCGCGGTCCGCCATGGAGACGAGCATCCCGGCGCCGCTCACGCCCATGTGCAGCTGCTTCCACTCGTCCGCGCTGAAGTCCGCCTTCGTCGCCATCGGTCCTCCTCTCGCCGCCGGGCCCGGCCGGGACCGGCGGCCCTCGATCGATCCTGGTCCGGCCCCATCGGGACCGTTCACCCGACTAGTCTCCTGCACCCGTGTCCCACGCGCCGAGCCCGGAGACCCGCTCCACCGCGATCCGGGTGACGAACCCCGCCGGCGGGTCCGGCATCGGCGGGAAGGTGACGTCCGGCCCGAGATAGACGCGCGCCAGCCGCTGGAGGAGGTCGGCCGCTCCGCCCTCGGTGATCCGGGCCCGGCCATCGAGGACGAGGTACTCGTCGAGCCCCATCGCGTTCCGCGCGCCGGTGACGAACGAGAGTGCCACACGCGGGTCACGCCGGATGTCGCGCAGCTTGGGCTGGTCGAAGAGCGTCCCGATGACGATCTCGTCGTCCTCGATCCCCACCCAGGCGAGCGAGACGCGGGGGGAGCCGTCCGCGCGGAGGGTCACCAGGTGCGCGATCGGCCCCGTGGCGATGAAGTCCCGGGCGGAGGAGGGGAGCATGGCGGGGCCTCCCGGTGCGGTGGTCGGAGGCCGAACGATACCGCCCCGGGGCGCGACCCGGGGCGAGGCCCGGGACGGCAGGGGGGCGCGAGGCGCTGTCTGGTGGGGCGCCGACGGAGGCGGCCGGCCGTCAGCCGGGCAGGGCGTCCTCCACGAGGACCGTCCCGGCCGTGCCGTCCACGATGACGGTCGCGCCGTCCGGGATGAGCGAGCACGCGTCCGCGACCGACACGATGCACGGGATCGCGTACTCGCGCGCGACGACCGACGAGTGCGAGAGGATCCCGCCGGCCTCGGCGACGACCGCCGACGCTCGGGCGAAGAGCGGCGTCCACGCCACGTCCGAGTACGGG
>JALOOH010000258.1 GCA_025454515.1 Chloroflexota bacterium
AGCGAGCCGGACCCGCCCGACGTGAACGACGTCGCGGAGGTGGTCAGCAGGTAGATGGTCCGCCCGTCCGGCCCGAGCGCCATGGCCGGTGCGAGGTAGACCTTCGCGTGCGCGGTCGGGACGAGCGCGTCGAGGATGCGCCCGGCGAGCGCGCCGAGGAGCGCCACGGGACCCGCGTCGCCGGTGGCGCCCGGATCGATCGTCGTGCTCCGCGCCACGCGGCCGGCCATCGTGTCCACGGCGACCAGCCGCCCCGTGAACGGCTCCCAGAGGTAGAAGGTGCCGCCCGGGACGTCGGCGACCGCCGTCCCCTCCATGGCTGGCCAGGACCCGCCCCCGGTCTCCGCGGCGAGGTCGACGTCGCCAAGGTCGCGCCCCGACGCGTCGTAGCGCAGGACGCTGGAAGACCGCTCCGTGCTGCAGACGATCGAGAAGACATCCGGCGCGGTCCAGTCCGCGTCCGCGGCATCGCCTGCCGCGCACGGCGCGTGGGTCGGGTCGTCCGAGCCGCCGAGTGAGGTCGCCGGCTCCGCGGTCGGGAGAGGGACACCGGGACCGGTGAACCAGTCGGTCCGGACGACGGCGCCGTCGGTCACGAGCGAACGCCGCGCCACGATCGTGCGTCCGTCCGGCGAGACCCAGGTCGTCGGCGCCCAGACGGACAGCGCCCTGCCGCTTCCCGCGTATGCGGACCAGCGGGCGGGCAGCTCCACGGACGCATCGAGCACGTAGCCCGAGCTCTGCCGTCCCGGCGCGAGGTCCACGACGTCCACGCCCGAGCGCCACGAGCTGCCGTCCCACGTCGTCCACCCGACCGCCATCGTCCGGCCGTCGGCCGAGATCGAGGCGTCGACGCTCACGGGCAGCGCGCCGTCCCCCATCTCGCGCCGGGCACCGTTCCACCCGAGCCAGGCGATCTCCTCCCCCTGCCGGCCGAGCGCGTCGTAGCGGCGGATGACCATGCTGATCGACCGGCCCCCCGGCGCGTCGAACGTCGCGCACGCGCACACGTACGTGCCGTCCGCGAGCGCGAAGAGGCGGCTGCCCGAGCCGTCGGGCAGCGCGATCGTCGGTGACAGGGCCCCGGTGGCCATGTCGACGACGTGCCAGCCGTCCTCCGCGATCGCGCCGACCGTGAGGCCCATCACAGGCCCGTTGGGTGCGAGGTACGCGGGCAGGGGCGTCGCGGCCGGTGCGCGCGTGGCCGGGGCGGCGGTCGCCGGGGCGGCGGTCGCCGGGGCCGGTGAGGCCGCCGGCGGGGTGGCGCCGGGCCCGGCGGACCCCGGCTGCGGCGAGCCCGCGGGCTCCGGGCTGCCGGGGGCGACGGCGACGCCGGAGGCCGCCGGAGACGGCACTCCGTCCGGGGTCGGCCGGCCGCCGAGCAGCGCCGCTGCGGCCGCGACCACGACGACCGCCGCGGCCGCCACGGCGGCCGCGGCGGCGATGCGGCCCGCCCGGCCGGGACGCCGCGAGGCCGCCCGTTCACGCCACGTGGAGGAGTCGAGCGCCCGCGGGGGCATCGTCCATCCGGACGCGACCTCGCGGACGAGGGACGCGACCTCGGGGTCCTCGGCGCCGCCGGCGTTCGTCACCGCGTCACGGTCGGTGGGACGGGTCATGGGAGCACCTCGCGATCGGCCGCGCCGCCGACCCGGGGGCCGGCCGCTCCGGCTCCGGACCCATCGTCGAGACGGGCGCGGAGCGTGGCGTGCGCGCGGGAGAGCAGCGACCCGACCGTCCCCGGCGCCGTGCCGAGGATGGTCGCGATCTCCGCGTGGTCGTAGCCGTGGTAGTGCCGGAGGACGAGCGCGGCGCGGGCTCGCGGCTCGAGGCCGTCGAGCGCCGCCTCGACGAGCGCCCGACGCGACGCGATCTCGGCCGGGTCGGCGGCGTGGCCCGAGGCGGCGTCCGTGGCCCTCGCCTGCGCGGCGATCGCCGGGATCGCGAGTGTCCGGACGCGTCGCCGCCGCAGCGCGTCCCGGGCGACGTTGGCGGCGATCGTCATGAGCCAGGGCCGCAGCGGCCGTCGCGCGTCGTACGCCTCCCACCGCTCGTACGCGCGGGCGAAGGCGTCGTGCGTCGCGTCCACCGCCGCCTCGGGGTCGCGCAGGAGCGCGTACGCCACGCGGTACACGTCGTCCGCGTGGTCACGGTACGCCTGCTCGACCGCCTCGCGACGGGCCGTCCCGGTCATGCCGTATGTACGCGCGACACGGCCGGATCCATGCGCCCGTCGGCCGCCGCCGGCATCCGCTCGGACCTCAGGCGAGGAGCCGCCCCTCGCGGCGCACCAGCTCCAGCCACGAGCGCTCCCGCCCGATCGTCGTGTCCGCGCCGTGCCCGGGCAGCACGCGGACCGCGTCGTCGAGGCGTTCCAGGCGCCCGAGCGACCCGACCATCGCCTCGGGGTCGCCGCCGGGCAGGTCCACTCTCCCCCACCCGCCCGGGAACAGCGTGTCGCCGGCGAAGAGCGTCCCCGTCTCGCGCGAGAGCAGGCAGACGGAGCCCGGCGTGTGCCCCGGCGTGTGCAGCACCTCGAGGTCCACGGACCCGATGCGGATGCGCCCTCCCTCGGCAAGGTCCACGGCGGGCACGCAGGGTGGGATCTCGAAGGGCGCGAAGAGCGGCTGGGGCCGCACGAGCATCTCCCGGTCGTCGGGGTGGACCGCGATCGGGGCGCCGGTGTGCGCGCTGACGGCAGCGTCGTCCCCCATGTGGTCCCAGTGCCCGTGCGTGGAGACGATGAGGAGCAGTCGCCAGCCGCGGGCGGCCAGGTCCGCCGTGACGAGGTCGAGCGACGGGATCGCGGTGTCGATCGCGATCGCCTCGCGGGTGCGCGGGTCGGCGACGAGGTAGAGGTTCGTCGCGAGCGGCCCCACGACGCGGCGGAGGATCTCCACGGTCAGCGGGGCTCCCACGAGACCACGCCGTGCGCCACGGGGCGCTGGTGGTCGAGAACGAACCCGCCGGGGGCCTCGACGACCCACGCCTCGAGGAGCGCCCTGGCGGCCACGTCGCGCTCGCTCCCCTCGGCGAGGAACAGCTGGTGGCGGACCCAGCCGTGCAGGTCGTCGACCGACCGCCAGGCGCGCGGCTCGTGGACGAAGGTCGAGACCCGCGGTGCGGCGCCCCGCTCCGCGAGCAGATCGAGGAAGGGACCGAGCGCGGGCAGCTCGATCCGTGCCTCGCCATGGACCGGCGGCCAGAAGCGGCCCGCGGGCCACGAGGGGACGCGCGCCGCGAGGACCGCGACGCACAGCCGCCGGGACGCGGCCTCCATCGCGTCGAGGAACCCGCCGATGTCACCCACGTCGTACCCCACGTGCGCGATGAGCGTGACGTCCGACCGGAGCCTCGCCGCCGTGGCGGGGTCGCCGGCGGGCCAGCGCCCTTCGACGGGGAGGACGGTCCGGATGGCGTGCTGCTCCATCCCCTCGCGGAGCGCACGGAGCATGGAGGGGGATGGATCGAGCGCGACCACCTCGCGGACGCGGAGCGCGAGCGGCAGGGCGAACCGGCCCGCGCCGGCGCCGATGTCCAGCCACCGATCGTCCGGCAGGGCGAGCTCGCCGAGGGCGTCGAGGACCGACCGGCCCGTAGAAGTCCTCGGGCTCGGGCGACTCACGGACGCGCGCCGACTGCTCGTCGTTGGCGCGCACCCGCGCGACCCAGACGGCCTCCGCGCGCCGGAGCGGGCCGCGTGTCGTCGCCAGTGGGCGGTCCCCGTCGCCGGCCACCCCGGCCCCCAGGGCCGCGAGGTCGGCGGGCGTGTCCACGTCGAGGGCGGGCTCCGGCGCATCCGCGGTCCGCACGAGGTCGGGTCGTGCCCGCAGGAGCGGCCCGAA
>JALOOH010000259.1 GCA_025454515.1 Chloroflexota bacterium
ACGTCGATCGACCGGTCGAGGCCCGAGACGATCCCGAGCGTGACGGTGTCCGTGAAGGTGCCGAGCGGGCTGCCGACGGCGACGACCGCCTGTCCCACGATCAGGTCGCCGGCCTCGTCGAGGACGGCGACCGTGAGGCCCGTCGCCTCGGCGCGGATCACCGCCAGGTCGTGCGCTGGATCCGTCGCGACGACCGCCGCGGCCACCTCGCCACCGTCCGGCAGCGCCACGGTGAGCGCTCCCCCGCCCTCGACGACGTGCGCGTTGGTGAGGATGAGCCCGTCCTCGCTGACGACCACGCCGGACCCGACGCCCGACGGCTGTGTCCCGAATGGCGCCACGCCCGGTACGCCAGCCACGCCCGCGACGGTGATCGTCACGACCGAGCGGCTCGCGACGGCGGCGACCTCCTCGACGCCGACCGCTCCCGCCACGCTCGCGAGGGTCGCGTCCGCGGCGGACGACGCCGCTGCCGCGGAGCCGCCGGACGCGGTGGGCGACGATGCCGTGGAGGGCGTCGACCCGCCTGTCCCGGCGAGCGCGACCGTCAGCCCGGACGCGAGGATGGCGGAGAGGACGGCGGAGGGGACCACCACGCGCAGCGTCCCGCCCCGGCTCCGGACCACGCGTGGCTCGTCGATCGGGCGATCGCCGTGCGCCGGCCCGGCCGGAGGAGGAGGGAGGGAGACGGCCGGGTCGGTGCGCACGGGATCGAGGGTGGGCATCCCCGCGGAGGGACGGCCGGGACCGAAGGACTGCATGTCATGCTCCTGCCGGATCGGACCGGCCTTCGCGAGTCCCCACCCGTGCCATCCGTTGTACCGGGCGCGACTGAAGCATCCCTGAAGTGGTGCGGCGGAGACGGCGGAGGCTCAGGCGGGCTGCGGGAGGGCGCTGGGCATCCGGACGGCGAGGCGGGCGCCGCGGTCGGGACGGTTCGACGCCTCGATCGTGCCTCCGTGCCCCTCGACGATCCACGCCGCGATCGCGAGGCCCAGGCCCGTGCCGCCGGGAGGCGCGTCGTCGGCGCGCCAGAACCGCTCGAAGACGTGCGGCAGGTCCTCCGCCCGGATCCCCGGGCCCTCGTCGTCGACGATGAGCGTCACGAGGTCGCCGTCGGGGCGGACCGTGACCGATACGAGCCCGCCCGCGGGGCTGTGCGCGACGGCGTTGTCCACGAGGATCGTCGCCAGCTGGCGGAGCCGCAGCGGGTCGCCGTCCATCTGCGCGGGCCGGGGGTCGAGCACGACGCGCACCTCGCGCTCGCCGGCGACGGGGCCGATCGTCCCCGCGACCTCGGCGGCGATGTCCGCCAGGTCGACCAGCTCGCGCACGAGCTCCACGGCGCCGGAATCCGTGCGCGCGAGGAGCAGGAGGTCGTCGACGAGGGCCGTGAGATGCACGACCTCGACGTCGATGTCGTCGAGCGCCGTGCCCACGTCGCGGACCGGCTCGCTCGCGTTGCGGCGCAGGTCGGCGACGCTCGCCCGGACGACGGTCAGCGGCGCCCGGAGCTCGTGGCTCGCGTTGGCCGTGAACTCGCGCTGGCGGCGGAGCGCCGCGTCGCGACGCGCCATGGATGCCCGGATCGGGACGAGCGCGCGGCCCGCGTACACGAAGCCGAGACCCGTCGCGAGCGCGAGTGCGACCAGGCCGCCTCCGACGAGGACGAGGAGGAGCGCCGTGAGCAGGCGGACCTCGGACGCGCGCTCCCCGATGACCTGCACGACGTACGTCCCGTCGAGGGCCGGGACCGCGAGGCTGTAGGCACGGACGTCGAGGTCGTCGACCCGCAGGTCGCGCACGCTCGACCCCCCGGCGATCGCCGCGTCCACGCCGGCCGTGTCCGGGAGCCCGGAGATCGACCCGCTCGGGCCGGCGCCGGCGACGCTGCCGTCCGGGCGGACGACGAGCGCGAGCGTGCCCGTAGCCTCCCCACCGAAGGTGATCCCCAGCCCGCGGCCCTCTGACGGCAGGCCGCGCTCCTGGATGAACCGGCCGAGCTGGACGGCCCGCCGCGCGAGGAGGTCGGAGTTGTTCGATGCGAGCGCCCCCGCGACCGCCAGGTAGACGGAGGTGCCGAGGACGAGGAGGACGACGGCGGTCAGGCCGCCGCTCCACGCCATGAGCCGGAGCCGCGTCCGGCGCAGCAGCGCCGCGTCGGCCGGACTCGCGCCCCCGGGCCCGGTCGCGCCGTCAGTCGCCACGGAGCCGGTATCCCATGCCGCGGACCGTCTCGATGCGCGCGGCGGCACCGGGACCGAGCTTCTCGCGGAGGAGGTGGATGTACGCCTCGACGGTGTTCGGCGTGAGGGCGGCGCCGTACGGCCAGGCGTAGTCGAGGATCTGGTCGCGGCTGAGGACCTGGCCGGGCCGCCGCAGGAGGCACTCGAGGATCGCGTACTCGCGCTGGCTGAGCGCGACGTCGGCGCCGTCCACGGTGACGCGGACGGGCGAGCAGCTCGTCGTACGCGAAGGGCTTCACCAGGTAGTCGTCGGCGCCGGCGTCCAGGCCCGCGACCCGGGCGCTCACCGCGTCGCGCGCCGTGAGCATGAGGATCGGCACGGTCGAGCCCTTCGCCCGCAGGGTCCGCGCGACGTCCAGGCCGGAGCGGTCGGGCAGGCCGATGTCGAGGATCACCGCGTCGAGCGCGGCGTCCTCGGCCAGCTCCAGGCCCTCGGTGGCGGTGGATGCCGACTCGACGATGTGCTGGTCCTGGGCGAGCAGGCGCCGAAGCACCCGGACGAGTCGCGCGTCGTCCTCGATGACGAGCAGGTGCACCGGTCGCTCCCCTCGCGCCCGGTCCCTCCGCGCCGCCCGCTGCGGCGCGCAGCCGCGGCCGCGTCCCGTCGACTGTGCGCCCTTTCGCTGAATCGCGCCTGAAAGGGAAGGGCAGGTGTGGCGCGCCGAGCGAGCGTGGGGCGCCGGCCGGTGAGGCGCGCCGCCGGGCCGCGTCAGCCGGCCGGGGCGGGTGCCGGCGCCCGCTCGCCGGTGCTCAGCAACGGCTTGCCGCGGCGCTCGAGGACGAGCGTGACCCAGCCGATGATCGTCGGCATCACCCACTGCACGACGAAGAACAGGAAGACCCCCGCGCTCACCTCGGCGTTCCACTCGTCGCCGGCGAGCGAGCCGAGCCCCGCGATGTACAGGACCTGGGGGGTGCCGGCGCCGCCGGGCGCGATCGGGAGGATGAGGAGGATCCCCACGGCGGCGTACACCGCGAGGATCGCGCCGGCCGAGAGGACGTCGGCGGGGACGCCGGTCTCGCGCAGGCACACGACGAACACGACGCCGTAGAAGGCCCGCCCGGACAGGTCCGCGACGTAGGCGAGGAGCCCGCGGGAGAGGAGCAGGTCCTTCACGTCGAGGCGGACCGCGAGCGTGCGCTCCGGGATCCCGGTCGGGGTCGGCCGACGGAGCAGGCGGAACACCCAGCCGAGGATGCGCTCGGACAGCTGTCCCACGCGGTACGCCAGTCGCTCCGACCGGAGGATCGCGTAGCCGACCGCGAAGATGACGGCGATGACCACGACGCCGAGGATCGCGAGGCCCCTGAGCCCGGCCGCGCCTTCGCCCTCGAACGCGAGGACGAGGACGGCGAGGACCGGCATCGACAGGCCGGCGAGCTGGTCGAAGACGCCCGCGAGCACGATCGAGAGCGACGACGGCGCGGGAGCGTGCCCCCACTGGCGGTAGAGGATGTACCGCACCGCGAGGTCCACCGGGCCGGGGATGACGTTGGAGACCCCCTGTCCACAGAGCCACGAGATCGTCGAGTGCCGGAGCCCGAGGCCCGGGAGGAGCGCCGCCTGCACGGAGCTGCTCAGCACCCACGCGACGAAGGCGAGGGCGGTGACGAGGAGGAACTGCTGCGGGGTCAGCGCCTGCAGCGAGGCGAGGACCTCCGCGTAGTCGACGTATCGGGGCAGCAGCACACCGAAGACGAAGGCCATGAAGCCGACGACGATGACCCCTTTGAGGATCGTCATCCGCCGGCTCGGCGGTGCAGAGTAGGCGAACGCCGGCAGGCTCTTCGGGCTCGCGACGCTCGGGGTCTCGCCCGGCAGGCGGACGTCCGTGGGCTCGTCCGGGCTCACGTCCGGGGACGGCTCCCCGGCGGCGGGCCCGGTCGCCGGCTCCCCGCTCACTGCAGCGTGAAGACGAGCTGTGTCGCCCCGTCGAGCAGCAGCTTGACGGGCTGGAGGACCTCGACGCCCTGGGTGGGCATGACGGTCTCGACATGCCAGGAGGTGACGCCGCCGAGGGCCGCGACGAATGCGTCGGCGGCCTCCTTCGTGGACGGCGCGCACTCGTTCGTCGTCGGGGTGAGGACGATGTCCGAGATCGCGAGCGTCGTGCCCGTGGACGAGTACTTCGCGGCGTACGGCTGGCAGCCGCTGAACCCGCTCGCGGTGCCGTCCGCGGCGAACGTGAGGGTCGGGAGCGTCCGTGCGGCAGGCGCCGTCCCGCCCTGGAGGCCGAGCTCCCAGGCGGTCCCGGGAAGCGCGGTCGGCGTCGTCGGGGCGGGCTGGCTGCCCCCGCCGCACCCCGCGGTCGCGACGGCGACGGCGAGCAGGACCCCGAACGCAGCGAGCCGGCGTGCCATCCTGTCACCTCCCCGTCGCGACCCGGTCGGATCGGTCGCATCGTACCAGCCGCCGCAGCGATACTTGGGCCACGTCGGGGCCGGGGCCGCGCGGCCGGGCCCGTGCGCGGAGGATCGCGATGCCGATCGAGTGGGATGGCGCGCTGCGCCAGCTGCACCTGCACAACGGGCGAGTGAGCCACGTGATGCGCGTGCTCGACAACGGCTGGCTCGGCCACCTCCACTTCGGCCGCCCGCTCGCGCCGGGTCGGTCGTACGCGCATCTCGGGCCCGCCGCGTTCGCCGGCTTCCACGACCGGCCCGCGGACCCGGTCGCGCTCGAGTGGCCGGTCACCGGCAGCGGCGACTACCGGATCCCCGCGATCGTCGTGGCGCAGGCGGACGGCTCGACCCTCCTCGACCCGCGGTACGCCGGCCACCGGATCCTCCCGGGCAAGCCGTCCCTCGGACCGCTGCCCGCGACGTACGTCGAGGAGGCCGACGAGGCGGACACGGTCGAAGTCGACCTCGTGGACGGGCCGAGCGGCCTGCGCGCGACGCTCGCGTACTCGATCTTCCGGGACGTCCCCGCCATCGCGCGGAGCGCCCGCCTGCGCAACGAGGGG
>JALOOH010000079.1 GCA_025454515.1 Chloroflexota bacterium
CGTCTCGTACGACAACCTCGCGATCGAGCTCCTCGACCCCCGCACCGGCACGCTCCGGCCGATCGTGGCCCGCGGCGTGGACGCGGACTACTACATGCTGGCGTGGGAGCCGGGCGAGGAGGGCCTGGCGACGTGGGTCGTGGACCACGGCGTCCCGCAGCTCGTCATGGACGAGATGCTCGACGAGCGCATCTCCCAGGACCCGACGAAGGGCCCGGTCGAGGGCAGCATCATCTGCGCGCCGCTTCGCGGGCCGGGCGGGGTGGTGGGCGTCCTCACCCTCGAGCGCCTGGGCACGTCCAGCCGATACGACGACGACGACTTCGAGGTCGTGCGGCTCTTCGCCGGCCAGGTGTCGGTCGCCCTCCGCAACGCGGAGCACTACCGCGCCGCGCGAGTGCGCGCGGAGACCGACGGGCTCACGGGCCTCCTCAACTACGCCTCGTTCCGCGACAAGCTCGGCGGGATCTCGCTGACGGGCGACCTCTTCAGCCTCCTGATGATCGACCTCGACGGGTTCCGCGCCGTGAACGCCGCGTACAAGCACCAGGGCGGCAACGTCGTCCTGCGCCGCGTGGCGGCCGCGATCCGGGCGGCCGCCCGCGAGTCCGACGACGTCTTCCGCTACGGCGGCGACGAGTTCTGCATCCTCCTCCCGCGGACGGACGCTGTCGGCGCGACGATCGTCGCCGAGCGCGTCCGCGAGGCGGTCGCAGCGGTCGAGGCGCCCGTGCGGGCCAGGGGCGGCCGGGGCCCGCGGATCACGGCGTCGATCGGCGTCGCGACGATGCCGGGCGATGCGACCGACGCGGACGCGCTGGTGGACGCCGCCGACCGCGGCGCCTTCTACGCGAAGGCGCACGGCGGGAACCGGGTGACGAGCGCCGCCGAGAGCGTCTCGATCGCCGACGCCTTCGAGCCGACGGGGCCGGGGCGCGTGGAATCGGAGGCCTCCGCGATCGAGGAGCTCCTCGACGAGGGCACGGCCGACTGATCGGGAGCCGCCGGGCGGGGCTCGCGCGCCGGGCGGGGCTCCCGCGCTGGGCGGGGCTCGCGCGCGGCCCGATGACGGAGCGCCCGCGCGTCCCGGGTATCCTCCGCGGATGACCACACCCGGCTCCGACAGCGTCGCTCGTGCGCCCCTGATCGTCGTGACGGTCATGGTCGCGGCCGCCCAGGACGAGCCCGACAGTGCCGTCCACCGGATCGCGCTGTACGCGGACGGGGTGCGGCGTCACGGCGGGATCCCCGTCGTCCTCGATGCCACCGCGACGGCCGGCGACCGCGCTGCCGCGTTCGCGGCGATGGACGGCCTCCTCCTCACCGGGGGCGCGGACATCCACCCGGGCCGGTACGGCCGCCCGGACGCCGGCTCGCATACCGCCGAGCTCGACCGGGACGCGCTCGAGGCGGAGGCGTGGGAGGCGGCCGTGGCCCGGGACGTCCCCGTCCTGGGCATCTGTCGCGGCTTCCAGGCGATCAACGTCTTCGCGGGCGGGACGCTCCTGCAGCACGTGGACGGCCACGCCGGCGCGCGCTGGGGCCACGGCCCGGCCGCGACGCACCCGATCCGCGTGGATGCGGCGTCGCTCCTCGGCGCGGCGCTCGGCACCGACGACCAGGCGACGGGCGCCGTCCCCGAGGGCCCCGGCGCGGCTCCGGCCGCAGGTGGCGCGGCCCCGGCCGCAGGTGGCGCGGCCACGGCACCGGCGGCGGCCCCGCACCGCACGTTCGTGGTCAACACGTACCACCACCAGGCGGTCCGCGCGGCCGACCTCGCGCCCGGGCTCCGAGCGACCGCGTGGGCGGAGAGCGAGGCCGGCGAGCTCATCGAGGCGTTCGAGGCGGCCGACGGCCGTTTCGTCCTCGGCGTCCAGTGCCACCCCGAGCGGACCGAGTCCACGCCGCCCGCCTTCGAGCGGCTGTGGGGCGCGTTCGTGGAGGCCTGCCGCCGCTGACCGGCGCGCGGTCAGTCGGTCGGTGACCCCGCCGCCTGCTCCGCCCCCAGGCGCCCCGACTCGATGACCCGCTGGAGGAAGCGGCGCGTCCGCTCCTCCGTGGGGTGCCGGAAGATCCGATCGGGCGGCCCCTCCTCCAGGATCCGGCCGCCGTCGAGGAAGCAGACGCGGCTCGCGATGTCGCGCGCGAAGCCCATCTCGTGCGTCGCGATCACCATCGTCATCCCGCCGCGCGCGAGCTCGCGGATCACGCCGAGGACCTCGGCCACCAGCTCCGGGTCCAGGGCGCTCGTCACCTCGTCGAGCAGGAGGAGGTCCGGCTCCATCGCGAGCGCGCGGACGATCGCCGCCCGCTGCTGCTGGCCACCGGAGAGGCGGTCCGGGTACTCCGCGGCCTTCTCCTCGAGCCCGAACCGGGCGAGCAGCCCGCGAGCGTCCGCCTCCGCCTTCGCGCGGGGCACCCCGAGGACCTTGCGTGGCGCGAGCGAGACGTTGTCGAGCACCGTCATGTGCGGGAACAGGTTGAACGCCTGGTACACGATGCCGATCCGGCGCCGGACGCGGTCCACGTTCACCTTCGGGGCGGTGATCTCCACGTCGTCGACGTAGACCCGGCCCGCGTCCACCGGCTCGATGAGGTTGACGCAGCGCAGGAGCGTGGACTTGCCCGAGCCGGACGCGCCGATGAGGCACACGACCTCGTGCCGCTCGACGACGAGGTCGATCCCCTTGAGGACCTCGAGCTTGCCGAACGCCTTCCGGATGCCCTCGAGTCGAAGGACGACGGGTGCCTCGGGCACGGCCGCGCCGCTCATCGGGCGCTCGCGAGCTGACGCTTCCGGTCCCGGTTGACGAGCCAGTCGGTGAACCGGGCGAGCGGGATGGTCACGACGATGAAGACGAGGGCCGTCGCGATGTACGGGGTGAAGTTGAACGTGGCGGCCTGCTTGATCTGGGACGCCCGGAAGATCTCCACGACGCCGATGTACGAGACGAGGACGGTGTCCTTCTGGAGCCCGATGAAGTCGTTGAGCAGCGGCGGGATGACCCGTCGCACCGCCTGCGGGATGACGACGTACCGCAGCGACTGGAACCGCGAGAGCCCGAGCGAGCGGGCCGCGGCGTCCTGGCTGGGGTGGACCGAGTCGATGCCCGCGCGGTAGACCTCGGACACGTACGCGGAGTACAGGAGCGTCAGCGCGAGCACCGCGTAGAAGAAGGGGCTCGTGGGGACGCCGGGGATCTGGAGGCCGGGGATCCCGAAGCCGAGGATGTAGATGACGAGGACCCCGGGCAGGGCGCGGAAGATGTCCACGTAGACGGTCGCGAGGAACCGCACCGGCGTGAAGACCGGCCCGGGGAGGCTGCGCAGGACCGCGACGAAGAGGCCGACGCCGAGGATGAGGACCTCGCTGACCAGGAACAGCGCGATGTTCACCCGGAAGGCCGTCAGGATCGCCGGCAGCGACGACCAGAAGACCTCCCCGTTGAGGAACGACTCCTGGACCGACGGCCAGTTCGGGGCGCTGACCACGACGGCGACGAGCAGCCCGAAGACGACGACGGTGCTGACCGCCGCGATGAGGGTGGAGCGGGCGGCGGCGCCCATCCGCGGCGGTCCCACGACGCGCGGGACGGGCCGGCCCGGGGGAGCGGGCTGCTCCCCCGGGCCGGCGGGATCGGCGACTGACCCGGCCACGCGGATGGGCGCTGGGTCGGCGGGCTAGGGCTGGAAGACCGGCGCGTTCGCCTTGTCGGCCATCCAGGTCCGGGTGATCTGCTCGAGCGTGCCGTCCGCGCGCATCTGGAGGATCGCCTGATCCACGCACGGCGTGAGCGGGCTGTCCTTCGCGAGGACGAGGCTGAAGAACTCGCCCTCCCCCAGCGGCTGGGGGAGCTGGCCGACGATCACGCCGTCGCCGTACTGGACGGCCGTGATGAAGAAGGCGGTTGGAAGGTCGACGACCAGGCCGTCGATCTGCTTGTTCTTCAGCGCCTCGATGGCGGCGTCGTTCGTGTCGTAGACCATCGCCTCCTTGTCCGGGCCGATGACGTTGCCGATCGCGTCATAGCTCGTGGTGCCGACCATCGCGCCGAACTGGAACGGCTTGAGGCCGGAGACCGTGGTGACCCTGGAGAGCTCGCTGTCCTTCGGGGCGACGATCGCCTGGCTCACGAAGTAGTAGCCGCGGGAGAGGTCGGCCGTCTCGGCTCGCTCGGGCGTGTACGACACCTGGTTGATGTCGAAGTCGAACGGCTTGGCGCCCGGGGCATACGCGTTGTTGAACGGGACGTAGACCCAGGTCACCTTGTCGGGGGTGAAGCCGAGGCGGTCCGCGACGGCGTACGCCACCGCGCCCTCGAAGCCCTTGCCGTTCGTCGGGTCGCCGAGCTCCCACGGCGCGGGATTCGGGTCGCTCGCCTCGAAGTACGGCGGATAGGCCGGGTTGTCCGTGCCGATCGTGAGCGCTCCGGCCGTCAGCGTCTGCAGGGTGTCCGGCGTGCAGGCGAGCGGGCTGAACGACGGCATCTCGTCGGTGGGCGCCGGCGTGGCGGGCGGGGCGGCGGTCGGCGCGGGCGTGGCCGGGGCCGCGGTCGCGGGCGCCTGCGTGGGCGCCTCCGTGGGCGCGGGCGTGGGCGAGGCGCCGGCCGTGCAGGCCGCGGCGACGACGATCGTCGCGATCGCCAGCGCGAAGGGCTTGGCTGCGATGCGCATTCTGGTCTCCTCCTCGTGGGGCGCAGGGCGAGTGTAGTCCCGGCCGGGGGCGGGCCGGGGATCAGGCGCGGCGGATCGAGACGGGCCGGTCGTCGGTGAGCCCCAGGCGGCGCCCCGCGCTCCCCTGGTTCTCCGCGATGCACAGGCGGCCGAGGGAGTCCTCGTACAGCAGCAGGGCGCCGACGGGCACGCGCCCGAACGTGTCCTGCCACGGGATCGCCTCGACGCGCTCGAAGCCGTCGGCCCCGGCGAACGCGGCGGTGAGGGTCGTCCCGTCCGCGAGGTCCCCCAGGGCGGCGCGCAGCTCGACCGGCCCCCCGGCGAGCTTGACGTTCCCGAAGCCGTCCACGTACACGACGGCTGTCGCGAGCTCGCCCGGCCGCACCTCGGCGACGGGCACGTGGAGCTGCGCGAGGTCCGCGAGAGCGACGGGAGGGCCGAACGACGCGAGTGCGACGCCGCGCGCGAGGTGCGCGGCGACCGGCGCGAAGATGTCGCGTCCGTGGAAGCTCGAGGTGACCGCCGGCAGGTGCCACGCGGGGTCGGTGATCGCGCGTGCCTCCACCGCGCCGCCGAGGCGGGCGGCGGCGAGCGTCAGCAGCCCGTTGTCCGGGCCGACGAGGACGTCTCCGCGCGCCGTGCGGACGGCGATCGGCAGCCGCTCGGTGCCGACGCCGGGGTCCACGACGGCGATGTGGACGCCGACCGGGAGATACGGGACGGCGGCCGCCAGCGAGACGGCCCCGTCGCGGATCGCGAACGGCCGGATCGTCCGGGTGAGCTCCAGGACGTGGGCCTCGGGGCAGATGGAGAGCACGACCCCGGCGCAGATGGCCGCGGACGGGTCGCGGTCCCCGAAGTCGGTGAGGATCGAGACGAAGGGGCGGTCCATGTCACGGATGGTACGGCGCGTCGGGTGGCCGCGGACCGCGCGCCGGTGGCGCCGCCCCGTGGACGCCGAAACGACGCCCGGAGGAGTACGAGCGTCGTTTCGGCAGTCGACTGCGGGGTCGGGGAGGAGGAGCGACCGGACCCGTAGCCGTGGGATATGCGGTTGGTGCCGTCTTCATGTGCCGGCATCTTTCTCGACGGGTGAGGCGCGGCCGATGTGACGCGGACCGGCGGGGAATCCGTCGTCCCGGGGCGCCGTCCCGGCTGCGCCGACCGGCGGACCGGGTCCCGGCTCAGGCGCGGCGGAGCAGGCGCCCGGGTCGGGCTCCGGTCTCGGCCCCGCCGCGGACCGCGATCGTGCCGTTCACGACGACCGTGCCGATCCCCGCCGGCGGGACGGCCGGTCGCGCGTACGTCGCCCGGTCGTCCACGGTCGCAGGGTCGAGGACGACGAGGTCCGCGAAGGCACCCTCCCGCACCACCCCGCGTCCCGGGAGCCCGAGCCGCTCCGCGGGGACGGAGGTGAGCTTCGAGATCGCCGTCTCGAGCGGGAGGGTGCGACGCTCACGGACGTAGCGGCCGAGCACCCGCGGTGCGCTCCCGTACGCGCGCGGATGCGGGAGGCCGGCGTCGAGCACCGGGTGGCCCGGGCGTCTGCCGCCCGCGTCGGTGCAGACGGAGATCCACGGGACGGCCATGATCGCCTCCACGTCGGCCTCGACCATGCAGTGGATCGTCATCTGCGTCGTGAGGCCGTCGTCGGCGAGCAGGTCGCACGCGACGTCGAGCGGGTCGCGGCCGGCCTCGTCCGCGATCTCCGAGAGGGACCGGCCGGCGAGGTCCGGCCGCGTCGGCGAGGAGGTCAGCACCAGGCCGTCCCAGCCGGGGTCGGCGGCCGCGTCCTCCCAGCCGGGGAGGCCCGACGCGATCTCCCGGCGGACGCGTTCGCGGACGGCGCGATCGCGGAGCGCCCGTGCGGTCTCGTCCACGGGCACGGCGAGCAGCCACGGCGGGAGCACGGTGTGGAGGGCCGTCGCCGCCGCCGCGTACGGGTACTGGTCCGCGGAGACATCCAGGCCCGCCTCGCGTGCGGATCCGAGCAGCCGCACCGCCTCCGCCGCGCGACCGTGGACCGCGGAGTCCGCCGCCTTCAGATGGCTCACCTGGAGCCGTGCTCCCTCCCCCGCCGCGCGCGCGGCGTCGAGCGCCTCGTCGAGCGCCGCGAAGAGCCCGGCGGACTCGTTCCTGATGTGGGACGCATACAGGGCACCCCGCCGCGCCGCGACGCGCACGAGCGCGGCGACCTCGTCGGGCCGTGCGTGGATCCCGGGTGGGTAGATGAGCCCCGTGGACAGGCCGGCGGCCCCCGCGTCGAGCGCCTCCTCCAGGTGGCGCGCCATGGCCGCCGACTCGTCCGGTGCCGGCGGGGCATGGCTGGTCCCCAGGACGGCGCTCCGGAGGGTGTTGTGCCCGCAGAGGAACGCGACGTTGGGCCCGAGCGAGACCGCCTCGACAGCGTCCAGGTACTCGGCGAAGGTCCGCCAGCCCGGCTCGAGACCCACCTCGGCGAGCGCGATGCCGACGTGCTCGCGCGAGCGGGCGGTCACCGGCGCGAGCGTGTCGCCGCAGTTGCCCGACAGCTGCGTCGTGTAGCCCTGGAGCAGGTGGCTCGCGAGCGCGCCGTCGACGAGGACCGTGCCGTCGGAGTGCCCGTGCGGGTCCACGAACCCCGGGGCGACGACGAGCCCGACCGCGTCCACGACGGCGGGCACCTGGCTCGCGTCCACCGCGGACAGGTCGCCCACCGCGACGATCCGGTCCCCCGCGACGCCGACGTCGGCCGGGCGGGCGGGGGCGCCGGTGCCGTCGACGAGGAGCCCGTCGCGGACGAGGAGGTCGAGAGCCATGGCGGCGATCAGGAGGGCGTCCGCACCTCGACGAGCCGTCCCTGCGCCTCGGCCAGGTCCCAGGCGTCGATCGCCGGCGGCTCGACGCCGATCGACGTGAGCGCCGTGCAGATCTGGCTTCGATGGTCCGTCCCGTGGTGAAGGACCTGCGCGAGGCGGATGCCGAGGGGCGCATGGCTCTCCGACCCGTCGTCGCGGTGGCGGACGATGACGGTGTCCGGGTCGAGGTCCGCGGCGATCACGGCCGCCCACGCGGCGTCGTGGCCCTCCATGACGAGCCGCAGCTCGTCGAGGTCCATCGCGTCCTCGTCGACCGCCGGGAACCGGCCGCCGGAGAGGACCGAGAGGTACGAGGCGTCGGCGCCGACGAGATGGCGCATGGTGTCGAGGATCGACCCGTATGTCCCCGGGACTGTCGTCCCGAGCCGCTCGGGCGCGAGATCGCGGCACGCGTCGATGAGGCGCAGGGTCGCCCAGACGTGATGGGTGAAGGCATCGGCGAGGATCGGTCTGGTCATCGCCGCACCGTATCACCCGCGGCCTCGGGACGGAGGGCCAGCGGGGCGGCCGGCGGACGGGGCGGCGCTAGACTCGGGTCGTGCGCGTCCGGACCCTCCAGCTGCGGCTCCTCGCCACGGTCGTCGCCGTGCTCTGGGCCGTGACCGCGGCGCTCGTGCTCGTCGGCTACCGGCCCGGCGGCCCGCTCGACCTCGTCGTCGGCATCGCGGCGGCCGCCCCGCTCCTCGTCGCGATCGCGGCGGTCGCGTGGCCGCCCGCCGTCCGCGGGTCGGGCGCATACGCCGGCGTCGTCTGGGTGGGGCTCGGCGCCGTGCTCATCCTCATCCCGTCCGTGGCGGGGATCGTCTCGCGCCTCGCGGCGGGCGGGACCCAGACGCTGTTGCCGTCGCCGGAGTCCGCCTACCCGTGGCTGCTGGCGCTCGGCGCCACCGCGACGCTCGCCGGCATCGGCATCGTCCGCCGGGCCCTGGGTCCGGGGGCGCCGCGGCGGACGCGCCTCGGCGTCGCGACCGCCGTGTCCGTCGCCCTTCTGGTCGTCTCCGGCCTCGCCTTCGGCGCCGCGGCCGTCGGGAACGAGCTGGCCCTGGCCGGCCGCCCCACCGCCGGATCCCGCTTCGGCCCGACCGGGCCGGGCACGCCGCCGGCCTGCTCCGCCGCGATCTCCGTCGGGGAGACGGCCCGGCTGACGCTGCGCCTCGACGCGGACGCGGACGGGCGCACGACCGGGACCGTGGACCTCGCGGGCGCGCGCGACGGGACGGACCTCCGGTGGAGCGCGGCCGTCGCCGGCGATCTGGCCTTCGGGGCGCATGGCGCGGCGCGGATCGGCGGGGAGGCGTGGGTGCGGGAGCCGGGGACCGCATGGCAGGTGGCCGACCCGGTCGCGCTCGACGACGCGACGGTGGATGCCCGGGCGGTCGCCGTCGCGCTCCCCGCGACGGTCCGCGCGGCAGCCGAGGACCGCGGGCTCGAGTTCGTCGAGGGCGCCCTCGCCCGGCACTGTCGCGTCGCGGTGGACGGCACGACCTTCGTCGCGGCGTTCCCCCAGGCGCGGTGGCTCATCCCCGCCGGGACCCCGATCGAGCGCTGGCGCGGCGAGGTGGACTACTGGGTCTTCCTCGACGGACAGGTCGGCCTCATCGAGGCGTTCGCGAGCGGGACGGCAGCCGATCTCCGTCCGGGCGCGCTCCTGGGGACGCTCCGCGCGCGGATGACCGCCACGGACCGCGGCGCCCCCGTCACACTGGTGCCGCCCGGGTGATGCGAGCCGCGGGCGCGGCGGCGCATGACGGGCCCACGGAGGAGCGACGATGGGGGCGGTCGGCGATCGCGCGGGCGTGAAGCGCGACCGGTTCGCACGGCTCTGGCGGGTCGTCCGCATCCTCGAGGCGCACCCGGACGGGATGCGCGCGGAGGAGGTCGCTCGCGTCGCGGGCGTGTCGAAGCGGACGGCGTACCGCGACCTGCTCGCCGTGGAGGCGGAGGCCGGGGTCCCCGTGTGGAACGACCGCGGCCGCTGGGGCATCGACGAGCGTGCCTTCCTGCCGACGCTGTCGCTCACTCTTCAGGAGGCGATGGTCGTCTTCCTCGCCGCCCGGCTCATGGCGGCGTCGATCGACACGTACGACCCCGACCTGACCGGAGCGTTCCTCAAGCTCGGCGACATCGTCCCGCCGGCGATCCGCGAGCACGTGGAGCACACGCTCGACATCCTCGCCCGGCGGCACCCCGACCCCGCCGCCACGCGCCGGCTCCACGACCTGGTCCGCGCCTGGGCGGAGAGGCGGATCGTGGAGCTCACGTACGACGCCGGCACCTACGATCCCGCGCGGCCGCCGCGGACCGTCCGTGTCCATCCGTGGCTCATCGAGCCGTCCGCGCACGCCCATGCCCTGTACCTCATCGGGTGGGACGAGGAGCGCGAGGCACGGCGGACCTTCAAGGTGGACCGGGTCCGCGACGTGCGCCTGACGCCGGAGACCTTCGAGCCGCCGACGAGCGGAGCGACGGAGGAGTCGCTCGAGCGCGCGTGGTGGATCATCGCGGACCAGGGCGA
>JALOOH010000260.1 GCA_025454515.1 Chloroflexota bacterium
CCCCGGCAACGCGTTCGTGAACATCGGCGAGCGCACGAACGTCACTGGCTCGCGGAAGTTCGCCCGTCTCATCGCCGAAGAGCGCGAGGACGAGGCGGTCGCCATCGCACGCGAGCAGGTGGCGAACGGCGCCCAGCTCATCGACGTGAACATGGACGAGGCGATGCTCGACGGGGTCGCCGCAATGACCCGGTTCCTGCGCCGGATCGCCGTCGAGCCCGACATCGCGTCCGTCCCGGTGATGGTCGACAGCTCGAGGTGGGCCGTCCTGGAGGCGGGCCTGCGCCAGCTCCAGGGCCGCGGGGTCGTGAACTCCATCTCGCTCAAGGAGGGCGAGGCGGAGTTCCTTCGCCAGGCCCGGCTCTGCCGGGATTACGGCGCCGCGGTCGTCGTCATGGCGTTCGACGAGCTGGGCCAGGCCGACAGCGTGGAGCGGCGCGTCGAGGTCTGCAGGCGGGCGTATCGCCTCCTCACGGAGGTCGTCGGGTTCGCCCCCGAGGACATCATCCTCGACCCCAACATCTTCGCCATCGCCACGGGCATCGAGGAGCACAACCGCTACGCAATTGCCTTCTTCGAGGCGGTCCGCCGTCTCAAGGCCGAGCTGCCGGGCGCGCGAACCTCGGGCGGCGTCTCCAACGTCTCGTTCTCGTTCCGGGGCAACGACCGCGTCCGCGAGGCGATCCACGCCGTCTTCCTCTTCCACGCCATCGGGGCGGGTCTCGACATGGCGATCGTCAATGCCGGGGTCCTGCCGGTCTACGACGACATCGACCCGGACCTCCGGCAACGCGTCGAGGACGTCGTCCTGGACCGGCGGCCGGACGCCACGGAGCGGCTCACCGAGATCGCCGTCAGCTACGCCGCCATGGGCGGGATGGAGCGGGCGGCCGAGGACCTGGCCTGGCGGGACCTGCCGGTCGAGGAACGGCTCACGCACGCCCTCGTCGAGGGGATCGACCGGTGGATCGCGGAGGACACGGAAGAGGCCCGGCTGACCATGGGCCGTCCGCTGGCGGTCATCGAGGGTCCGCTGATGGCCGGGATGAACGTCGTGGGCGACCTGTTCGGCGCCGGGCGGATGTTCCTGCCCCAGGTGGTGAAGAGCGCCCGCGTCATGAAGAAGGCCGTCGCCCACCTGGTCCCGTACCTCGAGGCGGAGCGCGAGGGCATCGCGCGCAAGGCCGGGACGCTCGTGACGGCGACCGTGAAGGGCGACGTCCACGACATCGGGAAGAACATCGTCGGGGTCGTGCTCGGCTGCAACGACTACGAGGTCGTCGACCTCGGCGTGATGGTGCCCGCGGCGCGGATCCTCGAGCGGGCCCGCGAGATCGGCGCGGATTTCGTGGGGCTGTCGGGACTCATCACGCCGTCCCTCGACGAGATGGTCCATGTCGCCTCGGAGATGGAGCGCGAGGGGTTCACCATCCCGCTGCTCATCGGCGGGGCGACCACGTCCCGAGCCCATACGGCGGTCAAGATCGCACCGGCGTACTCGGGCCCCGTGATCCACGTGACCGACGCCTCCCGGGCGGTGGGTGTGGTCCGCGCCCTCCTGGACCCCGCGCGCCGCGATGCCTACGCCACCGAGGTCCGCGACGAGTACGAGGCCCTGCGCCGGGAGCGCGGCGACCGCCGGGCAGGCGAGCGCAGGCTGACCCTGGCCGAGGCGCGGGCGAACCGGCTCCGCATCGACTGGGCCGGCGCCACGCCTCCGGCGCCATCGTTCCTGGGAGTCCGCACGTTTCGGAACTACCCGCTGGCGGAGCTCGTCGATCGGATCGACTGGACGCCGTTCTTCACGACCTGGGAGCTTCGCGGCGCCTACCCGGCGATCCTCGACGACCCGACCGTGGGAGTCGCCGCCCGCGACCTCCATCGCGACGCCGCCGCACTCCTGGAGCGGATCGTGGCGGACGGGGATCTCCGCGCCGACGCGGTGGTCGGCTTCTGGCCGGCGAATGCCGTAGGTGACGACATCGTCATCTGGCGAGACGACGGTCGAACCGAGCCGCGGGCGACGTTCCGGACGCTCCGCCAGCAGATGGCGAAGCGCGACGGCCGGCCCAACCTCGCGCTCGCCGACTTCGTTGCCCCCGTAGCGAGCGGCGCACTCGACTTCGTGGGGGCGTTTGCCGTCACGGCAGGCCACGGCCTCGACACGCTCGTCGCGCACTTCGAGGCCAGCCACGACGACTACTCGGCGATCCTCGCGAAGGCGCTCGCCGACCGGCTGGCCGAGGCTTTCGCGGAGCGCCTCCACGAACGGGTCCGACGGGAGCTGTGGGGATACGCGCCCGGCGAAGCGCTCTCCAACGCGGAGCTCGTGGCGGAGCGCTACCAGGGGATCCGGCCAGCCCCCGGCTATCCGGCCTGCCCCGACCACACCGAGAAGCTGACGCTCTTCTCGCTCCTCGAGGCGGAGGCTCGGGCAGGGATCCGGCTGACGGAATCCTGGGCCATGCTGCCGGGGGCGTCGGTCTCCGGGTACTACTTCTGGCATCCCCAGAGCACCTACTTCGGCGTCGGGCGGATCGGGCGCGACCAGCTGGAGGACTATGCCGCGCGGGCCGGGATCCCGATCGCGGACGCCGCCCGCATCCTGGGTCCCAACCTGGCCGACGAGCCCGCTGGCTGACCGACCGGGACTACCGTCCGGCCCCTTCCCGGGACCATCGCGCGACGGACTCGCGAGCGGCCGGGCGGTACGGTCCGGGTGTGACGCCCCCGATCAATCCGCGGACGCCGCTCGGCCGTCTTGCCGTGCTCTTCGCCGCCGCCTTCCTGGCCACCACGGTGGGCATCTTCGCCGCGCCGGCGCCCGTCGCCGCGTGGACACCCAACACCTACAGCGCCGCCGCGGAGGCCGAGCTGGTCCAGCTGACCAACCAGGCCCGCGCCAGTGCCGGGCTGCCCGCCCTCGTCGTCGATTCGACC
>JALOOH010000080.1 GCA_025454515.1 Chloroflexota bacterium
CGACGCTCGTCGCCGACCTCGCCGCCATCCGCGATGCCACGGCGGACCTTCCGGCTCCACGGCGCCGCCGCGACTTCAGGCTCACGGCCGAGGACGCCGCCCGGCTCCGGCCGTCCGGCTGGCGGCGGATCCTCGCGGGCTTCGGGTCGCCGCGCGCTCGCCTGACGGGTCCCGCGGCTCTGGGCCTGGCCACGCTGGGGATCGCGGGCCTCCTCGTCGCATCGGTCCCATCCGCTGCGCCGCCGATGGCGTCCTCGCTGAGCGCCACGGGCGCGGGCGCGGCCGAGGCCGGCGCGACCGGGACGGAGGCCGGGTCGGCGGCGGCGCCGATGGAGCTCGCACTCCCTGCCCCGAGCGACGGCCCCGTCGCCGGCGACGCGCGGAACGCGGCTCCCGGGGCGACCGACGGCAAGATCGCGCCGGAGATGCCTCCCGTCGCCGAGCCGGGCGGGGCGGCCGCGTCGCCGGAGGCAGTGCCCATGGCCGGCAGCGCGTCGAGCGCGGCGCCGGACGCCGGCGGCGGAGCGGCGGACGCGGTGCCTCCCGACCAGGTGACGCAGGCGGTCCCCGCGGACGGCGCGGCCGCCGACGTCGCTCCCGCCGCGACGGACGTCCCGCCGGACGCGGGACCGAACGCGGCGACGCGCTAGGCGGGGTCGGTCGCCGGTTCGGCGGGTGCGACCGCGTCCGCGTCGGGGAAGCGGAACGTCGCCAGCGCAGCGGAGAAGAAGTCGCGAGCCACCGCGTCGTCGCCGGCGCAGGCCATGAGGTACCAGGTGACCCCGTCCCGCACCGTCGTCGCGCGGTAGATCGTCCGCCCCGGCTCGTCGCCCGCCACCTCTGCGACGCTGAACGCCGACCCGTCGACGATGACCTCGGTCGCGGCCGCCCCGACGACCGGCGGGTCGTCGTTCATGCAGCGGCCGACGACGAGGGTCGCGACAGCGTCGGACCCGGGGATCGGGCCGGAGAAGACGTCGTGGGGTGACCGGGACCCCTCGGGCGGGACGTGGCCGGTGAAGGTCCAGTCGTCGGGCACCGCCACGGTGTACCCGAGCCACGGCGAGCCGAGTGCCGTCCAGCCATGCGGCGCGTCGCCGGTCGGAACGATGATGGGCGCTCCGTCGTCGGTCGGGACCTGGGCGGGCGCGACCGCCCCGAGGACGGGACCGCCGCATCCGACGCAGAGGGCGATGAGCGCGACCGCCGACAGGACGACGATCGCTCGATCCTTCGTGCGACGCCTGGCCACCGGATCACCCCTGCGGGACGCTCGTGGCAAGCCGGACGACGGTCGACGGCCCGGCGGGCCCGCATCAATGGTACGGACCACGCCGCGATGATGGATTCCTTGACGCTCCGAGCGTGTCGGATGACTGAGGGCCGCACAAGAGCCGACCGGCCCTATCGCATCCACGCTCGTCGAGAGAAGGGCCGAAAGTCCCGATCCGTCTCTACCCGTCTCGAGAAACGCGGATTGGTCTGTATCCTGGTCAAGCGGCGTGCGGGCGATCCCGACGGGAGGGAGACGCTACGCGCCCGGCTCCCTGTCCGCCGCGTCGATCTCGGCGTCGGTCGCCGTCTCGGTCGCCGTCTCGTCCGCCGCGTCGGCCGCCGCAGCCGCCGGCCCGGCGCCCGTGGCTCCCGTGCCGAACATCTCTCCCCACGTCCGCACGGTGCCGGGCGTCGGCGGCACGCTGACCCCGGTCGCCATCCGGCCCGACGGAGCCGTGGCGACGGGCCCACCCGGGCCCTCGGCCGCGGCCGGGACGGGGGCGCCGAGAGCTTCGAGGATCTCCGCCTCCGCCGCAGCGTCGAGGGCGACGGCGATCGCATCCACTCCGCGCTCCGCGAGCCAGGCGGCCATCACGTCGTGGTACTCGGCCTTCACGGCGACGAGGTAGAGCGCCCGCCCGGCGTCCAGGTGCGACGCGACCCGCTTCACCATGTTCGTGCTCATCCGGCGCCCGATCTTCCGGCGGGCGAGCGTCGTGCCGCCGCCGGCGACCGCGCCGGCGATGAGCGCCCCGACGATCGTGGGCGCCAGCACGACCCCGCCCGCGGCCGCGGCGATGGACCACCAGTCCCACCCGCGTTCGAGCTTCAGGCGGCCGTCCGCCGCCCGGTATGCGGTGGCGACGTCGAGGAGCGCGACCTGGCGCGAGCGCGCCCACGCCTCGAGCTCCGCGTCGAGCGCCTCGGCGGCTCCGCGGCTCTCGAGCCGGCAGACGAAGATCGTGCGTGTCCCGAGCAGATCGGCCATCTCTCCTCCGCGGTCCCGGTCGCGTGCCGTCCGGACGGTACCACCGGCGGGCCGGCGCCGGTGGTACCTGCCCGCCCGGTACACTGGGCCGGTCGACCGTCCGCCCGCACGGCGCGCACGCCCGCGCGCCGCCACCGCCGAGGGGTCCCGATGGAACGCCTGATGCTGCTGGACGGCAACGGGCTCATCTACCGCGGCTACTTCGCGCTCCCGCCGCTCTCCACGGCGAAGGGCGAGCTGGTCAACGCGGTCTTCGGCTTCACGTCGATCCTCCTGCGCGGGTTCACGGACGTGAAGCCCGACTACGTCGCCGTGGCCTTCGATCTGCCCGGCCCGACTTTCCGGCACGAGGAGTTCCGCGAGTACAAGGCGACGCGGAAGCCGATGCCGGACGACCTGCGGTCGCAGTTCCCCAAGGTCCGCGAGGTCGTCGCCGCCCTGCGGATCCCGGTCCTCGAGCTCGCCGGATACGAGGCCGACGACGTCATCGGCACGCTCACCCGACAGGCGGAGGGGCGCGGGGTCGACTCGACGGTCGTGACGGGCGACCTGGACATGCTCCAGCTCGTCAGCGACCGCGTCCGCCTCATGACGACCCGCCAGGGGGTGCAGAACACCGTCTACTACGACCCGGCGACGATCCACGAGCGCTATGGCCTCGCGCCGGGCCAGATGGTGGACTTCAAGGCCCTCAAGGGCGACTCGACGGACAACATCCCGGGCATCCCGGGGGTGGGGGAGAAGACGGCCGCGAAGCTCATCGCCGACTTCGGTGGCCTCGACGCCCTGTACGTGCGCCTCGACGAGGTGAAGCAGGAGAAGCTCCGGTCCGCGCTCGCGGAGCACCGCGAGCAGGTGTTCCGGAGCCGCCATCTCGCGACGATCGTCCGGGACCTGCCCGTCGAGCTCGACTACGACACCGCGCGCATCGGCGACTACGACCGCGAGGCCGTGGTGCGCCTCTTCCGTGAGCTCGAGTTCCGGTCCCTGATCGACCGGCTGCCCGCGCGCGAGGGCGAATCCGCGGACGAGGCCGCAGCCGCCGCGCGGGCCGCGCGCGATGCGGGGATGGCGGCCGCGGTCGTCGGCGAGGCTCCCGAGGGCTGGCGCGGGGGGCGCCCGGCCCCGGCCCGGCCGGCCCGCGGCCCCTCGTACGACGGCGGCCTGCAGCTGTCGCTCGACTTCGACGTCGTGAGCGGTGGCGCGGGGGCCGTGGCCGAGGCCACGGGGAGCGACGAGGCGCCCGCCGACGCGACCCGGATCGCCGCCGCATCCTCCGGCCGGGCCGCTCCGCCCGCGCCGTTGCCCGAGCGGACGCCGGCGGAGGCGCTCCGGGCCGCGGTGGCCGATGCCCCCGCGACGATCGAGCGCGTGGACCCGGCCGGCCCGGCGGCCGCCGTCGACCTCGCCGCATGGCTCGGCATGCACGCGGAGGTGGGGGTCTCCGTCGTCGGCGTGGTGCCGGGGCGCGGCGAGGAGCCTCCTCGGTTCCCCGTGCCCGCCGCGGCGTTCGCCGTCGCCGGCCCGGACGGGAGGGTCGTCGCCGCGAATGGGCCGGATGCGTCCTCCGCGCTGCGTTCGCTCGTCGAGGCGAGCGGTGCCGCGATCGTCGCGCACGAGGCGAAGCCGGTCGTCGCCGCGCGCTTCGCCGGCGACGCCGGGGGTCCGGCGACCCCGGTCGCGTTCGACACGCAGATCGCCGCGTACATCCTCAACGCGTCGCTTCGGAGCCAGTCGATCGACGACGTGGTCCTGGAGCGGCTCGGGCTGGTCCTCCCGCCGCCCGCCGCCTCGCTCGTCCCGCCGCACCGGGCGGGGATCGAAGCGGCAGCCGCCCTCGCCGTCCGGGGCCCGCTCGACGATGCGCTCATCGCCGAGGGCCTGGACCGCCTCTATCGCGAGATCGAGCTGCCGCTCGTCGCGATCCTCGCCCGCATGGAGGCCGCCGGCGTCGCGATCGACCTCGACGCGCTCGCGAGCCTGGACGCCGAGTTCGGTGCGGAGCTCGCGCGCCTGGAGGACGAGATCTACGGCTCGGTGGGCCACCGGTTCGACCTCGGCAGCCCCAAGCAGCTCCAGCAGGTCCTCTTCTTCGAGCTCGACCTCCCGAAGGGCAAGAAGACGAAGACCGGGTACTCCACCGACGCCTCCGTCCTGGAGGAGCTGCGGACCGTCCACCCGATGGTCGGCGCCCTGCTCGACTGGCGCATGTACAGCAAGCTGCGGAGCACGTACGTCCAGGCGCTCCCCACGCTCGTCTCGCCGTTCGACGGCCGCCTGCACACGACGTTCCACCAGGCCGTCGCGGCCACGGGGCGCCTGTCCTCGTCGGACCCGAACCTGCAGAACATCCCGATCCGCTCGGACCTGGGGCGGCGGATCCGGCGGGCGTTCGTCGCCGGGGACCCGGGGCTCGTCCTGCTCGCCGCCGACTACTCGCAGATCGAGCTGCGGATCCTCGCCCACGTCTCCGGGGACGCGCACCTGCGCGAGGCCTTCGCGGAGGGCGTGGACATCCACCGCCGGACCGCCGCGCTGGTGCTCCACAAGGAGGAGGCCGCGGTCACGAAGGACGAGCGGGCGATGGCGAAGATGGTGAACTTCGGCATCGCGTACGGGATGAGCGACTACGGGCTCTCCTCGCGGGCGAACATCCCCCGCGAGGAGGCGAAGGCCTTCATCGACCGCTACTTCGCGACGTACTCGGGCATCAGCCAGTACATGCTCCATATCCGCGAGGTCGCCGCGCAGCAGGGCTACGTCACCACGCTGCTCGGGCGGCGGCGCGAGATCCCGGAGCTGCGCGCCTCCAACCCCAATCTCCGCCAGGCCGGCGAACGGATGGCGATCAACATGCCGATCCAGGGGACGGCGGCGGACATCGTGAAGATCGCGATGATCCGGCTCGACCGTCGCCTGCGCGAGGGCGGCTTCCGGAGCCGGATGCTCCTCCAGGTGCACGACGAGCTCGTGCTCGAGGTGCCGCGCGACGAGGTCGAGGCGGTCGCCCCGGTGGTGCGGGAGACGATGGAGACGGCGCTGCCCCTCGACGTGCCGCTCGACGTGGACGTCCGGGTCGGCGACGACTGGCAGGAGATGACGTCGGTGGGCGCGGTCGGCAGCGGGGACGCCGACGCGGGCGGCGACTGAGCCGTGCCCGAGCTGCCCGAGGTCGAGACCGTCGCGCGCGACCTGCGCGCGCTCGTCGTGGGGGCGACGATCGTCGGCGCGGCGTGCGACTGGCCGCGGACGATCCAGACGCACGCGCCGGACGCCTTCGCCGCCGCGATCGCCGGCCGCGTCATCGAGGCGGTCGGCCGGCGGGGCAAGCGCATCGTCGTGGAGCTCTCCGGCGACCGGGCCCTCACCGTCCACCTGAAGATGACGGGGCAGCTGTTCGTCGTCCCCCCGGAGGCCCCCGCCGACGCTCACGTCCACCTGGTGCTCGCGCTGGACGACGGCCGCGAGGTGCGCTTCCGCGACATCCGCAAGTTCGGCCGGGTGGGCCTGTACGCCCGCAGCGAGGTGGGCGACCTCGAGACGGAGGACGGAGGGGCGAGCCCGCTCGCCGAGCTCGGCCCGGAGCCGCTCGACCCGGCGTTCACCCTGAAGGCGTTCCGCACGCGGATCCGCGGCCGCCGCGGCCGCCTGAAGTCGCTGCTGACGGACCAGGCCTTCGTGGCGGGCGTGGGGAACATCTACGCGGACGAGGCGCTCTGGCGCGCGCGGCTCCACCCGCTCCGGACGGCGCCGACCCTGCGCCCGGACGACGAGCGGCGGCTGTACGGCACGGTCCGCGGGATCCTCGAGGAGGCGATCGAGCGGCGCGGGAGCTCGATCGACGACTACACGGCACCCGAGGGCGATGGCTCGATGCAGGAGCGGCTGGACGTGTACCAGCGCGAGGGCGAGCCATGCCCACGGTGCGGCCGACCGATCCGTCGGATCCTCCTGGGCATGCGCGCCACGCACTTCTGCTCCTTCTGCCAGCGGCTGCCGGCGGTCGACCGGCCTGGCGCGGCGAGGACCCTGGCGGCGGGGCGCACGCGCGAGCGGGCGCTCGCGCAGCGGGCGACGCGCACGGCCGCCGCCTCGTCGCGCCGTGGGCCGCGCTGGACGGAGATGGCGGCCGAGGGTTCTCTCGGCCTCACGCCGGCCGAGGCGGCGCGCGCGGCGGAGCGGGCACGGGCCGAGCGGACGCGGAAGGCGGCCGCCTCGCGACGGGCGGCGGCGCGCGGCTCGACCGGTCCGGGCGCCCCGCCGGACACGCCGCGGGGCTGAGAGATGTCGCTCGTGCGCCTCGCGGGCGTGGTCCGCGAGATCGGGACCTTCGTCATCCTCGATCGCGTGGACGCGGCGATCGCGGCCGGCGAGCGCGTGGGCCTCGTCGGGCCCAACGGCGCCGGGAAGACGACGCTCCTGCGGATCGTCGCGGGACTCGACGAGCCGGACCGCGGCGAGGTCGTCCGCAAGCGGGGGCTCTCGGTCGGCTTCCTGCGCCAGGAGACGAGCCTCGACTCGAGCTTCGCGGAGGCGCTCGACCTGCGCACGGCCGTCCGGCACGGGGCGGCGGAGCTCGAGCGGCTGGAGGGTGAGCTCGCCGACCTCGAGGCGGCGGGGGGAGCGCTCGACCCGCGATACGCGGACCTCCAGCACCGCTTCGACGCCCTGGGGGGATATGCCCTCGACCAGCGCGTGGACGCCACGCTCGGCGGCCTCGGCTTCCCGCGCGCGATGTGGGACCGGCCGCCGACGTCCCTCTCCGGCGGTGAGCAGACGCGCGCGGCGCTCGCCCGGCTGCTCATCTCGGACCCGGACCTGCTCCTCCTCGACGAGCCGACGAACCACCTCGACATCTCGGCACTGGAGTGGCTCGAGGAGGAGATGCGTCGGCGGTCGGGCGCGCTGCTCGTCGCCTCCCACGACCGCGCGTTCCTCGACGGGACGGTCGGCCGGGTCTGGGAGCTGCGGGACCGCCGGCTCACGGTCTTCCGCGGCGGATACTCGGCCTATGCGCGGCAGCGCGAGGAGCGCGACGCACGGACGCGGCGCGAGGCGGAGACGCGCGAGGACGAGATCGCCCGCGAGCAGCAGCTGATCCAGCGGTACCGGAGCCAGCGCAAGCACGGGAAGATGCACGAGCACGAGGCGCGCCTCGAACGGCTCGACCGGATCGAGACGCCCCGGGCAGGGCGGTCCATGAAGCTGTCCGATCGGGCGTTCCTCGGGGGCGGGCCGACGCGCTCCGCGGAGGTGGTCCTGCGCGCCGAGGACCTCGTCGTGGGCCGGATCGTGGACGGCGCGCGCATCGAGGTCGCGACGATCCCGTTCCTCGAAGCGCGGCGCGGAGACCGGATCGGCATCGTGGGCCCGAACGGCGCGGGCAAGACGACCCTGCTCAAGACGATCGCGTTCGAGCTCCCCCCGCTCGATGGGCGGCTCGCGGTCGGGAGCGGCTCGGCCATCGGGTACCTCTCGCAGCTGCGCTCGGCGGCCATCCCCGGCGCCACGGTCCTCGACGCCCTCCTCGCGGAGGTGCCCCTGTCGGCCGGCGAGGCGCGCGGCTACCTCGCGCGCTTCCTGTTCCGCGGCGACGACGTGCTCAAGGAGGTCGCGAGCCTGTCGGGCGGCGAGCGCTCGCGCCTCGAGCTCGCGCTCCTCGGCGTGCTGCCGTCGAACGTCCTCCTCCTCGACGAGCCGACGAACCATCTCGACATCCCCGCCCGGGAGGCGCTCGAGTCGTTCCTCCGCGAGACGGCCGCCACGGTCCTGCTCGTGAGCCACGACCGTCGACTCCTCGAGACCGTCTGCGACCGGATCTGGGTCGTGGACGAGAACCTGAGCGTGCCGTTCGAGGGCGGGTTCCGCGGATGGCGGGCCGCCGTCGCGGAGGGATGGACGATCGAGGAGGCCGCGGCGCGGGAGCGGACACGGCTCCACGGCGGCGGCGCCGCCCTCGGCTCGACGCTCCGCGCGGGCGGCGGCGCGGCGGCCGCGACGAGCGTGGGGATCTCCGCGGCCGTGGCGGCCGCCGGCGGGGATGGCCACGGCCACCCCCGCCGGCGCGACGGCGCGCGCGTGCCGGGGCGCGGCTCGTCCGCGCGGCCGGGCGGTGACGGGGCGACGCCACCGCAAGGAGACGGGGACGCGGGCGCGGGCGCGGCGGCGCCGCGGCCCGCCGCGCCGAAGCTGTCGAAGGACGCGTACCGGCGCCGCAAGGCGGCCGTGGAGGCCGACCTCGAGCGGCTCGAAGGGCGGAGGTCGCTCCTCGAGGCGGCCCTCGCGGACCCCGAGGTGCAGTCGAACTTCGTGGAGCTCCGCCGCATCGGCAACGAGCTCGCGGACGTGGACGGCGCCCTGGCGGCCGCCGAGGAGGCGTGGCTCCTCGTCGAGGAGGCGGCGCCGTGACGGCCCAGGGCGGCGCCGCCGCGCGGGACCGCACGACGGCCGGCCGGCCGGGCAGGGGCCGCACCCACCCGGGCTCGCGTCCGCTGCGCATCGGGCTCACCGGTCCCATCGGGTGCGGGAAGTCGACGGTCGCCCGCGTCCTCGGTCGGGCCGGCGCGGTCGTCATCGACGCCGACGTCATCGCCCGCGACGTGACCGCCCCGGGCGAGCCGGCGCTCGACCGCGTGGTCGAGCGGTTCGGGGCCGGGTTCCTCCGGCCGGACGGGACCCTCGACCGTGCGGCACTGGGCAGGGCGGTCTTCGCCGATCCCGCCGCGCTCGCCGACCTCGAGCGGATCATCCACCCGGCGGTGCGACGCGTGATCGAGGCGACGTTCGCGGAGGCCGAGCGCGACGGTGCGGTCGCCGTCGTCGTGGAGGCCATCAAGCTCGTGGAGGGCGGCCTCGCCGCGACGTGCGACGAGGTCTGGCTCGTGGCGTGCTCGACCGCCGCGCAGCGCGCGCGGCTGCGTCGACGAGGACTGACGGCGGCCGAGATCGCGCAGAGGATCGCGGCGCAGGCCGGCATCGCCGACCGGGTCCGCCCGGTGGCCACGCGCACGATCGACACCACCGGACGGCGCGAGGCGACGGCGGCCGTGATCCGTGAGGCACTGGCGGACGCCCTCGCCGGCCGCGCCCGGGAGGGCGCCGCCCCGCCGGCGGTCAGGCAGGAGCCCCCGGAGTAGGACCGATGGGATCGGCGCTCGAGGACGGGTTCGGCTGGGCGGCCGGCGAGGCCGCGAAGCTCGACTGGGCCGGTGCGCTCGCCCTCCTCGCCGTGGGCCTTGTGGTCGCCGGCACGGCAGTGGCGGTGGGTCTGATGGCCGCGTACTACCTCCGCCATGGTCCGCTGACGATCGGGTCCGGCGGATCGCTCGCGGCCGCCGGCGTGCGCCGCTGGCATCGCGCGCGCGGGACCGCCGACCGGACCCGGTGGCTGTGCGCGCGGTGCCGGTCCTGGAACGTGCCCTCGGCGGATGCGTGCTACCGCGGCTGCGGCCCCCGCAGCGCGGTCGAGATGCCGCTGCCCGGGGAGAGCGACGGCCCGGGCGTCGTGACGCCGCCCCCTCCGCAGGCCGCGCTCGACGACCCGCCGACCGAGACGCCCGCAGCCGCCGGACCTCCCGGGCACGCGAACCCGCCCTGACCCGGGGCGCGTCGCACGGGGCGGCCGCCGTGCAGAACGCGTGTTCTGAATCGCCGCCGCGATGTACGATGGAGGGCACCGTCCGGTCCCACGCGGAGCAGCACGTGCCCGAGTTCACCCTCGTCTCCGACTTCCAGCCGACCGGCGACCAGCCGCAGGCCATCGACGGCCTCGCCGACGGCCTCTCGCGGGGGATGCGCCACCAGACGCTCCTCGGCGCCACGGGCACGGGCAAGACCTTCACGATCGCCTCGGTCATCGCCCGGCACCAGAAGCCGACGCTCGTGCTGGCCCACAACAAGACGCTCGCGGCCCAGCTGTACGCCGAGCTGCGCGACTTCTTCCCGGAGAACGCCGTCGAGTACTTCGTCAGCTACTTCGACTACTACCAGCCGGAGGCGTACCTCCCGCGGTCGGACACGTACATCGAGAAGGACTCCAGCCGCAACGAGGAGATCGACAAGCTCCGCCACGCGGCCACGCAGGCGCTGTTCGAGCGC
>JALOOH010000261.1 GCA_025454515.1 Chloroflexota bacterium
CCCCGACCCCGCCCCTGACCGCGCGCCGCGGCGCGCGGAGGAGCCGCTCGAGAGCCCGCTGCGCCTCGAGGAGGAGCTGTTCGAGTCGCCCGCCCAGCTCGAGCGCGAGGTCACGGCGGAGCAGGTCTCCCTGGCGCGGCGTCTCCGCCAGCCGCGCACGATCATCTCGCTCGTCCTGCCGCCGATCCTCCTTGTCCTCATCTTCCGGATCGTCCTCTCGGTGGACTTCGCGGAGCTGGTCCAGGCGGTCCTCGCGGCGAACCCCGTGCTCCTCCTCGCCGCGGTCCTGGTCTACTACCTGGGGTTCCCGCTCCGCGGCTACCGGTGGGTGCTGCTCCTGCGCGGGGCCGGGAGCCGCATCAGGCTCGTCGACGGCACGCACATCCTCTTCCTGTCGTGGTTCGTGAACTGCCTCGTGCCGGCCAAGCTCGGCGACGTCTACCGGGCGTACCTGCTGAAGGAGAACGCGCCGGTCTCCCTCTCGCGGACGTTCGGGACCGTCTTCATCGAGCGGATCCTCGACCTGTTCGTCATCGCGATGCTCGGGCTGGCTGCCGGGTTCTGGAGCTTCCGGAGCGGCCTGCCGCCGTCGATGCAGTTCGTCGTGGCCCTCGGCGTGGGCGTCATGATCGCGCTCGGCCTGGGGCTCCTCATGATGCGGAGCTACGGCCGGCGGATCCTCGCGCGACTGCCGGTCCCGTCGCGCGTCATGGACCTGTACGACCGGTTCGAGGAGGGCGTCTTCGGGTCGATCGGCGTGCGCGCGCTCCCCGGCCTCTTCCTGCTCACCGGGATCATCTGGATGACGGAGGCGCTCCGGCTGTACTTCGTCGTCGAGGCGCTCGGCTTCCCCGACGTGCAGCTGGGGATCTCCGGCGCCGCGTTCGTCGCGCTCGTCGGGTCGCTTCTCACCGCCGTCCCCCTGAGCCCGGCGGGGATCGGCGTCGTGGAGCTCGGCGTCGTCGGCGTCCTGACCGCGGCCTACGGGATCCCGCTCCAGGAGGCGACGACGATCGCCCTCGTGGACCGCGCGATCAGCGTCTTCTCGATCATCGTCCTCGGCGCCGTCGTGTATGCGGTCTCGCCGGTCCGGCGAGGCCGCGGCATCCCGTGCGTGGAGACGGCGCCGGCCGCCGCGGCCGCCGGAGCCGCACCGGCGCCCTGACGCCTGCCCTCCGGTGCGCCCGCGCACCGACCTCCGTACCGGTCGGCACCCGTACCCCCGGCGCCCGTCGGCGCGGTACCACCGACTCATACCTCGGTGCGTCGTGTCATCGCATAGTGGCCCTGCTGCCGGCCAAGGCGGCGGCATCGAAAGGGTCAGGCACATGATCGACGGCCAGGGCGGACGACCGTTCAACGAGTGGCTGCGCATGCAGCTGCGGGCGAAGAGGATGTCCCAGCGACAGCTCGCCCATCGGTCCGGCGTCGACCATTCCACGATCTCGCGCCTCGTCCGGGGCGATCGCACGCCCTCGCTCGAGACCGCGACGAAGCTCGCCCGCGGGCTCCGCGAGCTGCGCGACGATCAGGAGCCGACCCAGTACCTCGGCGCTCTCCAGTCCGCCCCCACGAACCCCGTGGCGCGCGTGGAGTACTCGCTCCGGGCGGACGAGGTGCTCGACGAGGGCGACGTCCGCGTCGTGATGGAGACGTACCTCGCCGCCCGACTCCGCCGGCTCCGCGGCGCCGTCTCGCGCGTGACGCGCGCGGACGCGACGCCCACCACGGCGCGGCGCCAGCTCGCGCTCTCCGGAGCCGCGCCGGGGCGCCGCGACGACTGACGACTCCCCAGGGCGAACCGCCCTCCGAGGGCGATCGGGTTCGGGGCCCGGTCGCCCTCTTCACGTTCCCGGGCCGCGATCACTCCGGCGCCGTGAGGCCGGCCGAGCCCCGCGCCTTCATCGCCTCCGGCGGGACCGGCTCCATGGGCAGGCCCGCGGCGATGAGCCGCGCGTTGCGCACGTTCAGGGCGTCCCAGCCCTCGTCCATCCCCGGCGTCTCGAGGTAATGGGGGACACCCGCGAGTGTGGGGTGCGGACCATCGCGATCCGCCCCGGCCCGAGGAGCGACTCCACGCGGGCGAGCAGGTCGTCCACCCCGTCCGGGTCGTCGAGCGCGTATCCGGCGCCCCACAGGTGCGCCGTGTCCAGGCAGAACGCGACCCGGTCGGGCCCCAGCCCGCGCACCTCGAGCGCCTCGGCGATGTCCGCGAGGTCCTCGACGGTGACCCCCACGGCGAAGCCGCCGCCCGCCGAATCCTCGAGCGCCACGACCGGAGCGGCCGGGTGGCGCGGGACCCGCGAGAGCGCCAGGTCGATCCCCTCCGCCAGCCGGGCGATCCCCGACTCCCGGCCGGCGCCGCGGTGCGAGCCGATGTGCACGTTCACGAAACGGGCGTCGAAGCCCGGCGCGACCGCGACCTCCGACGCGAGCAGCTCCACCGAGCGTGCGTAGAGCTCCTCCTCCGGTCCCGCGAGGTTCACGAGGTACGGGGCGTGGATCGCCACCGGCCCCACCCCCCGCTCGGCCAGCCGTGCCCTGAACGCCGGCTGCTCCGCGGGCGGCTCCGCGCGTCGACGCCACGAGGCCGGGTTGTCCGTGAAGACCTGGAGGGCGCCGCCGCCGACGTCCGCGATGCGGTCCACCGCGCGGACCATCCCGCCCGCCATCGGGAGGTGGGCGCCCAGCGTCCTGCCTCCGGGGAGGGCGAGCGGCGGGCCCGCGGCCGGATCCGTCATCGGGGCCTCGTCGTGGGTGGTACCCTCCGCCGATGCCCGACCTCGACCCGCGCCGCGACGGAGACACGGGCGCCCCGGCGGACTCCCGCGCGGCCCCGGGCGAGCTCGTGCGGCCCTCCTCGCGGCCCTCCTATCCGCCGCCCGTCCACGAACCCGGGACGGCGGCGGACGACCCGGGTGTCATCGCGCTCGCCGCGGCGCTCGCGGAGGATCCGATGGTCGTCTCCCGGACGCTCCGTGCGTTCGTCCGCGACGGCCGGCTGACGGGCATCCCCGCGCGCGACCGGAAGAGGCGCATCGTCCTCCGCTGGCTGCGCGACACGGCCTTCCCGGACGCCGGTCCGTGGCCCGAGCCGGAGGTGAGCATGCGGATCGCCCTCGTGCACCCGGACGTCTCGGCGCTGCGCCGCTACCTCGTGGACGGGGGCCTCCTCGTCCGCGAGGCGGGCGTCTACCGGCGCGGGACCGACTGACGACCCGGCTCCCGCTCCCGCGCGGCCGCCGCGGGACGGGCGGGAGCCACCGGTCACGTGGACGCGGTCTTCGACTTCGCGCGGGACGGTCGGGCCGGCGTGTACTCGCCGCCGACGACCGGCTCGATGAGGCCGTACGCGCCGTCGTTGCGCCGGTACAGGACCGCGATCCGCTCGGTCTCCGCGTTGACGAAGACGAAGAAGTCGTGGCCGAGGTCGTCCATCCGCTCGATCGCGTCCTCCTCGAACATCGGCTCGATCGCGAAGCGCTTGACCTTCACGACGCGCCGCTCCCGGGCCTCGTCGGCCGTCCCGTCGGCGATCCGTCGGAGGAGCTCCTTCTCCTCCTGGGGGCGGACGCGACCCGACCGCGGCTTCTCGCGGAAGTCGATCGCGCGTCGCTCCATCTTGTCCACGACTTCGTCGATCCCCGCGTTGTGCGTGGGCCCCGCGGCCCGGCCTCGGAGCGTCTCGCCGTCGATCACGAGGGTGACCTCGACGATGTGCGAGTCCGCCGCGCTCCGGTGCTTCTCGGTCGAGAGCTCGACGATGGCGTCCGTCCGGTCATCGAGGTACCGCTCGAGGCGCGCCATCTTCCGCTCCGCGTACTCGCGGGTGCGGTCCGGGACGTCGATGTTCTTGCCCTTGACGATCGTCCTCACGGATGACCTCCCATGCGCGGCGCGGCGCGCGACGCAGCGGGGGATCCGCAGCGAGCGCGCGCCGGCACGGCCGATGTCACGACCCGAGTATAGGTCCGCGGCGGGGGCGGGCCGCCATGGCCCGATGGACGCTCGTCGGGCGTACCGACGTCCCGTTCACCGCTCGCGCGCGACCGTCAGGGCCGACACGGCGACCGCCCCCGCCGCCTGGAGCGCGAGCGCGGCCTCCCGCAGCGTGGCGCCGGTGGTCATGACGTCGTCCACGAGGACGACCCACCGGCCGCGCACGGCGGCCTCCCTGCCCGCGACGACCGCGAACGCACCGGCCATGTTGCCGGCTCGGGCGGCACGGTCCAGCGCGGCCTGGCGGGCCGTGCCGCGCGTCCGCGCGAGCGCCGGCGCCACGTGCGCCCGGGCGGCGCTTCCGACCGCATCCGCGATCAGGGCGGCCTGATCGAAGCCGCGCTCGCGCAGCCGATCCCGGTGGACGGGCAGCGGCACGAGCACGTCGCCGGGACCGCCACAGGCGAGCCAGCGGCGGGCGAGGGCCCGGCCGAGCGGCTCGGCGAGGCGGCGCTCGCCGCCGTACTTCAGCGCGTGGATCGCGGCGCGGCCGAGTCCCGCGTACGGGACGCACCACTCGTGCGCGACGAGCGGCAGCGGCACGTCCGATGGCAGGCCGACGGCGACCCCGGGCGGCACGTTGAGCCGGGCGTCGAGCTCGGTGGCGCATGCGTCGCACAGGACGGCACCATCCACGCCGCACCCTGCGCAGGCGGGCGGGAGCACGAGGTCGAGCAGCCGTTGCGCCACGGTCGTCACCGCCGCAGCATGACCGGCCCGGCGCACCGCGCGATCCGCTG
>JALOOH010000262.1 GCA_025454515.1 Chloroflexota bacterium
CCCGCCCGTGGCGCTGGCCAGCAGGCGCCGGACGACGCCGTAGGCCGCCTCGGTGTTCGTGGAGGGCAGCAGCAGGGCGAACTCGTCGCCGCCGATGCGGAAGGAGCGATCGGCGGGACGCAGCGTGGCCCGGATCAGGCGGCCGACCATCGCGAGCAGATGGTCGCCCGCGGCGTGGCCGTCGGTGTCGTTGAGGCGCTTGAGGTCGTCGAGGTCGATCATCACGAGCGAGACGGGGTGCTCCTCGCGGACCGCAACGGCAACCTGGCGGACCAGCTCCTCCTGGAAGGCGCGATGGTTGCCGAGCCCGGTGAGAGGATCGAGGCGCGCGTCGAGGCTCGCCCGATCGTAGGCCGCCCGGGCCGCGCGGAGGTCGGCTTCGAGTCCGGCCTGGAGGGTCTCGACATCGTGGACGACGCGCTGCAGCACCACGGCGGCGGCGATCCCCGCCCCCACGAACGCGACGACGAGGCCGAGCGCGCCACCGGCGGCCGCGACGACGAGACCCGCCGCGGCGATCGCCCCGACGGCGCCGAACCCGCGCACGAGCAGGCGGCGCACGGCCGACGCGGTGTCGACGGCGCCGGCTGCGACGTCGTCCGTCGCATCGAACGCGGTGGTGGGTGCCCGCCGCTCCATGGCAGGCACCATTGAAGCGGACTCCTGCCCGGGGCACTCCTACCCGGAAGTACCAGCGCCGGCGTCCCGCCGCCGTCTCGGCCCGCGGAGCACGCGGCGGACAGGAGGCCGTGGCATCCTACGGACCGTGATCACGGAGCTGCCGTTCCTCCTGTCGATCGCCGGGCTCAGCGCGAGCCTCGCCGGGCTCGCCGGCCTGGTCGCCGGCCTGCGGCGCAGCGACGGCCTGCGACCGCTCGACGCGTTCCGCCTGCGGGAGATCGTGGAGTTCGCGTTCGCGAACGCGCTCCTCGCGCTGTCCGTCGTGCCGATCGCCACGTTGACCGGCAGTGCCGAGACGGCGGTGCGGATCGTTGCGGCGGCCGCGGGCATCTACCTGGCGACGATCGCGGCGATCCTCTTCCGGCGCCTGCGGCACGCGGACATCGCCATGACCACGTGGATCCGCATCGCGGGCGCCCTGGACATCGTGATCGTGGTGGCGGTCGCCGCGGCCATCGCGACGGGCTCCATGGCGGTGTTCCAGGTCATGCTGATCCTGCTGCTGGCGCGGCCGATGGTCGCCTTCCTGTTCGTGCTGGCCTCGTTCGACGCCGGTCCGCCGGGACCGCCGCCCGCCGCCTGACGGCCGCCCGCCGCCAGTCGCGGCGGCGTCGCCAGTCGCGGCGGCGTCAGCCGACGAGCATGTCCGCCTGGGACGCCGCGGCCGCCAGTCGCGCGTAGCCCGGCTTGATCTGCTCGTTGATGAGGCGCAGGCGCTGGTCAAACGAGCAGAAGGCGCTCTTCATCGCGTTGAGCGTCAACCACTGCATCTCGGCGAGATCGAGGCCGAAGGCCCGCACCAGCTCCGCGAACTCCGACGAGAGCGTGACGCCGCTCATGAGGCGGTTGTCCGTGTTGACCGTGACCCGGAAGCGGAGGCGGCGCAGCAGGTCGATGGGGTGCTCCTCGATCGACGCGACGGCACCCGTGTGGACGTTCGAGGTGGGGCACATCTCGAGGGGAATGCGCCGGTCGCGGACGTAGGCGGCCAGCCGCCCCAGCGCCACCCGCCCGTCGGGACCCGCACCGATGTCGTCGACGATCCGCACGCCGTGGCCCAGCCGCTCGGCGCCGCACCACTGGAGCGCCTCCCAGATCGACGGCAGCCCGAACGCCTCGCCGGCGTGGATCGTGAAGTGGAAGTTCTCGTGGGCAATCAGGTGGAACGCGTCGAGGTGGCGGGACGGCGGGTAGCCCTTTTCCGCGCCGGCGATGTCGAAGCCGACGACCCCCTCGTCGCGGAACCCGACGGCCAGTTGGGCGATCTCCAGCGAGCGGGCGGCCGTGCGCATCGCCGTCAGCAGCGTGCGCACCTCGATGGCTCGTCCCTCGCTGCCGCGGCGGAAGCCGGCGAGGACCGAGCGCACGACGTCGTCGAGCGCCATGCCCCGCTCCGTGTGGAGCTCGGGGGCGAAGCGGACCTCGGCGTAGACGACGCCATCGGCGGCGAGGTCCTCGGCGCACTCGGCGGCGACCCGCTCGAGGGCTTCCGGCGTCTGCATGACGCCCACGGTGTGGGCGAAGCCGTCGAGGTAGAGGACGAGGTCCTTGCGATCGGCGCCGCGCCGGAACCAGGCGTCCAGCTCCGCCGGGTCGGTCGTCGGGAGCCCGGCGTAGCCGACATCGCGGGCCAGCTCGATGACCGTCTGCGCGCGCAGCCCGCCGTCGAGGTGATCGTGGAGGAGGACCTTTGGTGCCGCGCGGATCGTGGCCAGGTCCAGCGCCGCCCGCCGGCTCAGCTCGTTCATCGCCCGGACCTCCCTCGACCGCCTCGTGCCAGTTCCGGAAGGGTACACCTGCCCCCCCGCGGTCCGGTCGCCCGTCCGGACGCCCATGCGACGGCAGCCGGGCTCCGCCCGAGGCTCACCCGGTGGCGCGCGCCCGTGCCCGAGCCGGGACGAGGGCCGCGACCTTCGGCACTTACCGACGCAGAGGGAGTGCGGTACACGGAGTTCCTCGGGGACGATGGTCGCGACCCAAGCCGGGCGCCCATCGGGCGGGGGCACGGCGCCCGGCACGCGCGGACCGCCCGGAAGGAGGATGCCGACCCCCATCGCGCTCGCGGCGCGCCGGTGTCGACGAGATCGGCGGCGGCATGTGCTCCCCGCCCGCGGACGGGTCCCCGGTGCGAGGGGGGAGCGGGCCGACCAGTCGCTCGGGCACGCCGCCCAGGGCTGCCCATCGTCA
>JALOOH010000263.1 GCA_025454515.1 Chloroflexota bacterium
CGTGCGCCCGGATCGGGCGGATCGCCGCGACGGGCCCCCGGACGCCCCGGATCGGGCGGATCGGCTCGCGCGCCGCAACGGCTACCGCCTCCTCGACCGGTTCGGCGACCGCCAGGACCTGATCGGGGCCGTGGAGCCCGCACCTGCGGGGAGTGCACATGGCTGAGCCGCGTGTCGCGGGCGCGACACCCAGGGACGAGGAACAGGCCGCGCGTCGCGCGGAGGATGCCGCCCTGCTCGCCCGCGTCGTCGCGGGCGACGAGCGTGCCATCGCGGCGCTCCACGCACGGTACGCCGGGGCCCTCTACTCGCTCGGGCGCCAGGTCACCCGCAGCGAGTCGACCGCCCAGGACGTGGTCCAGGAGGTCTTCATCGCGGTGTGGCGCAGCGCCGAGCGCTTCGACCCGGCCAAGGGGTCGGTCTCGGCCTGGCTCTTCGCGCTCGCACGGCACAAGGCGATCGACGCGGTGCGACGCGAGATGACCATCCAGAAGCGGACGGTCGAGGCGGACCTCTCGTTCGAGGAAGCGCCGGACGACGTCGACGCGGAGACGTGGCGCCGGTTCCAGGGGGAGCGGATCCGCGACGCGATCGACCGGCTGCCGCCCGCGCAGAAGGAGGCGGTCGAGCTCGCGTTCTTCGCCGGCCTCACGCACGTGGAGGTCGCGGAGCGGCTGGAGATCCCGCTCGGGACCGCGAAGACGCGCATCCGGACGGCCCTCCTGCGCCTGCGGGACCTGCTCGGCCCGTCGCTGTCCGACGGCGAGGATCCCCGGTGGCGAGGGGTGCAGGGCGGCTCGATCGCCTGAGGCCCCCTGAAGGCATGACGAGGCCCCCGGCGGATCCCGCCGGGGGCCTCGTGTTCGTGGTGCCGGTGATGCGCGACCGGCGGTGGGGGTGCGGGTTACTTCTCCGTCGTCTCCGCGAACCGGCGGCGAAGCGGGACGAGCACGCCGAGGGTGCCGACGAGGGCGAGGGCGACGAGCACGAGCGGCATCGTCGAGGAGCTCGTGGAGCCCTCGCCGACCGTGCTGGTCTCCGGCGGGGTCTCCGTGCTGCCCGTGCCGCCGGACGTGCCGGAGGCGTCGACGCCGACGACGACGGTGAGCGCCTGGTCGGACGGGGTGCCGGCGGCGGAGAACCCGACGGCGAAGACCGTGTAGTTCGTGTCGGCGGACAGCGCGGTGCCGGCGAGGTTCAGCGCGACGGTCGTCGTGCCCGTCGGGCGCACTTCGAAGTCGTACGTGCCGGCCGGGAGCGCGAGGTAGTCGGTCGCGTTCGGGTAGGTGAGGTTCTTCACGGGGGCGTCGGCGGCCGACTGGCCGGCAAGGGCGACGTCCACGCCGCCGGTGTCGGGCGACAGGTGGATGACGCGGAGCTTCGCCTCTTCGGCGGAGGTCATCCCGTCGTCGACGAACGCGGTCATGCTGATGGACGCGAGCGGGCCGATCGCGGCGATCGTGTACTTGGTGCCGGCGTCCACGGTGGCGTCGATGCTGGTAACGGTCGTGTCGGTCCCGGCCGCCTTGATGGCGACGGTGTACGAGCCGGCATCGAGCTCGAGGTAGTCGCTCAGGGTCTTGAAGGTGACGTCGGAGAGCACCTTCGCGTCGTTGACGTAGACGTCCACGGCCGGCGCGTCGGGCGAAGCGTGGAGCGCGCGGACCATCGCCTTGTCAGCCGCGAAAGCCGGGACGGCCACTGCCGTCGCGAGCAGGCCGGCGAAGGCGAGGGACGTGATGGCCTTGAGCCGTCGGTTCATCGGTGTGGATCTCCCTGGTCTCGGGTCCTGTGCGGCCCGGGTCACCCAATCTATCGCGCCCGGGGCGCCGGCGGATTGGGCGGATCTCAGGAAGGCTCAGGCGAAGCTCGCGACGGGGCCAACCAGCACCAGCCCGACGATGACCACGACGAGCACGAGGACACCGACGACACGGAAGGCGACGAGCCGGCGGTCGGGCCCCGGGTCGCCGTCGGGGCGCTGCCACATCGACGCGACCGTCGGCACCCGGCCCGGGACGAGGAGGTAGCCGAGCCAGAGGCCGGCGAGGAGGCCGCCGACGTGCGCCGCCATGTCGATGGGGATCCCGCCACCGGTCATCACGAGCCCGAGGACGAGGTTCATCGCGATGAGGCCGCCCATCTGCGCGAGCGCCGCCCGGGCGCGGCGGTCCAGGACCGGGTCGTGGACGCGCTGCACGGCGAAGAGGATCCCGAAGAAGCCGAAGACGGCGCCGGAGGCACCGACGGACGGGTACGGCCCGCCGAAGGCGAAGCTGGCGGCCGACCCGGCGGCCGCGGTGAGGAGGTAGAGCGCGAGCATCGTCGGGGCGCCGTACAGCCGCTCCACGAGCGAGCCGGCGATCCACAGCGCGAGCATGTTGAAGCCGAGGTGCATGAGGCTGCCGTGGACGAGCGTCGGCGAGACGAGCCGCCACCACTCCCCTGCCGCGAGCGCCGGCTTGTCCAGCGCGAGGAGCGTGAAGAAGGTGCCGTCGTCCGCGAGGGCGACGATCGAGACGATCGTGGTGACGGCGATGATCCCGATCGTCGCCACTGGCGGCGCCTGGCCGCCGCGACTGCGCGCGAACGCCCGCCGTGCGCCGCGCTCGTCCCCCGTCTCCTTCGAGAGCCACCCGATCCGCGAGGCGATCTCCGCGCGGTCCTCGGGCGCCGCGATCGCGTCGGCCTTCTTGTACGCGTCGAGCGCACCGCGGGTGTCGCCGCGCCGGACCAGGGTCGTGGCGACGCGCCGGAGCGCAGCGTATGTCGCGGGCGACGGCGGCAGTGTCGTCGCGCGGCGCCACGTCTCGAGCGCCTCGTCCTCGTAGCCGAGGCGGTCCACCGCATCGCCG
>JALOOH010000081.1 GCA_025454515.1 Chloroflexota bacterium
CCGGACACGTACAACGGCGAGCCGCTCATGTACGCGGCGCTCGCGTCGCAGAAGCGGCACATGGCCGTCTACCTGCTGGGCGTGTACGGCAGCGACGACCTGCGCGAGCGCTTCCTCGCCGAGTACCGGGCGACGGGCAAGCGCCTCGACATGGGCAAGTCGTGCGTCAGGTTCGCGAAGTTGGACGACCTTCCGCTCGACGTCGTGGGTCGCGCCGTCGCCGCGCTCTCGCGCGACGACTACGTGGCGATGGCGAAGGAAGCGCGGATTGTCGGGGCGAGGAGGAGGACGGCGGGCTGACCCGCCCTGCGCCGGGCGGTCAGACGCCGGTCTCGGCCGCGATCCGCCCGGACCTCGCCGCGGCCGCGAGCGCCGCGTGGTCGATCTCGGTCTGGTCGGCGTAGGCTGTCGCGAAGTCCGCGAGGGCGTCCGCCAGCTCGTCGCCGTCGCCGACGTAGCCGGCGATCTCCGTGGGATGGCCGGAGCGTGCATGCCCGCGGGCCAGCGCCCAGGCGCAGAGCTCCCCCCAGCTGGTCAGGTCGTCGTGCGACATCGCCGCCACGACGGCGCCTGCCTTCTGGTCCTGGAGCTGCCGGATGTAGAGGTGGCGCCCGTTCCGCCCCTTCGCCCACCCGAGCAGGACGTCGCTCGCGGCCTGCAGCCGGCGTTGCCCGGCGACGACGCGCTCCCCGTGGTTCGCATAGGTGCTCCGCGCGAGGAAGCGCTCGAGGACCGAGGCCTCCGCCTCCTTGACCTGCAGGAGGAGCGGGTCGTCGGGGTCGGTGCCGCCGAAGAGGACCGCGAGGGCCGCGAGGCCCACGCTGCCCACGCCGACCACCTTGACCGCGACGTCCTCGAGGATGTAGCGGTCTAGCAGGACGCGCCGGTCCTCCTGGAGCGTCAACCGATAGGCCGCGAGGACCTCGCCCGGGACGCCGGGATCCGCCCACTCCGGGTGCCAGATCGTCGGCGGGAGGTCCACGATGATCCGGCGCCCGTCGACGATCGTCGTGAGCTTGGGCAGCTCGTGGAACGTGTCGTGGTGCGCCGCCGACTTCACCGTCTCCTCGAGGTACGGCCGGGCTCGCTTGTCGACGTACTCCTCGATGGCATCGGCGTCCACGCGGGAGTAGTAGACCTCGATCGCCCGCATCCCCGCGTACTCGGCCATGTGGCGCGCATACGAGTGCACCGCCGCGTGAACGGCGTGCTGGCCCCGGTGGCGGTCGAAGCCCCGGTCGCGGGCCGCCACGACCAGGCTTGCGACGAGCCGGGCGAGGTCCCACTCCCACGGACCCGGCAGCGTCTCGTCGAAGTCGTTCATGTCGAACAGCAGGTTCCGCTCGGGCGACGCGAACAGCCCGAAGTTCGAGAGGTGGGCATCGCCGACGAGCTGGGTCTGGATCCCGCTGACCGGCGTCGGGGCCAGGTCGGCGGCCATCGGGAGCGCCGCTCCGCGGAAGAACGTGAACGGGGAGACGAGCATCCGGCCGTACCGGATGGGCACGAGCTGCGGGACGCGCGTGGCTGCCTGCTCCTGCAGCAGCGCGACCGGGTCGGGGCGGTCGGGCGCCGGCCGCCACCCCGCGTGGACGGCCGGCGGCACGCGCCGGCGCGCCTCCGCGCCGGCGCGTGCCCTCTCGGCCCGGGTCGGGAGGGTCATGCGGGGCCCGCCCCGGCGCCTCCGTCGGCCGTCGTCGCGGCGGGTGCGGCCGGCGCCGCCGACGTGAGGGCGTTCACGGCGTCGTCGATCGTCGGGTAGATGTGGGTGGGGTCGATGCCCAGCCTCGCCGCGTCCAGGTGCTCCGGGAACGCCTCCATCCGCAGCCGCGCCACGGCCGGCGTGATGTGGTGCCTCTTCAGGAGCGCCGCTGCCAGCTTGAGCGCGTTCGTTCCCGTGTAGTCGATGTCGTCGATCGCCTCGGCGTCGAGGACGAAGGCCTTCGGCGGCTCATCGGCTTCCACCACGTTGGCGCGGACCCAGTCGCGGAACGTCGCGGCGTTCGCGAAGTAGAGCGGCGCGTTGAGCGCGGCGACCAGGACGCCCGGCGTCTCGACCGGGGACTGCGTCTTGCTGGTCATCGGGATCCAGCTGGTCGTGCCGGGGACCTTGCCCAGCCGGACGACGCGCGGCCGGGCGCTGATGCGGAGGCGCTCCAGGACTGCGAGCGTGATCGCGATGAGGATGCCGAACTCCGTCCCGATCGCGATGACCGCGAAGAGGGTGAAGACCGCGAGCGCGAACTCGACCTTGTCGAAGGGCCACACGTCCGCGATCGCGCGCAGGCGGATGATCCGCGACCCCACGTACGTCAGGATCGCCCCGAGGGTCGCCTTCGGGAGGTCCGCGAGCGCGCTCGCGAAGAACAGGATCAGGATGACGATGACGCCGACCGCGACGAGGCTCGCGATCTGGGACCGGCCGCCCGAGTTCGCCACGACCGCGGTCCGGGGCGGGCTCGAGTCGATCGGGAACGAGCCGATGAACGACGCGGCGGCGGAGCCCACGCCGATCGCGAGGAAGTCCTTGTTCATGTTGACGTCGTAGCCGCCGATGTCCGCGAACGACCGGGACGTCGCGGCGGTCTGCATGAGGCACACGAGGACGACTGTCAGGGCCGTGGGGAAGAGGGCGACCATGACGGTCGGGTCGAGCGTGGGGACGGCGACCGGCGGAAGGCCCTGCGGGAGGGCGCCCAGGACCGCGACGCCCTTGGCGGCGAGGCCGAGCGCGACGCTGGCGACGAGCGACAGGATGAGGCCGATGAGGGCGCCCGGGATCTTGGGGCTGATCTTCTCGGCGACGACGACGATCGCCAGGACGATGGCGGCGATGGCGATCGCGTACCAGTTCCAGTCGGCGTAGCTCTGGAAGATCCACACGACCTGCTCGAGGTAGCCGCCCGTCCCTTTGGACACGCCGAACATGTCGGGCAGCTGCCCGACGACGATCGTGATCCCGATGCCGGCGAGGAAGCCGGTGGTGACGGGCGTGGAGAGGAGGTCCGCGATCCAGCCCATCTTGAGCAGGCCGATCGCGATGAGCAGCGCGCCGACCATCAACGCCAGCAGGATCACGTCCTGCGTGTACGCCGCCGTCCCCGCGACCGCGACGCCGGCGACGCCGGCCGCGAAGATCGGGGCGATCGTGGAGTCGGCGCCCACCGACATCTGGCGGCTGGACCCGAAGATCGCGATGGCGAGCCCGCCCGCGATGAACGCGTAGAGGCCGGTCTGAACCGGCATCCCCGCCAGCTGGGCCGTGGCCATCTGCTCCGGGATGGCGATCGCGACGAGCGTGATGCCTGCCACGATGTCGCCGACGATCCAGGCGAGCTGGTAGCCCGTGAGCGACGAGAAGATGGGCCACTCGCCGCGCTTCTTCCGCGCGACGGCCGGCGCCGGGCTGGCTGCAGCCATCAGAGCCTCCCTCCCACGGGGCGCCCGCGTCGCCCGCGGCGACGTGACGTCCCGTCCCGGCGCGCATCCTACGCGACCGGACGACCCCACCGCCATCCCTCGAAGCGAGCGACGGGCCGCGAGCCATGGCAGCGGCCGGCGCGTCGCTGCGGCCCGCGCCTCCGGCCTACGCTCCCGGCCGCTCGCCCGTGCGCGCGAGGATCTCGTCCACCGTCTCCTCCACCCCGAGCGCGGTCGTGTCGAGGACGACCCAGCCCTCTGCGGCGAGCCGGTCCGCGTGGGGTTGCACGACCGCATATGCCAGGGGCAGCGCCCCTTCGATGTACGCGCCGGCGGGCCCGTCGCCGGACCGCTCCCGGTTCCGGCGGAGCGCGACCGCCATGGGCGGCAGGAGGAGCACGCGGTGGGTCCGCGGCCTCCCCGCGAGATCGGCGTACTCGGCGAGCAGGTCGGGGTCCGGGAAGTCGTCCACGACGACCATGAACCCGGCGGCCGCGTAGTCCTCGGCCATCCGGAGCGCCACACCCCGCGCGAGCGTGATCTGGCGGGAGAGTTCGTCGGTCCAGTCGTCCGCGGGGAGCGCGAGCCCCGAGACGACCATGTGACGGATGTCGTCCACCGGGATGTGCACGGCACGGGCGAAGCGATCGGCGAGCGCGCGGCTCGCCGTCGTCTTGCCGACCGCCGGGGGGCCGACGACGAGGAAGACGGGCGCGGTCGCGGCAGACCCCGGCATCGCGGAACGCGCGAGAGAGGCGCCCCGACCGGGCCCGTCGTCCGCGGCCCCTCCCTCAGACACGGGACACGATCCGGGACGCGAGCACGATGAGGACGGCGAGCGCGAGCGTCGTCTGGAGCATCATCGCGAGCTTCGCCCGCGAGTCCACGGGCATCTCGGTCGTCGGCCCGAAGGTGGCGGTCGTGTTGAACGAGAGGAACACGTAGTCCACGAGGCCCGGCTCCCAGTGCGTGTCGCTGCGGGGCGGGAACGCGAACGCCCCGCCCGGCGCGAGGGAGTCCACGATCCAGTACCAGGCGGAGAAGACGGCGATGTCGAGGAGCAGCACGGAGACGAGGTCGCCGAGATACCAGAGCGGCTGGTCCTGAGCGCGGCTCATGCCCACGACGAGCAGGAGCACGTACGTCACGAGCTGGAGCGTCAGGACCGCGAGGTACAGGCGCAGCAGCCGGACGGCGAGCCGGTGTCGGCGGGTGCGCCACGCGACGAGCGCGGCGACCGCGATGACGACGTACAGGCTCACCGCCACGACCTCGGCGAGGTGGATGCCGAAGCGAGCGCTCTCCTCGAGGTACGCGGCGACGCTCAGCTGGAGCGAGACGATGATCGCGAGGACCTGCGCGGCGACGACGAGCCCCGCGATGGTCGTCCCGGATCGCTCGATCCGCGTCGTCGCCGCGTGCGGGAGGCCCTCCCGGGGGGCCGATCGCGGGGCGCCGGGGGCGGGGTGGTCGGGCATGCCGCGGAGGATAGCCGCTGACGGGTGCCGCGCGCCGGACGGCGGCGGGCGGCACCCGGCCGGTGACGGATCCTAGAGGAGCTCCGTCCTCTGGCGCGCGACCGCCTCCGCGTAGCGCTCGCGGGCGGCGACGACCGCGTCGGAGCCGCTCACCTCGGCGGCCGGGACGTCCCACCATCCCTCGTAGCCGGGGGCCCGCTTGGTGGGGCTGACCGGGACGTGGATGACCGTGGTCCGGTCGGCCGTGCGCGCCGCCGCGATCGCGTCGCGGATCTCCTGTTCGGTCCGGGCGAGGACGCCGATCGCGCCCATCGCCTCGGCGTGCTTCGCGAAGTCCACCGGGATGTAACCGCCCTCGAGGCGGTTCCGGCCGGCGTCGCGGAACCGGAGCTCGTTGCCGAACTGGGGGACGCCGACGCTGCGGGCGAGGTCCACGATGCACTGGTAGCCGTGGTTGTCGAAGACGACCACCGTCATCTTCACGCCCTCGGCGACCGCGGTGACGATCTCCGCGTTGAGCATGAGGTACGTCCCGTCGCCGATCATCACGACGACCTCGCGGTCGGGCTCGGCGAGCTTCACCCCGATCCCCGCGGGGATCTCGTAGCCCATGCAGCTGTAGCCGTACTCGAGGTGGTACGCCTTGGGGTCCTCCGGGCGCCAGAGCTTGAGCAGGTCCCCGGGGAGGCTGCCGGCCGCGCAGATCATCGTGGCGTGGCCGCCCACGGCGTCGTTGACGATCCCGATGACCTCGGGCTGGGCGAGGTCGGGGGTCTCGCCGGACGGGGTGCGGTGGTCGTCCACCCGGGCGTCCCACTCGGCCCTGAGGCCGGCGATCCGCTCGCGGTACGCTGCGTCCGTGCCCGCGTACCCGTCGACCCCGAGGACCGCCGCGAGCGCCCGCAGCGCCTCGCGCGCGTCCGCGACGAGCGGGACCGCGCGCAGCTTGTGCGCGTCGAAGCTCGTGACGTTGATCCCGACGAACGAGACGTCGGGGTTCGCGAACTGCGTCTTGGACGCCGTGGCGAAGTCGCCCAGGCGCGTCCCGATCGCGATCACGAGGTCCGCCTCGCGCGCGAGGCGGTTCGCCGCGAGGCCGCCGTTCGCGCCGACCGGGCCCACGTTCATCGGGTGGTTCCACGGCAGCGCGCCCTTGCCCGCCTGCGTCTCGCAGACGGGGATCCCGAAGCGCGTGGCGAGGGCGTCGAGCGCCTCGGTCGCCGCGCTGTAGATCGTCCCGCCGCCGGTGACGATCAGGGGCGCCTTCGCCGCCCGGATCATGTCGGCCACGCGCTCGAGGACCGCGGGCTCGGGCATCGGGCGACGGATGTGCCACACCCGCTTCTCGAGGAAGGCCTCCGGCCAGTCGTACGCCTCGGACTGGACGTCTTCGGGGAGGCTGATCGTGACGGCGCCCGTCTCGACGGGGTCCGTGAGGACGCGGAACGCCTCGGGGAGGCTGGAGAGGAGCTGCTCCGGACGGCTGATCCGGTCGAAGTACCGGCTGATCGGCCGGAACGCGTCGCTCGCGCTCACGTCGTGCTCGACCGGGTGCTCGACCTGCTGGAGGACGGGGTCGGGCAGGCGGTTGGCGAAGTAGTCCGAGGGCAGGAGCAGGACCGGCAGACGGTTCACCGTGGCGCCGGTCGCGGCCGTGATCATGTTCGTGGCACCCGGGCCGATCGAGCTCGTGCACGCGAACGTCTGGAGGCGGTCCATGTGCTTCGCATACGCCGCCGCGAGATGGACCTGAGCCTGCTCGTTCTGCGGCCGGTAGTACGGCATCTCGTACGCGTCGCCGAGCTCCTCGAGCGCCTGACCCAGCCCGGCGACGTTGCCGTGCCCGAAGATCCCCCAGACGCCGGCGATGAACCGGTTCTCCATGCCATCGCGCTCGACGTACTGCGCGGCCAGGAAGCGGACGATGGCCTGGCCCACGGTCAGACGGACGGTGCCCACGGGTGTCTCCTCTCGGGCGAAGCGGGCGGGGCGATGCGGCGCCCGGCTGCCGGCGTCCATCGTACCGCCGCACGCGGGCCCGGTCAGGGGCACGCTACGCGCGCACCGCCTCCAGGCGCTCGACGATCGTCACCGGCCCGACCCCGTGCCGACGAGCGATCACCGCATCCGGGAAGGGGCCACGACCGGCGCGGATCCCCTCCGAGCCGCGCTCGAGGCGTGCCCACCACGCGGGCAGGTCGTACGCGAGGACGACGCCGCCGGGACGGAGCACGCGAGCGACCTCCGCGAAGCCGAGCGCCGCATCCGGCCAGTGGTGCGCCGAGAACGACGTCACGACGAGGTCGAACGAGGCATCGGCGAACGGCAGGGCGGAGACGTCCCCCTCGACGACGTCGCTCCGGGCGGCGAGGCCGGTCCGGACGAGACGCGCCCGCGCGGCCGCGACCATCGCGGGATCGATGTCCAGACCGGTCCAGCGCGCGTCACGGATCGCCCGGAGCAGGCACACCGCGAGATGGCCCGGGCCGGGGCCCACCTCGAGGATCGATGGCGCCGGCATCCCCCCGAGCGCACGTGTGCAATCCCTCGCGACGCCGGCGTAGTACCCGCCGAGCGGGCCGCCGAGGCAGATCTCGTATGCTCGGACGCCCGGCGACGAGGAGGTGCGCAGCGATCCGCGGAGCTGGCCAGCCGGGGGCGAGCGACGAGCGCCGCGCCGACGATCGCGGCGGCGGTGCCCACGGCAGCCGCGACGCCGATGGCGGCCTTCTCCCGGCCCTTGCCCCTCACGGGAGCATCATGCGCCGGCGCGGTGCCGCGTGGCACCGCGCGGCGCCCGTCCCGGCGGCCTCCGCGAGGCCCCGGGGCGCCGCCGGGACGGCGGCGCCCCGGGCCGTGTCTCCGGTCGTTCAGACGGGCTGCGGGATCTTCTCCTCGACGGGGACCGCCTCCATCTCGCCGACGGCCGGGTCGAACCGCCGGACCTCGTAGAGGGTCTCGTACGGGATGGCGTATCGCTCGAAGATCTCGAGGAGCGCCTCCCGGACGGGGGCCTCCCAGTCGCCCTCGGGGAGGGGCTCCCTCGCGAGGGGCTTGAGCTGCTCCTCGGTGAAAGCGACCGGATGGACCGCGATGTACCGAGCCATGGATCCGGACCTCCGTGGCGCGCGCGGGTCGGGCCCGCCAGTGGCTCCGCGCGGACCCGGCGGCACGTGTCCGGCCCGCGCGTCTACGCCTCCCGCGCTGCCGCCGACCAGCGTGACGCACGTTGCCGCCGTCCGCCAGAGGCATTCGTCGTCGCGGACGACGCGTCACCGTCCGGGCAGGGTCCCCACCGCGTACCGGCTCACCGCGGCGATGGTGAGCAGGTCGTGGATCTCGCCGCGGTCGATCTCGTCGAGGACCTCGGCGAGCGTCGCCCACCGGAGCGCGAGGTCCTCCGTGTCGTCCGGCGAGGCCGCTCCCGGGCGGAGGCCGCGGGCGATGAAGACGGCACCTCGCTCGTCCGTGACCGAGTTCGAGATGCTCAGGCGGCAGGCAAGCCGCCAGTCGTCGGCCTCGAACCCCGTCTCCTCGGCCAGCTCCCGCCTGGCGCCGGCCAGCAGGTCCTCGCCCTCCGGGACCCCGCCCTCCGGCACCTCCCAGCTGTACTCGTCGAGCGCATAGCGGTGCTGACCCACGAGGAGCAGGCGCCCGTCCTCCCCGAGCGCGACGACCGCGACGGCGGCCGACCGGAAGTGGACGACGCCGTACACGCCCGCGCTGCCGTCGGGCCGGTCCACCTCGTCGTGCCAGACCTCGATCCACGGGTTCGCGTACGCGGTCTCGCGAGACCGGCGCCGCCAGGGACCGACGGGGACCGGATCGGGATGACTCATGGTCACGTTCGTACCGTCTGGCGCCGCGGGTTGTCAAGGAGGCGCCGCCGCACGACCACACGTCGATGGCGCTTCCGGCCGGGACGCGGCATCCTGTGCGGATGCAGCGGCCTGAGACAGCGGAGGCGCTCCCTGATCGCGGGGACCAGGCGGACGGGATCGCGGGTCTCGCCGGAGGGACGAGGCCGTCCACGTCGCTGCCCGCGCGGGTCGTCCTCGTCGCCGTGGGGTCCACCGCGCTCGGCCTCGGGGTGGTGGGGATCGTGGTCCCCGTCCTCCCGACGACGCCCTTCCTGTTGCTCGCCGCTGCCTGCTACGCGCGTGCCTCCGACCGGATGTACGCGTGGCTCCTGGGCCAGCCGGCCCTCGGGCCGATCATCGAGGAGTGGCGACGCTCGCGCTCCCTGCCGCCGGGCGTCCGGACGCGGGCGATCGCGGTCGTCGCGCTGTCGTTCGGCGCGTCCATCGTGCTCGTGGACTCGCTGCCGATCCGCGTCGCCCTCGTGGTCGCCGCGATGATCCTCGTCGTCTTCCTCTACCGGATCCCGACGCGGCGCTGACGGGGAGGGGGGCCTCCCGGGGGCAGGCGGAGCCGGATGGCGTCCCCGGCAGGGATCGAACCTGCGACCTCGCGCTTAGAAGGCGCTCGCTCTGTCCGCTGAGCTACGGGGACGCGCCGCCCACAGGGTAGACCACGACGTCGAGAGGGGCCCGGCCGTCGGCCGTCCAGCGCCGCTCAGCGCCGGTCGCGCCGCCGTCGCACGAGGAACCACGGCACGAGCATCCCCGCGGCGAACCCCCCGAGGACGGCGATCGTGCCGTCCACGAGGAAGCTGCCGACCGGCACGAAGTTGAAGACGACCATCAGGGCCCACGTCACGAGCGCGGTGACGATGACGGCGAGCATCGGGATCCTCCCCCCGGGGCGGCCGGCGGCCGCGACGCCCGGAGCATACGTGCCGGGCGATGGGGGCTGCACGGGCAGGGGCCCGGAATCGCCCGCGGCCGTCGCTACAATGCGCGTATGAGCCAGATGTACCACGAGTCCGACCTCGCGGCGATGGACCCGCTCGTCCTCATGAAGAACCTGGACCACGTCCGGATGACGAGCCGCCGCCTCAGCTACATCCTCCAGCAGCAGGTCCACCTGTACACGCCGGAGGCGAACCGGGTCCGCGACGAGATCGACCGGTACGTCGAGGCGGAGCGCCAGATCGAGGGCGAGATGGCGCGGAGGCGCATCCGCGCCTGAGGCCCGCCCGCGGGCCGTCGGGCTTGCGCCCGGGTGCGCGGGCCGACGCCGCAGGGAGGCGCGTCAGGCCGCGGTGGCCCTCGGGCCCTCGTCGGCGTCGGCAGGAGAGGCATCCGCGGGGGCCGGGACCGATGGCCCGTCCACGCATCGGGGCGCCGCCTCGTCGGCGATGATCGCGCGGGTCGCGGCCGCGAGCTCCGCGAGCTGGAAGAGCCCGAACTCCACGCCGTGCTCGGCGAGCTCGTCGAAGCCCCAGCCCCGGTAGAGGCGGCGGCGGGCGACCGCGCACATCTCGTCGTAGAGCTCCGGCCACGCGACGCGGCGGCGCTCGCGGCAGAACCGGACGAACGCCATCGCGTCCTCGGGGAGCTCGGGGGTGGTCTCGGGACCGGGACCCGTGACTTGCACCGGAACCGACACCCTCGACTCCCTCCCCTCACCACGGCCATCCGGGCCGCAGCATCACCAGGACGCGCCGGACCGGCACGCCGTGTCGTCCCATCGGGATCCACGCCCGCCGCGCCCTGGTCTCGAGCTCCCGGTCGGTCCGAGCGCGGCCGATCGACCGATATCCTACGTCGCCGCCGGCGGCGGCGGGTAGGGCCTTGTCCACGGCTTTGCCGCCGACTTGTCCACACCCGAACGGGCGTTCGTGGATGGCCTCGCGAGGCGCTGTGGAAGGCCCGCTCCGACCGCCTCGCGCCGACCCCCACCAGCCGGCGCGGGTCGTCAGCTCCCGATCGCGATGACCATCGGACTGAAGTACGGGATCAGCCAGATCGCCCACACCACGATGCTGAACTTGTGGAAGTCCACGATCCACCGCTCGTCGTGGCGCGCGAGGACGACGGTGGCCCAGATCGCGTGGACGAGCATGAGGAGGATCGCGATGACGCCCGTCACGCCGTGGACGTCCGCGGTGAGACCGCCCGCGAAGTCGAGCATCATGCCCGTCCCGATCGTGTCGCACGCCAGGCCCAGCCAGAAGAACACGAGGTGCCATGGCTTCAGGCGGCCCTGGAAGCGCTCGCTCCAGACGCCGATCGTGTAGAAGACCAGTGCCAGCGTGATGACGATGGTGGCCGATCCGGACACGCTCTCCTCCGATGCCGGCCGTGACCGGCTCCCCCGGCCCCTTGGGCCGGACGTCTCACCCGCGTCGGCGGACCCCGTGGCCCGGGGCGTCCGTCAGCCGCCAGCTGTGGTCGGGGCCGAGCTCGAGCCCCTCGAACGGCTCGTCGGCGAGGAGCAGGCACCCGTCGAGGTCCACCCACTCCGCGAGCGACGCCACGGCGGCGGATCCCGCGATGCCGACGCTCGTCTCCTCCATGCACCCGATGAACGTGCGGAAGCCGAGCTCACGCGCCCGCGCGAGCATGCGCCGGGCCGGCCCCGTGCCGCCGCACTTCGCGAGCTTCACGTTCACGCCGGCCACCACGCCCACGAGGCGGTCGAGGTCCAGGATGGTCACGGCGCTCTCGTCCGCCACCACCGGCAGCTCGGAGCGCTCCTGGAGCCAGGCCATCTGGTCGAGGCGGTGCGCGGCGAACGGCTGCTCGATGAGCTCGACCCCCAGCCGCGCGAGCTCGGGCACCAGCCGGGCACCGGACTCCGGCTCCCACGCCGTGTTCGCATCGACGCGGATCACCCCGGGGAAGACGGTCCGCACCCGCTCGAGCGTCTCGAGGTCGGCCGGGCCGCCGACCTTCACCTTGAGGAACGGGAACGCGGCCGCGCGCGCGGCTCGCGCGGCGACCACGTCCGGCGCGTCGAGTCCCACCGTGAAGTCCGTCGGCGGGATCACGGGCGCGAGGCCCTCGAACGCGTACAGGGGCACGCCCGCGAGGCGGGCGGCCAGGTCGCGGAGGGCGATGTCCATCGCGCACTTCGCGGCGCCGTTGTGCGCGATCGCGGCATCCATCGCGTCCGAGGCCGCGTCGAGCGCGGCGCGGGCGGCGGGGACGTCGCCGCGGGTCGCGGCATCGCGCGCGGCCTCCCACGGGACGACGACCGTCCCGAGGAGCAGCGGCAGGACGGCGTGGATCGTCGCGTCCGTCTCGCCGTAGTACGGATCGGGGAACCCCTCGCCCAGCCCGACCGGCGCCTCCGAGCCGGGCGCGGGCACGTGCTCCGCGTCGGCGACCTCCACGATCACGGTCGTCGCGGCAATCGAGTCCGACTCCCGCGCGATCCGGAACGGGTCGTGGAACGGGAGCTGCAGCGTGGACGCCGTCAGCGACAGCGGCCCCGCGGTCACGATCGAACCGGTCATGCGGTGCCCTCCGACTCGAACGCCGCCCGGATCGCCCCGAACAGCCGCGCAGGCCCGAACCGCACGGGGTCGTCGGTCGGCAGCCCGGTCTCCGCCTCCGTCTCGCGGATGACCCGCCGCGCGTCGTCGTCGGTCACGTCCGACGTGTTCAGCGCGACGGCGATCACCCGCGATGGCGCGACCATGCCGGCGATCGTCTCGTGCAGCGCGACCAGCTCCGGGAGCGGCTTGATGGGGTGCGTGATGCCGGGAAGGTGGTCCCAGTCGTGCTCCTCGAGCCCGACCTTGTGGACCAGGACCATCGCGTGTGGCGTCGTCCCGTGGATGAGGCCGAACGTGACCGGGGAGTACGCCGGGTGGTCGATCGACCCCTGGCCTTCGACGAAGATCCAATCCCCCATCTCCTCCGCCTGCTCGACGAGCCACTCGCACGTGCCCGCGAGGAAGTCCGAGATCTCGCGGTCGACCGAGATGCCCCACCCGGCGATCATCATGCCCGTCTGGCCGGTCGGGACGAACACGCCGGACAGCCCGGCCTCGCGCGCCGCGCGCTCCAGCTCGAGCGCGACCGTCATCTTCCCGATCGCGCAGTCCGACCCTACCGTGAGGATGACCTTCGCTCCCGGCCGGTGCGGCCGGCCGACCGCGGTCTGATGGCGGTCGGGCACCCGCCGGTAGTCCACGATCTCCGCCCCGCTCAGCGCGGCCGCCGAGGCGAACTCGGGGTCGTCGCCGAGGAACGTGTGCAGGCCGGAGAGCACGTCGAGGCGCGCCTCGAGCGCGTGGACGATCACCGCCCGCCACTCCTCCGGCAGCTTCCCGCCCGTGGGCGCGATGCCGATGAGGAGCGCGTCCGCGCCCAGGGCGATCGCCTCGTCGAGCGTCGCCACCACCGGGACGTCGTACCGGTCGCCGAGCCACTCGGAGACATTGCGCCCCGCGATCGTCGAGTCGAGGAGGGCGACGACGTCGTCGCGACCGTAGCGGATGACGCCGATCGCGGTCTTGGCGTGGTGCACGCCGAACTGGCCCTCCGTGAGGATGACGAGCCGGCGGATCGAGTGCGGGCGCATGCGGGCTCCGTGGGCGGCGGCCTGGGCCGCGGGCGGTGGACCCCCGCAGTCTACGAAAGAGGACGCCCCCGGGGCGCGGGCCGGGGGCGTGGGGGATGCGAGGTGGTACCGCATACCGGATTCGAACCGGTGGTCTCCGCCTTGAGAGGGCGGTGTCCTGGGCCTCTAGACGAATGCGGCACGGGCCCCTGTTCGAGCCTCGCGGAGGATACCAAAGGTGGGCGCGGGGTGTCGACCACCCGACCCGCCCTCGGGGCCGCGTCGCGCGGCCCGCGGGCGGGTGGCGCGCGGCCGCGTCGCCGATCCTAGAGGCGGTGCTCCTCGAGGAACTCGCGGATCGCGTCGGCGACCTGCTGGTACGTGTCCTCGCCGAGGACCAGCCCGAAGTGGGAGTGCGCGCCGAACGGCTCGTAGCGCGCGCCCAGCCACTGCGCCAGGCGCTCGAGGTCCGGCTCGGCGACGTACCGGTCCAGCCCGGCGCCGATGACGAGGAGCGGCACGTCCGCGAGCGGCCGTCGGTCCACCGGCACGCCCTGGAGGATGCTCCGGCGCGCGGCCCCTGCCTCGCGCGGCTTCTGGCCCAGCAGGTGCTTGATGCGCACGATGTCCTCGAGGGTGAGGTCACGGTGGTCGCGCCTGAGGCGCTCCGGCATCGTGTCCCACCCGAGCAGCTCGCAGCCGTAGGCGGGCGGGACCGACCGGATCTCGTGCGGCTTCGGCGGCACGCGGAGCTCGCGCGGCAGGTACGGCGCGACGAGGACGAGCCCCGAGACCGGATGGCGCTCCGCCGCCTTGAGCGCGAGGAGGCCGCCCATGCCGTGTCCCACGACGACGGCGTTGGGGCCGATCCGCTCGAGGACGGACACGACGTCGTCGGTGTACGAGGCGAACGAGAGCCGCGCCGGATCGGCGGTCTGCGACCAGTAGTGGTTGCGCAGGTTGAGCGCATGCCCCTCCCACCCGCGGCGAGCGAAGTAGCCGAGGTAGCGCTCCCAGACCCACGAGCCGCCGAGCTCGCCGTGCACAAACAGAAGCGGCTTGCGCCGCGACCGACGCTCGGGGAGCCAGGACTCAACGTGGAGGCCGCGGTCGGCGACCTCCATCTCGTCCTTGCGGACGGGACGGGTGTCCGGGTTCGGCACGGCCGGGCGCGGCGGGATCCGCACGGGGATCGGCGTCTCCGACGTCTCCGGCGCCTCGGCCGGCTCCTGGGTGGGCATCTCGGGATCGGTCATCTCACTGCTCGAGCGGGTTCAGGACGAGGCCCGTCAGGGCCTTCGGGTAGAAGTACGTCGACTTCTGGGGCATGACGTCGCCGACAGCCGCGACCGCGGCGATCTCGGCGATCGGGGTCGGATCGAGGAGGAACGCGGCGTCCGCGTCGCCGGCGTGGACGCGGCCGATGGCGTCGGGCGCGGACTTCGTGTACGCGACGCGGTCGCCCGCAGCGACCGCCGTGCCGTCGAGGCCGAGGAGGCGCCCGAGCGCGACGTCGACGAGTGTGACGTCCAGCCTGCGGAGCGCGTCGCCGCCGTCGGGGAGCCAGGGGACGAAGGCCTCGCGGCGCGCCCGCAGGAACGCCCCGCCGCGGCGGGTCCAGAGGCCGAACCGGCCCTCGCCGCCCGGGGCGAGGGCCGCGGGCGAGAACGCCGCGCCGAGAGCCCCGGGATCGTCGGTCCGCTGCACAGTGAACAGGGTCGCGGCGTCGTTGAGGAGCGCCTCGACGCCCGCGTCGTCGAGGCCGTGGACCAGGCGATGCGTCGCGAGGACGGTCAGCTGCTCGGCGGTGGCCTCGAACAGGAGCGCGAGGATGAAGTCGTAGGCGGGATCGGGTTCCGCGGCGGACGTCCTGCGCCGCTCGTCGCGGTATCGCAGGGCGGTCTCGTAGCGATGGTGCCCGTCGGCGATGTCCACGTGGCCGCCGCCGACGAGCGCCGCGAGCTCGGCGACCGCCGGGGAGTCGGGACCGTCGGCAGGGATCATCCACAGCCGGTGGCGGACCTCCTCGTCGTCCGTCACGTCCACGGCCGCAGGGCGCGCGGCGATGCCGGCCAGGAGCGCCGAGGCACGGCCCGACGGGTCGGCGTAGAGACCGACCACGGGGCTCAGGTTGGCGCTCGTCGCGCGCATGAGCTTCCAGCGATCCTCCTTGGGTCCGGAGAGCGTGCGCTCGTGGGGTCGGATCCCACCGTCGGCGGCGAACGGCTCCAGCCGGAGTCGTCCCATGAAGCCGCGCTGGACGCGCACGACCGACGATCCGGGGACCGCGTACGTCTGCTCGTGGACGTACAGGCTGGGGCGGGGGTCGCGGCGCAGCGTGCCGTCCGAGCGCCACGACGCGTACGTGCGGGCCGCCTGACGGTACCGCTCGTCGGGATCCGTGTCGGCCGGCTCGGAGGCGGGCAGGTCGATGCGCACCACGTTGTGCCGGCTGCGGGCGGCGAACGCGGCCCGCTCCTCGGGCGAGATCACGTCGTACGGGGGTGCGAGGACCCGGCCGACGTCGCCGACGACCTCGGGGTCGAATCGCAGGGCACGGAACGGACGGATCTCGGGCACTGGGCTCCTGGGCTCGGCCGCGCGCGGGCGGACGCCGGCGCCTCCTCTCTGGACCGGGAGAGTCTATCGCGCCGCGCCCCCGGAGGCCATCGCGGGAGCCGCGGCAGGCGCCGGCCTCCGGGCGGGGCCGGGCCGGCGGTGCTAGCCTCGGCTCGTGCGCCACCCCTCCGCGATCGCCGCCGCCCTCGCCGACAAAGCGGCCGCCCGCGTCGCCGTCGTCGTCACCCTGGTCGTCGGACTGGTCGCCGGCTGCACCGGCCTGGCCGCCACGCCTCCGCCGCCCACGCCGGCGGACTTCGCCGGGATCGTGGCCTTCCTCGCGGCGGAGGGGATCGGCGTGCAGGACGTGAAGACGGGCGACGCCGGGTGCGACGACCGCCAGCTCGTCGGGCCCGCGATCTCGCTCAGGGCGTCGGGCCTCGACCAGGCCTCCCCCACGACGGTCCACCTCTACCTGTTCCGGAACGCGGCCGCGTACGAGAGGCAGCGATCCGCCGTGGACGTGTGCGCCGCGTCGTTCATCACCGACCCGGCCACGTACGAGGTCGTGGACGCGAGCCCCTTCGTCGCCGTCGGCCAGGGGCCGTGGGGCGCCTCGTTCCGCGAGGCCGTGGCCCGGGCGCTGACGAAGGCAGCCGGCGGGTAGGCGGCGTCAGGCCTCCTCCCGCTCGACCTCCTCGCGCGTGGCCGGCTCCAGGCGCGGGAGGCGGACGTCGCCGACGTTCGGGACGAACGAGGCCGCGAGCGAGGTCCGCACCGCCTCCTCCTGCTCCGCCAGCGTGAGGATGCCGAGGCGCCCGAGGGTGGCGAGCTCGTCGCGGATGTACGTCTTGAGCATCTCCGGGCCGTCCGTGTTGATCGTGAAGCGGATCTCGTTGCGGCGGAAGGTGTCGAAGATCCAGCGGAACTCCTCCCACCCGGACACGACCCGCGTGTTCAGGTTGGACGTGGGGCAGATCTCGAGCACGATCCCCCGCTCGCGGAGCATCGCGAGCGTCCGCGGGTCGTATGCCGACTTCACCCCGTGGCCGATCCGGTCCGGCTCGAGCTCCTCGATGACCTCGGAGATCTCCTCGACCGGCCCGGCCTCACCGGTGTGGACCGTGATGCCCAGCCCGAACCCGCGCGCCCGCCGGAACAGGCGCGCGTAGTCGCGGGGCCGGAAGGTCGGCGACTCGGGGCCGGCGATGTCGATGCCGACGATCCCGCGGTCGCGCCAGGCGATGGCCTTCTCCGCGATGATCTCGTTGAGGTCGTACGGGAACTCGCGGTCGAGGCAGAGGATCAGGCCGGGCTTCACCGGGTACTCCAGCGTCGCCCGGTCCATCCCGCGGACGGCGGCCGCGATGATGTGGTCCAGGTCCTGCTCGCCGCCCCGGTTCCGCTTCATCGGGTTGAACCGCAGCTCGACCGTGGTGACGTTGTTCTTCCGGTACGCGCCGCCGACGACCTCGTAGACGGAGCGTTCGACGGCGAACGGCGACGACTGGATCAGCTCGGTCCAGTGGAAGAGCTCGAGGTAGCCGTCGAAGGATCGACCGTGCCGGGGGGACACGGTGATCATCTCCCGGAACTCCCAGTAGTCAGCGGGCGAGCTGCGGGGCCATGAGCGGAGGATAGCGCCGTCGCTCAGCCCAGCGCGGCGACGACGAAGTCCACGCAGCGCGTGAAGGCTGCCACGTCGGCCGGCTCGATCGCCGGGAAGAGGCCGATCCGCAGCTGGTTGCGCCCGAGCTTCCGGTAGGCGTCGGTGTCGACGATCCCGTTCGCGCGGAGCACCCTGCTGACCTCCTGGGCGTCGACGCGGTCGTCGAGGTCGATCGTCGCGACGACGGTCGAGCGATGGGCCGGGTCCGCGACGAACGGCGTCGCGTAGTCGCTCGCCGCCGCCCAGTCGTAGACGATCCTCGCGGACTCCGCGGACCGAGCGGCCGACCAGGACAGGCCACCGTTGTCCAGCAGCCAGGCGACCTGCTGGCGCATGAGGAAGATCGTCGCGAGAGCAGGCGTGTTGTACGTCTGGTCCTTGCGGCTGTTGTCCAGGGCGATCGACAGGTCGAGCGACGCGGGCTGCCACCGCCCGGACGCCTTGATCGCTCCGACGCGTTCGACGGCCGCGGGCGACAGGAGGGCGATCCAGAGGCCGCCGTCCGAGGCGAAGACCTTCTGCGGCGCGAAGTAGTACGCGTCGAAGTCGGCGGGCTCGACCGGGAGCGCCCCCGCGCCGGACGTCGCGTCCACCGCCACGAGGCCCGATGCCGCGCGGCCATCGGGGTGGCGCGGCCGCACGACCGGCATCATCACGCCCGTCGAGGTCTCGTTGTGCGTGAGCGCATAGAGGTCCACGTCGTCGTCCGCGACGGGGACGGGGCGGGTCCCTGGCTCGCTCCGCACGATCGATGGAGCCTCCAGGTGCGGCGCCTCGGCAGATGCCGCCGCGAACTTCGACGAGAACTCGCCGAAGACGCAGTGCTGGCTTCGGCGCTCGATGAGCCCGAAGGTCGCGACGTCCCAGAAGACGGTCGACCCGCCGTTGCCGAGGACGACCTCGTACCCCTCCGGGAGGCCGAACAGCGTGCGCAGGTCGGTTCGCAGCCGCCCGACCTCGTCGAGGACGGGGCGCTGGCGGTGCGACGTCCCGAGCCACGTCCGGCCGACCGAGGCGAGGGCCTCGACGGCCTCCGGGCGGACCTTGGACGGGCCGCAGCCGAAGCGGCCGTCGGCGGGGAGGAGGGACGCGGGGATGACGATCTCGGGCGTGCTCATGGCCGGAAAGTATGGGGGAGGGGCGGGCTCGCCTACTCCACGGTCGCCGAGGGGACGACCCGCCCCTCCGCGTCCACCGTGGCGATCGGAAGCACGCGCGCGCCCGGGTGCACGCGACCGTCCGACCCGTCGCCCGCGAGCCGCGCGGCCACGGCGCGCTCCACGGCGCGACGCGCCGCGTCGGGGACCTGGTCCCGCGCGTGGTAGCTCGTCCGGACCAGGGGCCCGGATTCGACGTGCAGGAACCCGAGCGCGCGCGCCTCGTCGCGCAGCTCCGCGAACTCGTCGGGGTGCCAGTACCGCTCGACGGGAAGGTGCGCCGGGGTGGGCCGCAGGTACTGGCCGATCGTCAGGATGTCGCACTCGACAGTCCGCAGGTCCGCGAACGTCCGCGAGAGCTCCTCGCGCGTCTCCCCGAGGCCCACCATGACGCTCGACTTCGTGTGCACGGCCGCGCCGGACGCCCCCGCCATCGCCTTCGCCCGCGCGAGGACCTGGAGGCTGCGGTCGTATCGCGCGCGCTTGCGCACCGGCCGCTGGAGCCGCTCCACCGTCTCCACGTTGTGGTCGAGGATGTCCGGGGCCGCGTCCATGACGGCACGCAGCGGCGCCTCGCGGCCGTCGAAGTCGGGGATGAGCACCTCGACGCCCGTCGTCGGCGCGAGGCGGCGGATCTCCCGGATCGTGGCGGCGAAGACGCCCGCCCCGCCGTCCGGCAGGTCGTCGCGCGCGACGCTCGTCACGACGACATGCTCGAGGCCCATGTGCCGCACCGCCTGCGCGACGCGGAGCGGCTCGCCGGGGTCGTGCCACGTGGGGCGCCCCGTCTCCACGGCGCAGAACCCGCAGGCGCGCGTGCAGACGTCGCCGAGGATCATGATCGTGGCGGTCCGCTGGTCCCAGCACTCGCCGAGGTTCGGGCAGATCGCCTCCTCGCAGACCGTGTTGAGCGACAGGCCGCGGACGAGCTGCTTCAGGTCGCGATAGCCGTCGCCCGACGGGATCCGGGACCGGATCCAGTCGGGGTGGCGACGGACGGGCGCGTCGGTCATGCGACGGGCGTCTCCGGTCCGACCGACTCGAGCCACGTCTTCACGTCCCGCAGGAACGCGGCGGCACCGGCGCCGTCGTGCGCGCGGTG
>JALOOH010000082.1 GCA_025454515.1 Chloroflexota bacterium
CGCGATCTGCCGCGTCCCCTCCCCGAAGACGGGGATCTCGAAGACGCCGAGCGGGCCGTTCCAGAAGACGGTGCGAGCCGGGGCGAGCGCCTCGCGGATCACCTCCAGCGTCCGCGGGCCCACGTCCACGATCGACCACGACGCGGGTAGCTTCTCGACGCCGAGCGTCTTGTGCTCGGCACCCCGCGTGACCTCCTTGGCCACGACGACGTCCACCGGGAGGACGATCCTGACGCCGGCCGCCTCCGCCGCGTCGAGGATCGCCTGGGCGTCCTCGAGCCGCTCCGGCTCGGCGAAGCTCTTGCCGACCGACCTGCCGGTGGCGAGGAGGAACGTGTTCGCCATCCCGCCGCCGATGACGACGAGGTCCACCTTCCCGACGAGGTTGCGGAGGACCTTGATCTTGTCCGCCACCTTCTTGCCGCCCACGATCGCCGCGAACGGCCGCTCCGGGTCTTCCAGGAGGCGCGAGAGCATGACGATCTCGCGCTCCATGAGCAGGCCCGCGTAGGCGGGGAGGATCTCCGCCACGCCGACGGTCGAGGCGTGCGCGCGGTGCGCGGTCCCGAAGGCGTCGTTGACGTACACGTCGGCGTAGGCGGCCAGCTTCGCCGCGAACTCGGGGTCGTTCGCCTCCTCCTCGGCATGGAAGCGCAGGTTCTCCAGGAGGAGCATCTCGCCGGGCCGGAGCCGGCGGAGGGCGTCCTCCGTCCCGATCCCCAGCGCGTCGCCGGTCACCGGGACGTTGCGGCCGAGCAGCTGCGACAGGCGCTCCGCCACCGGCCGGAGGCGCAGCCCGTCGGAGACCTTCCCGTCGGGACGACCGAGGTGGCTCGCGAGGATGACGATCGCGTCCTGGTCGAGGAGCGCCCTGATCGTGGGGATGGCCGCGCGGATCCGGGAGTCGTCCACGACCTTCCCGTCCGCGAGCGGCACGTTGAAGTCGACCCGGACGAAGACGCGCTTCCCGTGCGCGTCGAGGTCGCGGATGGTCCGCTTCTCCATCGGTCCTGTCCTTCCAGGCTCGGCCCCGTCGGGCGGGCCGGGCGGCGGTGCCCCCGCCCGCTCCCGCCCGGGCCGGCGCGTCGCTACAGCTTCGCGGCCACCATCTTCGCGAGGTCGGCGGTGCGGCAGCTGTAGCCCCACTCGTTGTCGTACCAGGCGATCACCTTGACGAAGCGCCCGCCGGCCGCGTCGCCGACGACCATCGTCGAGAGCAGGTCGATGATGGACGACCGGGGGTCGCCGCGGTAGTCGGAAGAGACGAGCGGCTCGTCCGACGCGCCGAGGATCCCGGCGAGCCTGCCCTCGCGCGCGGCATCGCGGTACTTCTCGTTGATCTCCTCGACGCTCGTCGCCTTCTCGACCTCGCAGGTGAAGTCCACCACGCTCACGGTCGGGGTGGGCACGCGGAGGCTGAAGCCGTCCACCTTGCCCTTGAGGTCCGGGATGACGAGCGAGAGAGCGCGTGCGGCGCCCGTCGTGGTCGGGATGATGTTCAGGCCGGCAGCGCGGGCGCGTCGCGGGTCCTTGTGGGCGACGTCGAGGATCCGCTGGTCGTTGGTGTAGCTGTGGATCGTGTTCATCATCCCGCGCACGATGCGGAACTCGTCGTGGAGCACCTTGGCGGCGGGCGCGAGGCAGTTCGTCGTGCAGCTGGCGTTGCTGATGACGTGATGGCTCGCAGGGTCGTACATCTCGTCGTTGACGCCGAGGACGATCGTCACGTCCTCCTTCTTCGCCGGGGCGCTGATGATGACCTTCCTCGCGCCTGCGACGATGTGCGCCTTCGCCTTCTCGGCGTCGGTGAACCGACCGGTGGACTCGATGACGACGTCCACGCCGAGGTCCTTCCACGGCAGGGCCTCGGGGGCCGCGACCTGGAGGACCTGGACGACCTTCCCGTCGACGACGAGCGCGTCGTCCGTGTGGGTGACGGTCCCCGGGTACGCGCCGTACGTGGAGTCGTGCTTGAAGAGCAGCGCGTTCGTCGCCGTGTCGACGATGTCGTTCACGGCGACCACCTCGAGCTCGGGCGCGCGCTCGATGATGGCCTTGAGGGTCTGGCGGCCGATCCGGCCGAACCCGTTGATCCCGACCCGCGTCGTCATCGTCTCCGGTCCTCCTGGGTGGTCACGCCTCGTGGATCCGATCGGTCGTGGGGGCGGACCCGCCCCGCTGGTTCGTTCGCTCGCGACCGGGCCCCGGATGCGACGAGTGGCTGCGCGGCGTGGGGGGCCGACCCGGCGGGTCGTATCGTATCAAATTGGTCCGTACCTCTTGAGCCTCAGGGCGGTCGTCGCGCACGTGCCGGACGTCCCCGGAAGACGCGACGAGGCCCCCGCCGGGATCCCCGGCGAGGGCCTCGTCCTGCTGTCGTCCGGACCGGTCAGCCGCCGATCTTGTAGAGCTTCGTGCCGCAGACCGGGCAGGTGCCGGTGAGCGCCGGCTTCCCGTTCTTCATGGTCACGTTCTGGGGGTCCTTGACCTCGCGCTTGGCCTTGCACTTCACGCAATAGGCCTCAGCCATCGACCGGTCCTCCCTTCGATGCGCGTTGCCGGCGCGGGGACGGCGCCCCCGGGTCCGCTACGAGCATGCTACTGCCACAACGACGGTCGCCACAGTGGCGCCGCAGCCATCTCGCGCTGGCGGTCCATCTCGGCGACGACGGCCAGCGCTTCCAGCCCGATGTCGATCGTCCGCGCCTCGGTCATCCGGCGCGCGTCCGCGTCGGCGAACTCGCCGCGCGCTCGCTGTGCGAAGACCCCGCAGACCGCGCCCGCCCGGCATCCGGCGAGGCCGGCGAGCACGAGGACGGCGGACGCCTCCATCTCGAAGTTGAGGACTCCCTGGCGCCGCATCTCATCCGCGAGGTCAGGGTAGCGGATGGGCAGCTGCGGGATCGGCCTCCCCTGGGCGCCGAAGAAGCCCGGGGCGGTCGCGGTGATCCCGACGTGCGCCGGAAGGCCGAGGCGGTGGGCAGCCTCGATGAGCGCGAGGACGAGCTGCGGATCGGCGACCGCGGGGAAGCCCTCGTGGACGTACCAGCTCGTCGTGGTCTCGAGTCGGACGGCACCGGTCGTGATGATCAGGTCGCCGATCTCGATCTCCGGCCGCAGTGCGCCGGACGACCCGATCCGGAGGAACGTCGGGCGGGGGACGAGGGCCAGGATCTCCGCGATGACGATCTCGACGTTGTCGGTCCCGATGCCCGTCGCCACCGCCGAGACCCGGTGGCCGCGGTGCGTTCCCGTGACGCTGACGAACTCGCGGTGGCGTCGCTCGACCTCCACCGAGTCCATGCGTTCCGCGATGCGCGCGATCCGGTCCGGGTCGCCGGGGAGGAGGATGTACTCGGCGAGCTCGCCAGGCCCGAGGTCGATGTGGTACTGGCGCTCGTCCGACGGGAGCGCGAGGCGGGGATCCGCGCTCGGCACTGAGCCTCCTCATCTCGGCCGCGCCCGTTCGGCGCGGGTCGGCGGCGAGGATAGGCCCGGCACGAGGCGAGCGTCAAGACGAGCCGCGACGCGGGAGGCGAGCGGGCGGGCAAGCGGGTGGCCCGCGGGGTGCGCCATCCGCCGCGCGTCGGGCGGCGCCGCGCGCGGCTCCCCGGGCATCGGTGCCGCACCCAGGGCGGCCAGCCGCCGAGCCACGGCCGGGTCGATGCGTGTGCGGCGGATGCGCCGGCGGGCGGCCACGGCGCCGGCGGCGGTCGCGATCGCGAGGAGGAGCGCCGCCGCCAGCGCACCGGGCTCGGCCGGCATCGAGCCGGCGTCCGTGTCATCGGCGGAGGCCGAGGCGGCCGAGTCACCGGCAGCCTCCGCGTCACCGGCAGCGGCCACGTCACCGGCAGGATCGGCCGGGGCAGAGGGCGGGGCGTCGACGACCGCCGCACCGTCACCGGCAGGGCCCGCGGCGTCGGGGAGCAGGGTGGGCGACGCGGCGCCACCCGGCGCCCCGAGGCGCGCCACCGCGGCCAGGTCCGTCACGCGGACCACGAGGGTGTCGCCGGCCTCGCGGTCGGTCGCCCCGGCGGCGGCGATCGCATCCCCGGCGCGGGCGGCGGCGGCGAGCGGTGCCGCGTCCGCGGCGAAGCGAAGCCGGAGGATCCCGCCCGGGTCCTCCACGAGGACGAGGCCCCCGACGGCGCCGCGGACAACGCCGGCGACCCGCACGGGCACCCCGGCCGCGGCCGCGGCGAGATCGCGGGACGTGCGCAGCGGAGCCGCGGCCACGGTGGTGACGGATGTCCCGGCCATCGCGGCGTCCGAGCCTGCCGCTCCGCCGCCGGCCGCGGCCGACGACCCTGCAGCGCCCGACACGGCGACGACGGGCCAGGCGGCGCCGGAGGTGCCCGCGGCGCCTGTCGCCGCACCCACGGCCGCGGACGCGGCCGCCGTGACCGCTGCGGCGCCCACGGGCGCTCCGCCGACGACCACGTCGGCCCGGTCGCGCGGGACGAGACGGGGCCGCCGGTCCGCTGCGCCGGTCGTCGCGGCGACGACGAGGCCGGTGATCGTCGCGCGGGCGCCCGTGGTGAGGCCGTCGGGGACCGGCCCGGACGCCGCGGTCGCGGCGACGAGAGCCCGCTCGGCCCCGAGCTGCACCTCGGCGCGCCACGTCGTGGCGCCGCGTGTCAGGCGGACGACCGTGCCGGCGACGCGGACGACCCGGCCGACCTGGGCGGTGGACGGCGGCCGGGTGAGGCTCACGACGGGCACGACGCCCGTGCCCGTCGTGACGATCGACGTGGCGCGGATCCGCAGGCCGCGCGCGAGCCGCTCGACGCGCCCCGAGACGGTCACCCGCGTCCCTGCCGGTGGGGCGACGGCGGCCGAGCCGGACGTCGCGGCGAGCACCTCGACGCTGCCGCTCGCATCCTCGACGCGGAAGGCGCGCCCCCGCGGCGCGAGGATCCCCGGCCCGACGGAGACGACGCCCGTGACGGATGCCCGCGTCCCCGCGGCCAGCGCGGCGGCGGCGATGACCGGGAAGGCCGCACCTGCGTCGTCGCCCGGCTCCGTGTCGTCGGGGGCCGAGCCGGCTGACGGCGCCGGGCCGGTCGCGCCGTCGCCGGACGCGACCTCGCGCAGGTCGGCCGGGCCGCGGAGCCACACGCGACCGGCGGCGACCCGGGTGCCGGCGGTGCCCGGGGCGCCGATCCCGGTCACCTCGACCGCGTCGCCCGCGTCGGGGGTGGCGACGATCGCTGCCGCCGCCGTGCCGGTGACGCCGTACCGCACTCCCGCGTCCGTCAGGACCTCGAACGTGATCCGGGCGCCGGTGCGCCGGACGGTGCCGCGCACCACCGTCCCGGCAAGCCCGACGAGGCGACCGTCCTCGTCCGCGTCGATCGCGATCCCCGGGTCGGCGGGCACCGGGTCCGGGAGCGTCGCGGGATCCGCCGTCGACGGGGACGCGTGCTCGTCGGCGCGAAGGACGAGCCGGCGGCCGGAGCGGATGAGCGTGCCCGTCACCTCGACGCGACTCCCGACCGTCGCCCCGCGGTCGTCCCCGCGGAACCGCACGACGACCGCGCCGCTCGGGTCCTGCAGGGCGCCGGCCGTCGCGGTCCACAGCATGCCCGGGATGGCGGTGACGACGCCGCGGACGCGAACGCGGCCGCCGACGGGCGACGCCAGCGCGGACGCGATCGCCACGACCGGCTCGACCGACGGGGTCGGCATCGGCTCCGGGCTCGACGAGGGCCCGGGCGACGAGGACGGAGCGACCGTGGGGGACGGGATCGGCGTGGGCGATGGCACGGGATCGGGTGTCGGCGACGGTGCCGCGGTGGGGACGGGCGTGGCGGACGGCGTGGCCGTGGGATCGGGACGGGGCACGACCGCGAAGGATCCGGCCAGCGTCGCGTGGACGCGGAACGCGGGTGCGCCGTTCGCGTCGCGACGCCCGAGCGGGCCGACCGCGATGACGTCGTCGCCCCGGACGACTCCCGCGGCCGCGGCGAGCCCCGGATCGACGATCACGCGGAGCGGCCCCGATCCATCGTCGACCTCGAGCGCGACGCCGTCCGCCAGCGTCGAGGGAGCCTCGGTCACGCGGCCCGCGACGGCGACCCGGACCGCCTCGTGACGCGGGTCGACCATGCCGGTCGCGACGCTCACGGCGGCCGGGAGGGGGGCGGTGCCGCGTGCCTCGATCCCCGCGAGGAGGCACCGGAGCACGACGAGGCCGTACCGCGTGCCGACGAGGCCCGACGCCCGCACCACGGTCCCGGCCGCGATGGCATGCGGGGCCGCCTCGTCGAGGTAGATGGCGATGCCTCCCGAGCCGTCCTGGAGGAAGCCGGTGTGGTCGGCGTCGAGGTCGCCGAGGTCCGTCGTGAGCACGCCCTCGACGATCGCCGGGGCGCCGTCGGGGAGCTGCCGGGCGTCGACGACCGGCAGCGGCGTCGGCGTCGGCAGCGGGGTGGGGGTCGGCGTCGGGGTCGGCGGCGGCGGCGCCGAAGGCGTGGGAGTGGGGATCGGCGAGGGTGATGCGGTCGGGAGCGGCGTCGGATCGGGTGTCGGGATGGGGGTCGGCGTCGGGGTCGGCACGGGGGTCGGCGGCGGGAGGTCGGACGGCGCTGGGGTGGCCGACGGGCTCGGGGCGGGGGTGGGCGGGATCGCGGGTGTGGGCGGGATCGCGGGTGTGGGCGGGTCCGCCAGGCGCTGCGGCCCGGGGATCGCACGCACGGCGAAGTCGGCCGCGCCGTCGTTGGTGTCCGTCCCGTTCCCGGCATCCCCACCGGGGAGCCTCTCGAGGCTCCCGCCAGCGGGAGGAGCGGGCGCGGGCGAGCCTTCGACGAACGCATTCGTCGCGTCGCCCCAGCCGACCGCGTCGATCGGGATGCCGACGGCGGAGCGGAGCACGATCGAGCCGCCGGTCGACGCGAGACCCGTGGTGTACGTCACATCGGCGAGCGAAGCCCAGGCGCCCGCCGCGTTCGCGACGAGCACGTGGCGTCCCGGATCCACGAGCGTCGGGGCGGACCAGCCGACGCGGCGGGAGGGGCTCGTCCCGGACGAGCTCACCGCGGCGATCTCCAGGCCCTCGAGGTCCGCGGTCACCGGTCCGACGTTCGCGATCTCGATGAACTCGTCGGAGGCCGATGCCCCGCCGGTCTGCACCTCGGAGATGACCAGCGAGCCCGACGGAGGCCACGTGACCGCCGCGGCCGGCCGCGCCTCGAACGCCCTCGTCACGGGCGGCGAGCCGCGGCCCGGGACGAGAAGAGCGGCGATCGCGACGACGAGGATGACGATGACCGGGCCGCGCGGAGAGCGCATCGTGGAGACCTCCCGGCGGGACCGGGCGGGTGATGGCGGGGGCGCGATGCGGCGGTGGAGGACGGTGTACCGCGCGGCTGTCACCTGCGGATCGACTCGCGGTCGACGCCGGGTCGACGCCGACCGCACGGCGGATCGCCCCGGCCTCCGCGCGGCGACGAGCCGGTGGTTCGTCTACCATCGCGTCGCCCGCCCCGCACGGGCCGCCCACGTGGCCGCGCGGCGGCGCGGGATGCCGGACGACCATGCCCGACCGTCCTCGGTCGACCTCGCGACGCACATCACGACAAGGAGCGACACGTGGCCCGCGCGAAGAACACCGATCGTGCCGAGGCCCGCCGCAGGCACCGGGCGGCGATGGCGGCGGCCGAGGCGGCCGACGCGGCCGAGGACGCGGGCGAGGAGGACGCGCCGCCTCCGGCGGTCTCCGCGGCCGCCGTGCCGCGTGGGGCGAGGTCGGCCGGGACGGCGAAGTCGGCGCCCGCGGCGCCGACCCAGCGACCCAGCATCACCCAGGCCTTCCGCATCGCGTTCCGGCCCGCCGACGTGCGGGAGGACCTCCGCACGGCGCCGACCGTGCTCCGGGGAACGCCGACGCTGTGGATCGCGCCGGCCCTGGTCGTCGTCGGCGCCGTGTTCCTCCTCGTGCCCGCCCTGCGCGAGAGCCAGATCGGCACCCTGGCCGCACAGCTCCTGGTCGTCCCGCCGCCGCTCATCCCGGCGTTCCTCGCCGGCATGCTCGCGCCCCGCGCGTCGTGGCTGTTCGGGCTCCTCGTGGGCCTGCTGGCCGGGATCTTCTTCGCGGTCTACGTGGTGACCGCGCCGACGACGGGCTCGGTGCCGATCACCGACGACCTGCGGACGCAGGCACTGCTGTACGCCGTCCTCGTGTCGCCGCTCTTCGGCCTCGCGACCGGTGCGTTCGCCGGCTTCTACCGGCGGTTCCTCCGCGTCTCGGCGCCGCAGCAGCAGCAGCGGAAGCCGGCCGGGAAGTCGCAGAAGCCCGCGTCGAAGAGCGGCCGCTAGCGGTTCTTCCCCGCCAGGTCGTTGGCGGGCGTCCGGACGGCCGGTACCTGCGATACCGGCGTCCAAGGAGGGGCGAGTCCGTGTCGCCGAGCGGCTCGCGTGCTGCCGCCTCCGGCGGCGACGCGCGAGCCGGTATCCGGCCGTGTCGACGCCGGGCCCCCTTGACGGCCGGATGCCCGGCATGGCGGGGGCCCGGGATGTGCCTGGCAGGCAACAGAACGCGAGCACGTCTGACGCCCGTGATGCCCCGGGGGCACGTTCGCGGCAGGCCCGGGGCACGGACGGGGTCTCCCGCGGTCGTCCTGATGCCCCCGGGGGCACACCTGCGACGTCGACGCACGCGGACCGATGCATGCCAGTCACAGGGCGGCCGCTGGTCCTGCAGGGGCGGGTCGCGGCGTCGCCGCCCGCCGCATCCCCGCGGCGGCGGGGCCGGCCCGCGCGGCGCCTCACCCGACGCGGCGCATCCCGGCGTAGCCCATCCGCCGGACCCCCGCCGGCTGCTCCGGGCCGCCGACGGCCCGCGCCGCCTCGCCGAGCGGCACCGCCTCGCGAGCCACCACGTTCACCACGCCGCCCTCGCGCTGGAGGACGCCGTCCACCAGCAGGAGCGCGTGACGCCGGACGATCCCCCGCAGGCGGGCCCACGTGTCCGGCCAGAGCGTGACGTTCGCCATCCCGGTCTCGTCCTCCAGCGCGAGGAAGACGGTCCCCCGCGCTGTCATCGGGTGCTGCCGGGTCACGACCAGGCCGCCGATCCGCACCCGCCCCGGGTGGAGGTCGGCGAGCGCACCGAGCGGCGCCGCGCCAAGTCGATCGAGCGCGGGCCGGAAGAGCTCCACGACCTGCCGGTGCGGGTCGACCGAGAGGATCGCGTACGCGTCGCCCACGCGCTCGGTCTCGCGGAGCGCCGGCAGGTCGGGTGCGGCCGTCGGCGGGAGGCGGAGGTCCATCGTCCGCCCGGCGGCGCGCCCTCCGGGCGCTCCCGCCGAGGGCGACGCACCGGGATCTCGACCGTCCGGCAGCCCCACCGCCCCGCTCGCCGTCCCGACCGTCCGCACCGGCCGCCCGCGCCGGTCGAGCCGCACGCCGCCCCCGGCGCCCGCGCGCCCGCTCCCTCCCCGCGCGCGTCCCCGCGCCGATCCCGTCACCTCCCGGAGCTGCCAGAGCATCTCGCGCCGGGGATGCCCGAGGGAGTCGAGCGCTCCGGCCCGGACCAGTCGCTCCAGCGCCTCCTCGGGCAGGCCCGCCCGGCCCGCGAGGTCGGCGAGCGATGCGAACGGCCCGCGCGCGACCCGCTCCTCCTCGAGCTGGGCGCCGATCTCCTCCCCCACCCCGCGCACGAGGTGGAGGCCCAGTCGGATCCCCCACCCC
>JALOOH010000264.1 GCA_025454515.1 Chloroflexota bacterium
CCGTCCCTCAGCCTGCTCCTCGCGGTCCGGGCGGTCCGGGCGACAGCCGGACGCGGCTACGTCGTCGAGGAGGCCCTGGATGCCGTGCACTGGGCGCTGCAGGAGTCCACGGTCGCGTACCCGACCGCGAACGTGCCGTTCGCGGTCCGCCCGGGGCCCGACGGGCGGCGCGGCGTGCCGCTCATCCCCGTCGGCGACCTCGTCGCGCTCGCCGAACGCGCGGCCGCGCGCGCCCTGACGGACGAGGAGTGCCAGGTCTATCTCCACCTCGCGGCATGCCCCGCGACCACCTCGACCGCGGCGCTGCGCGCGCTGCCCGTCCGGGTCGGCGCGGGCGTGGTCCCCATGGAGCGGCTGGCGGCCGCGTCGCTGGCCGGGACCCGAGTGGACGTCGCCTCCGCGCTCCCGGTCGACCTTGTACCGCTCCTCACGCCGCTCATCGCGGAGAGCGGCGTGAGCGTCACCGTCGCGGCGGTCGCCGACGACGACCTCGTGGCACGGCTGGACGCCGGCACGGTGCCCGATCTCGCGATCATCGCGCGGCCGCGGACGATGGCTTCGCTCGCGAGCCGGGGCCGGCTGGTCGAGATCATCTCGATGGTCGACGTCGAGAAGCTCCGGGCTCGGGCCGGTGACGAGCTCATCCACCTGGCCACCGTCGGCGCCGACGGAGCGTGGCCGGCGGCGGCGGGAAGCCTCTACGGCGCCCCCGTCGCGATCGAGGCCTCGAGCCTGGTCTGGTACCCGGCGGCGGCGTTCCGCGAGGCGGGCTATGTCGTGCCGGCCACGCTGTCGGAGCTGGACCGGCTCAGCGCGGCGATGGTGGCCGACGGCCGGACGCCCTGGTGCCTCGGCCTCGAGGATGAGGGCCCAGCTGCCACCGGCACGGCTGCCGAGGGACCGGCCGCCGGGCCCTCGGGACCCGACTTCGTCGAGGAGCTCGTGCTCCGCGAGGCAGGTTCCGCGGCCTACGACGCGTGGACCTCGGGGTCGCTGGGGTTCACGAACAGCGTCGTGCGGGATGCGTTCGAGCACTTCGGCCGCCTGGTCCTGCGCGACGAGCGCGTGCTCACCGGGACGGGCTCGATCACCGAGATTCCCCGGAGCCAGGCACCTCTGCCGCTCTTCTCGGACCCGCCGCTCTGCTGGCTGTACCGCGCCACCGGCAGCGAGCGTGCGACCGTGACGGCTGCACGCCGGGCGACGCTCGGGATCTTCGCGTTCCCCTCCGCCGCCGGGCTTCCGGCCGGGGCGATGCGCGGACGGGCCTACGAGATCGTCGTCTTCCGGGATCGCCCGGAGGTCCGCCGCCTCGTCGAGGAGCTGCTGGGCGATCGTTTCTCCGCCTCGGCAACCGCCGGGTTCGTGGACGCCGGGGTCTGGCCCGTCGGCGCCGCCGACCCGGCGTATCGACCGGACGCGCTCGCTGCGGCCGAGCGTGACCTCCTCGCCCGCGCGATCGCCGCGGGCTCCTTCCGCGTCGACGCGACCGACCTGCTCCCGGAGCCCGTGGAGCGGCGGTTCGCCAGGGCGATTGTCGCCTTCCTCGAGCGCGGCGCGTTCGGCCTGCGGGAGGAGCTGCGCGAGATCGTGGCCGCGTGGCCGCGGGATCCATGACGTGGAGCGGCCTTTCCGATGGCTGGCGGCGCGCTATCCGGCTGCTGTTCGGCGCCGCGCACGGTCGGATCGAGCCCGGCGACGAGATGGTCCGGGTCGAGCGAACGGAAGGGGTGCCAGATGAAGCGGCTCACAGCATCGATGGCGGCGGCCGCGCTCGTGCTCTCGGCCTGCGGCGCAGCGTCGCCGTCGGCCGCGAAGCCCACGTCCGCGCCGGTGGCGACACCCGGCGCGACGGCTGCCCCGGCGATCTCGCCGACCCCCGGGACCGCCACGATCGAGGTGACCTTCGACGGCGAGACGTGCTCCGCGGCCGGGCCGGCGGTCGTCGAGGAGGGCACGATGATCCAGTGGGTGTTCGAGAACACCCCCGAGGCGATCGAGGCCTCGAACGCGCAGGACGCCGTGTCGATCGGCTCCGACCTGATCATCGTCCCGACGGTTGACGGCACCACCTGGGAAGCCGTGGTCGCCAGCAGGCCGGCCCCCGAAGGCACGAAGGGCAACTGGCCGGACCCGGCCTGGGGCCTGATGGACGACGTGGACGTCGCGCACGGGCCGAGCGCCATCTTCGTGACCACCGCGACCAGCGGCGCCTACGTGGTCATGTGCAACGTCTACTGGGCCTACGACGGGGAAACGCCCTTCGCGTTCCACGTGGCGACGATGGTCCAGGTCCTCGGCGCGTGACGCGTGCCGGCGCGGCAGCCGGTGGCAGCTCCCGCAGCCCGCAGCGTCCGGCCCGCCCCGGGCGCTGCGGCGCGTCACCCGTTCCGGGTGCCGGCTCGTCCGTCACGCCCGGTGCGGCCGCGGCGTCAGCCGGGGGACGAGCTCGCGCAGCTCGGCCGGCGATTCGACCGGGCGTGCACCCAGGTCGCCCAGCAGGCGAAAGACCTCCTCCCGCTCGGCGTGGCACATCAGGGCGATCACCGCCGGCCGGTCGGGCCGGCCCCGGTCGTCGGGGCCTGCCGCGAGGGCGAGCTCGGCCCGGAGCGCCTCGACCTCCGTCTCGTAGACCGGCACGTCCGCCGGTCCGCCGGCCCGCGACGCGGTCGCGGCTCGCTCATCGGCACCCTCGGCCACGCCGGCCCGGAGCAGCTCCAGCGTCGCGTTGCGCTCGCGGCCGCGCAGGTAGTCGAGGGTCTCCTTGATCGCCACCCGGGTCGCCCTCGCGCCCGCGATCCGGCCGATGCCGCGGATCGTGTC
>JALOOH010000083.1 GCA_025454515.1 Chloroflexota bacterium
CCGCCTCGTCGGGGCCAACGGCTACATCTTCTACTTCCGCAAGATCAGCGGCTACACGGAGTTCCAGGCGTACTTCGCCGGGAGCGACACGGCCGCTGCTTCCTACGCGGTGCCGCGGTTCTATCGGGCGACCGTCATCGCCCCGTAGCCGCGCGGGAGCGCCGCGCTCCGTCATCGCCTCGCTCGCGGGAGGGCCGCCGATCCGTCGGCGGCCCTCCCGCCGCGTCCGGCTCGGGAACCGCCGGCGCCGCGCGGGCGTCCGGGGCGCAGCCGGCGCGACGTTGGACGGTTCCCGGCGTCCGTGCGACCATTCGGGCGGCGCTCCGGCCGCGCCGCTCGTTCCATCATCCAGGCCGTCCAGCAGGCATCCGACGATGACGACACGCACGCCCAGCAGGCACCTCCGGGCCGCAGCCGTGACGGTCGCGACCGCGGCATTCCTCGCGACCGTCGTCCTCGTGGGCCCCGCCGCGCCGACCGCGCGCGCAGGCGTGTCCGCGCTCGCGGGCCCGTCGCTCACGGTCGCGCGGGGCACCACGTCCGCGCAGAGCTCCGGGTGGCGCTTCTCGGAGCTCCGTCCCGACGAGTTCCCCGTCTTCGGCTTCTCGATCATCATCGAGATCCGCCCGTACCAGGGAGCCGCGGACGGGATCTCCTTCGACCAGTCGAGCCCGCCGCGGTTCAACGGCCCCGGCTCGCTCGACGGGTCCGCCTACTTCAGCGGCCCGCGGACGCTCCGGATCGACATCGGCACGTCCGCGATCGAGCAGCTCGAGAGCTTCGAGGTCGTCAACCTCCGCCTCAAGGCGAGCGAGACATGCGGCCTGGGGCCCGTCGTCGCGACGTACGTGAACCCCGGCTTCTCAGGCGGCTTCGGGCCACTGCCGTCCCTCGCGACGACGGGTGGCGGGACCGCCTCGCCGAGCCCGTCCCCTTCGCCCACGAGCGGGACGTCTCCGTCCCCTTCGCCCACGACGCTGCCGATCGCGGTCACCACCGCGGCCTCGCGGGTGGCCGTCGGCCGACCCGGCGCGCTCACGACGTCGTTCCGCACCGTCGTCACCGCCGCGCAGGGGTCGCGCGTGACCGTCCGCGCGACCGTCCGGCCGGCCGATGCCGGCCGCGTCGTCTCGCTGTACCGGCGCATCGGCACCGTGGGCACGTGGCGCTTCGTCGCGAACCTCCGGGCGGACGCGACGGGCATCGCGCAGGCCGTGACGCGCGCCACGCTGCCGGCCGGATGGACCGGATCGCGCCAGGTCCAGTTCCGGTGGTACGTCCCGGCGGCGCCGGGTCGGACGGCCGTGTGGAGCGACGTCGCCCGCGTCATCGTGAAGTGAGCGTGAAGTGAGCGCCCGTCACCTCGCGTCCCGACCGGAGACGCGCCACCCGTGACGCCCGCGCCGGACCTCCACCTCCCGGCGGACCGGCGCCGCCCGCGCGGCGCCGGCCGCCTCGCCGCTGCGCTCGCTGCGCTCGTCGTCGCGGCCTCGGCCGCCACGGTGGCGGGTCCGGCATCGTCCGTCCGCGCCGCGACCCCTCCGGACTCGGACATCCCCGGCGTCCCGCTTCCCGGGCCGGTGGTGACCGGGACGCTCGGCGGGCCGGTCTACGACCGGGTGTACAGCCTGTCCGTCCCGCCGGGGAACGTGATCCTCGCGTCGCTGACCGGCGCGGCGGGGACCGACTTCGACCTGTACCTGTTCGATGCGACGGCCACGACGGTCCTCGCGAACCCGCCCGTCGGCCTGGTGGCGAAGTCGACGAGCGACGGCAGCACCGAGTCGGTGAGCTACCCGAGCAGATCGGGCGGCACGTACTACATCGACCTCAACGGGGCGACCGACGTGGAGGGCAGCTTCCAGCTCACGGTGACGATCCTGGCGGATCCCGTGCCGCCCACCGCCACGCTGCGCATCCAGGGCGGCGCCACCAGCGTCTCCGACCCCACCGTGACGCTGACGATCGTCGCGCAGGACGCACTCTCCGGGGTCGACGTCATGTCGTTCTCGACGGACGGCACGACGTGGCTGCCGTGGCAGCCGTACGTCCCCACGATGCTGTGGACCTTCCCCGGCGGGGACGGCGTGAAGCGCCTCTGGGTCCGCGTCCGCGACCGCGCGGGCAACGTCTCCGCGACCGCCGATGCCTCCACGATCCTCGACACGACCGCGCCGACCGTCGTGGCCGTCTCGCCGCCGCCCGACAGCGTCGTCGGCTCGCTGCGGCCCGAGGTGCGGGTGGTCTTCTCGAAGTCGATGACCCCGGTCTGGTGGACGACGGGTGGGCTCTCCGTGCGACCGCTCGCGGGCGGCCCCGACGTCCCCGGCATCTACACGTACGACGACCCGTCCCGGACCGGCACGTTCACGCCGGTGGTGGACCTCGTCGCGGGCACGATCTACCAGGTGCAGATCAACTCGCTGTACGACACGGCGGGGAACAAGCTCGTCCCGTACCCCGCGTGGTCGTTCACGCCCAAGCTTCCGGTCCCGCTCACGCTTGCACTCATGCCGTCGGCGATCACGGCCGGGGGCTCCGCGGTCGTGGCCGGGAGCGCCGTCATGGCCGCACCCGCGGCCGTGGAGGTGGAGGCCCGCGCGGCGGGCGCCACATCCTGGACGACGATCGCGTCCGTCTTCCCCGACGGCACGGGCGCGGTGCGCGTGCCGGTCGCGCCCACCGTCAGCACCGTCTATCGCCTGCGCGTGGCCGGGACGGCGACCACGGCCGACTCCACGAGCACCGCGCAGACGCTCACGGTCCGGACGGCGATCACGCTGGCCGGCCTCGTCCCCGGCGTCTCGACCGTCAGGGCCGGGAAGGTCCAGCCGCTCCTCGCGCAGCTGCGGCCGGCGACGGGCGGCGTCCTCGTGACGTTCCGCATGTACCGCTGGGACACGAAGGCAGCGGCATGGAAGCTGTTCGTGCAGACGACTCGCCGCACGAACGCCGACGGCCTGGCGACGTGGTCCTGGACGCATCGCGTGGGCAAGTGGTACTTCCGCGCCACGTCGGCCGCGACGTCCACGAACGCGGCGGGCACCTCGGCCGTCTACCGGTGGAACGTCCGATGACCCACCGGCGCCCGTCCCGACGGCTGGCCGCGGCCGCCCTCGTCGTCCTGGCCGCAGCGATCGGCTGGCCGGCCTCGCCGGCCGCCGCGGCCGACCCGGTGACGATCGAGGTGCCGGGACGTCCCGGCGGCGCCCTGGTCCCGCCGGCGGATGGGGACCGGTCCGAGGTCGCTGTGGACGTCGCGGCGGCATCGACGGCGGCGCGCGCGGCCCGGCGTCTCGTGCTCACGCTCGCCCCCGGCATCACGGCCGCCGCGGCGACGTCGGCGCTCGCCGCCGAGGGGCTGCGGGTCGTCGCGAGCATCGACCCCATCAGGACGGTCGTCGTGGACGCCGGGACCGCGGGCGACCGCGCCGCGGCCCTCGGTCGCCTCGCCCGCGACCCCCGGTTCTCGGCGGTCGAGCCCTCGCGCGTCCTCCGTGCGTCGGGCGTCCCGAACGATCCCATGCTGTCGGGTGAATGGTGGCTCGAGGCGATGAACGTCAGCCCGTGGTGGGAATGGCCCGCGCCCGCGGCGCCGGTGACGATCGCGATCGTGGACACCGGGGTGGACCTCGCGAACGCGGACCTTGCGCCCGTTCTGCTTCCGGGCCGTAACTTCGTGACGCCCGCGATGCAGCCCCAGGACGACGGCGTGAACGGGCACGGGACGCACGTGGCGGGGATCGCCGCGGCCTCGACGAACGACGGGATCGGCATGGCGGGCGTCGCCGCGGGCGCACGGATCCTGCCCGTCAAGGTGCTCGATGCGACCGAGAACGGCGAGGACGGCATCGTCGCCCAGGGGATCGTGTGGGCGGCGGACCAGGGCGCGCGCGTCATCAACCTGAGCATGGAGGGCGCACCGGAGGAGCCCTGCCCGCGGGCGATGACGGACGCGATCGCGTACGCGCGATCGAAGGGGGCCGTCGTCGTCGCGGCGGCGGGAAACCAGTCGTCCGCGGTCGCGTGCCCCGCCCGGATCGCGGGTGTCGTCTCCGTCGGCGCCGTCGACAGGAGCGGGCAGGCCTGGAGCCGCTCGAACCGGGGGCCGCAGCTCTCGCTGGTGGCGCCCGGCGTGGCGATCACGTCGACGCTCCCGACGGGCATGGGCGGCTACGGCGTGCTCACCGGGACGTCCATGTCGGCGCCGATGGTCTCCGGCGCGGCTGCGATCGTGGCCGCGGCGGCGCCCTCGCTCGGCGAGCCCGAGATCCGCGCGGCGCTGCTCTCCACCGCGAAGGACCTGGGGCTTCCCGGTCGCGACGACACGTACGGGTCCGGGATCGTGGACGTGGGCCGTGCCCTCGCCGCGACCGCCGAGCCGGTGACGGACGTCTCCGTGAGCCCGTCCGTCATCGCCCCTGACGACACCGGGTCCGGCGAGGCCGCGACGCTGTCGTTCCGGGTCACCGTCCCGGTCGACGCGACGGTGGCGGTGGAACGACTCGACGGGTCCGTCGTGCGCGCGCTCGAGAGCGGAGGGCTCGCGGTCGGCGAGCTCCGCGTGCCGTGGGACGGCCGTGACGACGACGGCGTCCGCGCCCCCGACGGCGACTACCGGTTCGCCATCCGCGGGACCGCGCCGGGCGGCGTCCCGATCGAGATCGTCCGACCGGTCGCCGTGAGCGCCGCGCTCCGATCCGCGCGCGCGACGCCCGCTGCCATCTCCCCCAACGGCGACGGGCGCGCCGACCGGACCTCGGTCACGTACACGCTCGGCGCGGCAGCGACGGTCGCCATCACCGTCCGGGACGGGGCGGGACGCACGGTCCGGACCCTCGCGAGCGGCGCGCGCCCGGCCGGCTCGGCGTCGGTCACGTGGGACGGCCGTCGCAGCTCGGCCGCAGGTGCGCCGCTCGTGGCGGACGGCACGTATGCCGTCGTGGTCGCCGTTACCACCGATGCCGGCACCTGGTCGATCTCGATCCCCGTGACCGTCTCGATCCGCGGCGTCGCGGTGGGCAGCCTCACGGCGTCGCCTGTCTTCCCGTACGTGGACGGCTACCGCGACCGCTCGTCGATCACGTTCACGCAGGGCGGCACGGCGACCGCGACCGTGTACGTCTACCCGGGCACCTCGACGAAGGCGATCCGGGCCCTCTCCCAGGGCCGCCACGCGAAGGGGCAGGTGACGGCCTCGTGGGACGGCCGCGACACCGCCGGCCGGGCGGTCACGGCGGGCGCATACCGCATCCGGGTGCGGACCATCGATGCGGCCGGCGTGATCCGCTGGTCCGGATACGCACCGCTCACCGTGTCCGCCAAGCGGCTCTACTCCGCCGTCTGGACGGCGACACTTCCCGGCAGCGCGCGCGACGCGCGCAGCTTCACGACGTCCGCGGACCTCGCGTCGATCGGGCCGTCGTCCACCTTCCCGGACGGCATCCGCATGCGCTCCGACTCGCCCGACGAGCGTGCGGTCGCGTTCTGGGGCTTCGCGCACCCGGCGTGGACGGTCGTCCGCGACGTCCGGGTGAGCCTCGAGACGGCCCGCTCGGGCACGGGTGACGCCGCTGTCGGGACGTGGAACGGCAGCGAGGTGGACGCGGTGGGCTGGGTCTCCGACGCCGGCGGGACCGCATCGTTCGCCTTCCCGACAGCCTCCGTGAAGGCTGCGGCGTCCACCTTCTACGTGGCCGCCGAGCAGGCCGGCCCGGGGTCCACGGACATCGCCTCGATCACGGTCCGGATCGCGTACGCGACGCTCCGATAGCAGACGGCTCCGGCCCGGCAGGGAACCGCGGGGCCTGCGCGAGCGTCCTCCGGAAGGACTCGCCGCGCACGGCGCCCGTGTGATCGCACCGGCGCGGGTGATCCCCGAGTGGACGGCCGGGCGTACTATCAGGCCAAGCGCGCACGCACGCGCAGGTCGCCATGCCGTTCGCTCCGTCGACAGTCGCAGCGTGAGGTACCCAGATGCGTGGAACAGGACTAGCGCCGACGGGCCGTCGGCGGCTCGTCGCCCTCCTGTCGTCGTTCACCCTCGTCGCGTCCCTGATGGTCGTCGTGCCTGGCACGGCACTCGCCGCCGGCGTCTCGGGTGGGCTGAGCGGGGGATCGCAGATCTCGCTCGACACCACGTCGGCGTCTGGCGGATCCGGCTCCTGGACGATGCTCGCCGGCCAGGCGACGCTCCAGGGCGCGAACGGCGAGTTCAGCGGCGGCATCATCGTGGTGTCCGCGCCGTTCGGCTTCGAGTTCCTGCCCGGCAGCGCCAACGTCCAGGCGGTCTCCTGCACCGGGATCTCGATCAACCCGACGACGACCGGGGCGAGCATCCAGATCGGCATCACCGGCACGAACTCCGGGCCGTGTGACATCACGATCAACGCGCTGAACGTCCGGCCGACGAACACCACGCCGACCGCCGGCATCATGGCGGTCACGTACGCCGGCTTCGCGCCGGGCGCGAACATCGGCGGCCTCGGGTCCGTTCCCGGGGTGGCCTCGCAGCTCGACTTCACGACGCCCCCGCCGACGAGCATCGCGGCAGGTGCGACGTTCGCCTCCTCCGTGCGCGTGAGCGACAAGTTCGGCAACCAGGTCACCAACCCGGTGCCGATCGACCAGATCACGCTCGCCAAGGCGACCGGCCCCGGCACCTTCACCTGCAACACGTCCGGCAACACGGTGAACACGATCGGCGGCACCGCCTTCTTCACCGGCTGCTCGTTCAGCGTGAACGGCACGTACACGCTCATCGCCTCGAGCTTCGTCGGCTACCAGGGCGTCGTGTCGAACCCGATCAACGTCGGGCCGGTGGTCTCCTCGAGCTACCTCCAGTTCTCGATCCAGCCCGGCGGCGGTCCCGCGAACACCGCCTGGCCGCAGCAGCCGCAGATCGTCGTGCGTGACAGCCTCACCAACGCCGTCCTCACCGGCTTCAGCGGCACTGTCTCGCTGTCGATCGCGACCGGGCCGGGCGCCGGGATCCTGTCCTGCACGGGCACCAACTCCCGGACCTTCTTCAACGGCTACGCGGACTTCCAGGGCTGCCAGATCAGCCTCAATGGCACGTACACCCTGCTGGCGACCACCGGTCTCCCCGGCGGCCCCACCCCGGCGACGAGCACCGCGGTCAACATCGGCCCGATCGTCGGTGACCGGCTCTCCTTCACGCAGTCGCCGGCGAACTCGGTCACCGGCACGCTCTCGCCGAACCCGGTCGTCCAGGTGACCAACTCCGTCGGCACCCCGATCGCGGCGATCCACCTCGTGTCTCTGTCGCTCACCACGATCTCGGGCGCCGGCACGCTCTCCTGCCCGGTCAACCCGGACTTCACCGGTGCCCTCACCGGAGCGGTCACCTTCTTCGGCTGCTCCGTCACAGGGTCCGGGACGTTCCGCCTCGAGGCGTCGGCGCCGGGCCTGATCGGCGCGTCGTCCAACCAGTTCACCATCGGCGGCGGCTCCACGCAGGTCGTGTTCACGACCCAGCCGCTCGGCGCGAACATCGGCGGCCAGACGGCCACCGGGACCGCCGGCGTGCCGTGGTCGATCCAGCCGGTCGTCGAGGTGCGCAGCCTCGCCGGGCAGCGGCTCATCACCGACTTCACCACCCAGATCACCCTGTCGATCACGCCCGGCACGCCCACGACGGGCGGCCCGGGGATCCTGACGTGCACCGGCGGCAACACCGTGACCGTCTCCGCCGGCCTCGCCACCTTCACCGGCTGCTCCATCAGCGCGGCCGGCACGGGCTACTCGGTGCGCGCCACGGTCACCTCCTCGAGCACCGTGACGCCGGGGAGCCGCGCGGACAGCCTCGGCTTCAACATCACGGCGGCGCCGCAGATCGCCTTCAGCACGCAGCCGCTCGGCGCGACGGCGAGCGTCGTGCCCACGGGCCCTGCCGGCACGCCGTTCTCGATCCAGCCGGTCGTCGTCATCCGCAACGCGGCGGGCCAGACCCTCACGACCGACTTCACGAGCCGCGTGACCCTCACGATCACGCCCGGCACGCCCACCTCGGGCGGACCCGGCACGCTCACGTGCACCGGCGGCAACACGATCACCGTCTCGGCGGGCGTCGGGGCGTTCACCGGATGCTCGATCACCCCGGCCGGCACCGCCTACAAGCTCCGCGCGACGGTCTCGGCCTCGACGACCGTGACGCCGGGGATCTTCGTCGACAGCCTGCCGTTCACGATGACCCAGTCGGTCGCGTCGATCACGCTCACGACGTACCCGTCGCTCGTGGTCTGGGGCGATCCGTTCACCGCGACCGTCCAGTTCGCCGGGGGCGGCAACCACACGTTCCAGCTCCAGCGCCTCGCGCCCACGGACAACGGGTGGCAGATCATCCCCTCGTCGAGCTCCACGTTCACGACGGACAGCACCGGCCGGGCCGTCATCCAGTACACGCCGCGCTTCAACGGGCAGTACAAGGTCGTCTTCAACGGCGACGCCTCGCTCGGTGCGGCCACGTCCAACATCCGCACCGTCAACGTCCGCAACCTCGTCCTGCTGCGCCCCGAATGGACCGGGACCCGCACGGTGAGCGTCGGCTACACGGAGACGTACACCGCCACCGCGCGGCCGGTCCCGTCCGGCGGCCTGCCCGGCGGCGTCGCGCGCGTGGAGTTCCAGTTCTGGCGGCTGACCGGCAGCACCTGGGTGAAGACGAAGAGCATCATCGTGCCGCTCAACAGGGACGGGGTCGGGACGCTGAAGTACACGTGGAACGCGGCGGGGAAGTGGTACATCCGTGCCGTGACCCTGCCCAACCCGTACAACTACGTCGGCTCGTCCGTCGTCCAGCGCATGAACGTCCAGTAGCCTCCGCCCGCCGGCGTCGCGCCGGCGGCCGCGATGATCCTTCCGCCGGGGGGCGGGCCGGAAGGCCCGCCCCCCGGCGGTCCTTCCGCGGCCGACGGACCGCCGGGCGCCGGCCTGCGCCCGGCGCCCGCGACTGCGTCGCGCGGCGGACCCACCCGGTACTTCGGCGGGGGTGACCCGCCCGCTGCGTCCCGGTACAGTCGCGTCGTCCGCGCCGTACCGAGCCGCCGCTTCGCGGCGCGCGTCGAACGGTCGCGACGGGCGTCCAGGAGAGGAGATCGGCATGCAGCTCGGTGCACGTGGACCCGCGCGACGACTCCTGCACGCCGCGGCGCTCACGGGGGCGGTCCTCCTCCTCGTGCCGCTCGCCGCGGCGCAGGTCGTCGGGGCCGGGCGCGCAGCTGCCCTCGGCGATGCGTACGCTGACTTCTCCACTCAGCCGCTCGGCGCGAACGTCGGGGGTCCGGCTGCGACCGGGCAGGCCGGGGTGCCGTGGCCGGTCCAGCCGGTCGTGTCGCTCTTCGGCGACTGGGACCCGGCCCTCGGGTACCTCGTGGACCTTGGGATCGACCCGTCCTCCCCTGACACGGGCGGCCCCGGGCGGCTCTCGTGCTCGGGCGGAACGACCCTCGCCATGACCGGCGGCGTCGCCGCATTCCAGGGCTGCCGGATCGATGTCGCCGGCCAAGCCTACCGTCTCATCGCGATCGTGACGCCCTACGACCCGGCCCAGGG
>JALOOH010000084.1 GCA_025454515.1 Chloroflexota bacterium
GGCCGAGATGAGCGGCTGGCGGACGCCGACGACACCCGCGACCCCCGGCGCGACCCAGACCATCGCCTCCGCGAAGACCGGGTCCGCGAGCGCGGCCAGGCCTGCGTCGAGCTCGATGCCGAACGCCCCGGGATCGTCGAGGAGCGCGCCGAGCCGCTCGCCGAGCGCCGTCGCCGCGGCGCGGTGGGCCGCCACGAACGCGGTCGCCGCCGCGGTCGCGGCCCCGGGGGTCTGGGCGGAGATCGGGGTCATGACGTGGGCCCCAGGTCGGGCGTATCACTTTCGGGACCGCCCGGCGGGGAGCTCGCCACGTCGGACACGAGGGCCGATCCGGCGTCGACGGGCGGGAGCGTCTGGCGCACCCGCCAGCGACGCTCGCCCGACGGACCGTCCGCCGCGCCCGAGAACCGGTACCGGGCGCGCAGCTCGCGCTGCTGGTCGTCCGGCAGCGTCACGTAGACGCCCTCGGCGTGCGCGCAGGTCGCCCCGGACCGCGCGTCGAGGACGTCCGCCTCGGCTCGGATCAGGCGGCGCTTCGCCTGGGTCACCCGACCTTCCACGCGGAGCATCGCGCCGACCTGGACCGGGCGCCGGTAGTCGATCGTCATCCGCGCCGTCACCGCGAACGTCTCGCGGGAGGCGACGGCCCAGGCCATCGCCTCGTCGAGGAGCGTCGCGAGGATCCCGCCGTGCGCGATCCCCTCCCAGCCCTGGAACGCCGGCTCGAGCGCCAGGTCGCACCAGGAGCGATCCGGCTCGACATGGATCGCCATCCGGATCCCCTGCGCGTTGTGGTCGCCGCACGCGAAGCAGCGATGGGCCGCCATGTCGAACGTGCCCTCGCCATCGGGCGCGCCGCGATCGCCGCGCTCCGCGAGGAGCGTCCCGGGTGTCGGCGGGGATCCGGCCGCGGCGCCCGTGCCGGCGGCCGCGGCGACGGGCACGTCAGACGTCAAGGTTGCGCACCTTGCGCGCCTCGGACTTGATGAAGTCCTTCCGCGGCGCGACCTTCTCGCCCATGAGCATCGTGAAGATGCCGTCGGCCTCCGCGGCATCCTCGATCTCCGCCCGGAGGAGCGTCCGCGTCTCCGGGTTCATCGTCGTCTCCCACAGCTGGTCGGCATTCATCTCGCCGAGGCCCTTGAACCGCTGCACGGAGACGTTCTTCGCGCTCATCTCCTTCACGATGCGGTCCCGCTCCGCCTCGGACTGGGCGTAGCGCGTCACCTTGCCGGTGCTGACGCGGAAGAGGGGCGGCTGCGCGATGTACAGATAGCCCTGCTCGATCACCAGCGGCATGTGCCGGTAGAAGAACGTGAGGAGCAGCGTCCGGATGTGGGCTCCGTCCACGTCGGCGTCGGTCATGATGATGACCCGGTGATATCGGAGCTTGGCGATGTCGAACGTCTCGCCGATGCCGGCGCCGAGCGCCACGATGAGCGGGCGCACGTTCTCGCTCGAGAGGATCTTGTCCAGCCGCGCCTTCTCGACGTTCAGGATCTTGCCGCGCAACGGCAGGATCGCCTGGAAGCGTCGATCGCGGCCACCCTTCGCGGACCCGCCGGCCGAGTCGCCCTCGACGAGGTACAGCTCGCTCTTGGCGGGGTCGCGCTCCTGGCAGTCCGCCAGCTTGCCGGGCAGGGCCAGTCCCTCGAGCGCCCCCTTGCGGATCACGAGATCGCGAGCCTTGCGGGCGGCCTCGCGCGCCCTGGCCGAGCGCAGGCACTGCTCCACGATCCGGCGCGCGTCGGACGGGTTCTCGTCGAGGTACTGGGAGATCCCGTCGGCCACGGCGGCCGCGACCTGCGGCGTGACGAACGCGTTGCCGAGCTTGCCCTTCGTCTGGCCCTCGAACTCCGGGTTCGGCAGCTTCACGCTGATGACCGCGGTGAGGCCATCGCGCACATCCTCGCCGGACAGGTTCCCGTCGGAGTCCTTGAGGACGCCGCTCTTGCGAGCGAACTCGTTCAGCGACCGGGTGAGGGCCGTGCGGAAGCCGGTGAGGTGCGTCCCGCCGTCGACCGTGTTGATGTTGTTCGCGAACGCGTAGACGTTCTCGCTGAAGCTGTCGTTGTACTGCAGCGCGACCTCGATCCGCGTCGTCCCGTCCACGCGATCGACGTAGACGGGCCGGTCGTGGAGGACGTCCTTGTTCCGGTTCAGGTGGCGGACGAAGGACATGAGCCCGCCCTCGAAGTAGAACGATCGCTCGCGGTCGACGCGCTCGTCGGCGAGGCGGATCCACAGGCCCTTGTTGAGGTAGGCCGACTCGCGCATGCGCTGGGCGATCGTGTCGAAGGAGAAGTCGGTCGTGTCGAACATCTCGGTGTCGGCGCGGAAGATCGTCGTCGTGCCGCGGCGGCCGCCCTGCGGGCCGACCTTGGTCACCGGCATCGTCGGCTTCCCGCGCGCGTACTCCTGGGCCCAGACGGCGCCGTCGCGCGCGGACTCCACGCGGAGCCACTCGGAGAGCGCGTTGACCACGCTCACGCCGACGCCGTGGAGGCCGCCGGACACCTTGTAGCCGCTCCCGCCGAACTTGCCGCCCGCGTGGAGCACCGTGTGCACCACCTCGAGCGCGTCCTTGCCGGTCGCGTGACGCCCGACGGGGACGCCGCGGCCGTCGTCGACCACGCGCAGCGCACCGTCCGCGGTGATCGTCACGTCGATCCGGGTCGCGTACCCGGCCATCGCCTCGTCGATCGAGTTGTCCACCACCTCCCACACGAGGTGGTGGAGGCCCCGGATATCCGTCGAGCCGATGTACATCCCGGGGCGCTTGCGGACGGCCTCGAGGCCCTCGAGCACCTGGATCGCGCTCGCGCCGTACTCGTCCGCGGGGGCACGCTTGCGCGTCGCCCGGGGGCTCGAGGGCGATGCGCGGCCGGCGCGGCCTCCACCGGTGTGCCTGGGGTCGTCCGTCACTCCGTCCCTCCGACGAGCCGATCGAAGAGCCGTGACAGCTCCTCGTCGCTGTAGAACTCGATGATGATCCGGCCACCGCGCCGCGACCGGGAGATGCTCACCTTGGTGCCGAGCGCGGTGCGGAGGTCTCCCTCGACGCGCTCGAGCTCCGCGTCGACCGCCGGCGCATCGGCACCGCGGGTCGCCGCGGCGGCTGCCGGCTCCTGACGCAGGCGACGGACCAGCTCCTCGGCCTGGCGCACCGAGAGCTCGCGTTCGATCACGACGGCGAGGACGCGCGCCTGCCTGTCGGTCGGGAGGCCGCCGAGCGCCCGGGCATGTCCCTCGCTGATCAGGCCCGCGGCGAGGGCTGCCTGGACCTCCGGATCCAGCTCCAGCAGGCGCAGGCTGTTCGCGATCGTCGGACGTGCCTTGCCCATCCGCTTCGCGAGCTTCTCCTGGGTGAACCCGAACTCGTCGATGAGCTGGCGGTACGCCCGTGCCTCCTCGAGCGGGTCGAGGTCCTCCCGCTGGATGTTCTCGACCAGGGCGAGCTCCAGCTGGTCGTGGTCAGCCAGCTCGCGGACGACGGCCGGGATCCGCTCCAGCCCTGCGAGACGGCTGGCCCGCACGCGACGCTCACCCGCGACGAGGCGGTAGCCGTCGATGGTCTCCGTCACGAGGATCGGCTGCAGGACCCCGTGCTCCGCGATGCTCGCAGCGAGCTCCGCGAGGGCCTCGGGGGCGATCTCCGCTCTCGGCTGATACGGGTTGGGGGCGATCCGTGCGAGCGGGATCTCGGTCGGCGCCTCGATGGCGGTCGGACGGGTGGGGATGAGCGCGGAGAGGCCCCGGCCGAGACCGCCCTGGTGCCGTTCGCTGCGGCTGGTCATGACGCCAGCTCCTCGCTCGCGTTCACCGTGGCCTGGAAGGTGACGCCGGCGGTCGCATCCGCCGGGTCGAGCACCGCCGGCTTCCCATCGCGCCGCCGGAGCTCCTGCGCGAGCTCCCGGTATGCGAGTGCGCCACGGGACGTGGGGTCGTGATCGACGATCGGCCGCCCGTACGACGGGGCCTCCGCCAGCCGCACGCTCCGCGGGATGACGGCGTCGAAGACGGCCTCTCCGAGATGGTGACGCACCTCGGCGGCGACGTCCGCGGAGAGGTTGGTGCGACCGTCGTACATCGTGAGGACGACACCCTTGATCGCGAGGTCGGGATTGAGGTGGTCGCGCACGAGGTTGATCGTCGCGATGAGCTGGGTCAGGCCCTCGAGGGCGTAGTACTCGCACTGGATGGGGATCAGCACCGAGTCGGCGGCGGTGAGGGCGTTCACGGTGAGGAGGCCGAGTGAAGGTGGGCAATCGAGGAGGACGTAGTCGTACGAGGGGACCGTCGGCGCGAGGAGGTGTGCGAGACGCCGCTCGCGCTGGGCGAGCGGCGTGAGCTCGACCTCCGCGCCGGCCAGGGACATCGACGATGGGACGAGCGAGAGGCCGTCGATCGAGGTCGCGACGACCAGCTCGTCGAGCGCAGCGTCCTCCACGACGGCGTCGTACACGGAGCGCTGCGCCGCCGACCGGTCGATGCCGAGGCCGCTCGTCGCGTTGCCCTGGGGGTCGAGGTCAACGATGAGGACGCGGTCGCCGGCGAGGGCGAGGTACGCGGCGACGTTGACGACGGTCGTGGTCTTGCCGACGCCGCCCTTCTGGTTGGCGCAGGCGATCGTCTGCCCCGCGGTCATGGGGGCGCGATGGGGGCGATCACGCGGGAATCCTACCATCGGGGGAGGTCTCCGGGCGGGGTCGGGCTGTCGCTGTCGTCCTGTGACACCTTCGCATCGTGGCCGGGAGTGATGGCCGGCGGCCGAGACCGCAGCTCGCGCCGGCCGGCCCCCAGTGCGCCGGAGGGTGGCACGTGATGCTCATCGCGGGCTCACCTGCGGGCCGCCCTGCGGGGTCGGCCGCCGGCTCACCCGCGGGACCGCCCTCGCCGCTCGTGGCGCGGCTGGGAGCGCAGCGTCGTACATCGTGACCGTGTTTCACGTGCAACACCGGCTGCCGCTCAGCTCCGCGAGCCCGCCCCGGCGGCACGTGAAGGCCGGGAACCGATCGGAACCGTGTTTCACGTGCAACAGCGGCTCGTGGCACCGCGGGGCAGTCCACGGCGTCGGTCGGGCACTGCCTCGCCGAGACAAGTTAGTTGCGCACGCAACGACATACGCCCGCGGAAGCCGCGCGTCGTGGTGCGCGGCGGCGCCGTCACGCTCCCGCCGGCGTTTGCCCCGCCGAGGGGGCGCCCGTATCATCGGACCCGCCCCCGTCCGGCGCGCCGCGGCACACGCGCCGCACGCGGCGCCGTCACGAGAGGGACGACGAGCCCATGAGCCTCGCTCTCGCGGCTCTCGCGGCCGTCGCGGCGGCGATCCTCCAGGCGAGCGTGGGACCGTACGTCACGATCGGTGACGCCACGCCCGACCTCGTCCTGGTGGTCGTGCTGCTGTGGGCGTCCTTCGGGGCCCTCGACGGCGCGATGGTGGCGGCGTTCGTCGGCGGGATCGTCGTGGACGCCCTCCTCGCGCGCCCGATGGGCTCGTCCTCGTTCGTCCTCCTGCTCGCCGCCGGCGCGACGACGCTGGTCGCGCGGACGGGGGCGCGCAGCCGCGTGCCGCTCCTCGTCCTCGCCGCCTTCGCGCTCTCGGTCGCGACGGCGCTTTTGTGGTTCGTCGTGTATGGTGCCCTCGCCGGGCCGGTCCCGGCGCCCGACCCGGTGGGGTCGGTCATCCCGGACGCGATCTACACGACCGTGGTCTACTCCGCCGCGCTGCCGATCGCGATCCTCCTCCGCCGCCGCTTCGGCGAGCAGGAGCGAGTCGCCTGGTGAATGACGCTCTCCTCCCCAACGACGCCGTCCGCTCCCGCCGTCCGATGCGCTTCCTCGCGTTCGGCGTCGCGGTCGCGGTGGTCGTCGCGGCGCTGACGACGCGGCTGGTCTTCCTCCAGATCCAGCAGGCGCCGCAGTTCGAGGCGCTCGCCGAGGCGAACAGGACCGCGACGGAGCCGATCCCCAGCACGCGCGGCGTCGTCTACGACCGCAACAAGAAGCTGCTTGTGCGGAACGTGCCGACGTGGACCGTGAAGGTCCGGCCGGCCGATCTCCCGTACCCGCAGCGCGACGCCGTCGTGGCGCGGCTCGCCGAGCTCCTCGACATGAAGCCCGCGGACATCAACCTCCGCATCGAGAGCAACGTCGGCTCCAGCTTCGACCTCGTCCGCATCAGGAGCGACGTCCCGGAGTCCACGGCGCGGATCATCGCGGAGGAGGGCCTCAAGCTGCCCGGCGTCGAGGTCGCGGTGGAATCGCGTCGCGACTACCTGTACGGGCCCCTCATGTCGCAGATCCTCGGCTACACCGGCGCGATCGATGCCGCCCAGCTCGCCGAGCTCCAGGCGAAGGGCTACCTGCCGGACGACATCGTCGGGAAGGCGGGAGTGGAGTCCTCGTACGAGAGCGAGCTGCGCGGGACGTACGGCGCGCAGACGGTGGAGCGTGACGCGACCGGCCGCGTGCTCCGCGTCCTCGAGACCGCGCGGGAGGCGGTGCCCGGGTCGTCCCTCCGCCTCACGATCGACCTCAAGGAGCAGCGGTACGCGCAGCAGGCCCTCGAGTGGGGCCTCAAGGAGGCGGGCGTCCGTCGCGGCGTGTTCATCGCGATGAACCCGCAGACGGGCGAGATCCTCGCGATGGTCAGCCTGCCCACGTACGACGACAACGACTTCGCCGAGGGCATCACCGACGCCCAGATGAAGAAGTACCTGACCGACCCGGACACGCCCTTCGTGAACCACGCGATCGCCGAGCAGTACCCACCGGGGTCCACGTACAAGCTCGTCACGGGCGCGGGATCGCTGCAGGACAAGAAGATCACGAAGTCCACGCAGATCCTGTCCAAGCCGTACATCCAGGTGGGGCCGGACAAGTACTGGGAGTGGAACAGGCGCGGGTGGGGGCCCCTGGACATCATCGGCGGCTTCGGGCACTCGAGCGACACGTTCTTCTACCAGCTCTCGGAGAAGCTCGGGATCGACCGGCTCGCGTACTGGGCGAAGCAGTTCGGCTTCGGTGCACGCACGGGGATCGACCTGCCGGGCGAGGTCGTGGGCCTCGTCCCGACGAACCAGTGGAAGCAGGACACCTTCGGCCAGGAGATCTTCACCGGCGAGACGCTGCAGGCGGGCATCGGCCAGGGCTTCGATGTCGCGACGCCCATCCAGGTGCTCAACGCGTACGCGGCCCTCGCGAACGGCGGCAAGCTGTACAGGCCGCAGGTGGTGCGCGAGGTCATCGGCCCGGACGGCGAGGTCGCGCGGCCGTTCGAGAAGAAGCTCATCCGCAAGCTCGCGATCTCGTCGGCGAACCTGCAGACGATGCGGCTCGCCGCGAGGAACGTCGCGACGAGCCGGCACACGTACAACGTGGTGGACATGCCGATCGTCGTCGCCGGGAAGACCGGGACGGCGGAGTTCGGCGTGAAGGACGCGAAGGGCCGGCTCCCGTACCACACGTGGTACGCGGGCTTCGTCTCGAAGAGCGGGGACGTGCGCAAGCCGGACTCGCAGCTCGCGATCGTCTCGTTCGTCTACGGGGCCAACACCGTCGGGAATGCCGCCACGGAGGTGGCCAAGTACTACCTGCAGCTACACTTCGGCATCAAGAAGGACTACCGGATCCCGTCGCTCCTCGAGCGCGGGAACTTCTACGGGAACTGATGCGCCGAGTCATGCCGACCGCTCCGCACGCCCGACCGGGTGCCCCCTGATGGGGGTCCTGCGCGCCGAGCCCGCGCGCCTCGGCGCCGCATCCCGCGCGGTCGGCTCCGCCTGGCGGGCGTACGACTGGCAGCTCTCCGCCTACGCGCTCATGCTCATGACGTTCGGGCTCGTCATGGCGTACAGCAACAGCGTCCACGACGGCGTCTCGCCGTTCTCCTGGGGCACGACCTTCACGCGCGGGGCCGCATGGGCCGTGATCGCGGTGGCGGTCTTCGTCGCGGCGACCGCGTTCGACTACAAGTGGCTCAAGACGTTCGCGTGGCCCCTCTACGCGGTGAACCTGGGCCTCCTGGGGCTGTCGCTCCTCATCGGCGACGGCGTGGGGAACAGCTCCCGCTGGGTGACGATCCCCGTGGTGGGGCTGCAGTTCCAGTTCAGCGAGCTCGCGAAGATTCTCATGATCGTCGTGCTCGCCCGGTACCTGAGCGCCCGCGAGGCGCGCCTCGACTCGCTCTCCACGATCCTCGGCGCCGGGCTCCTCATGGCGCCGGCCGTCGCGCTCGTCATGCTCCAGCCGGACCTGGGCACCTCGCTCGTCCTCGCGGCGATCGTCGCCGGCATGCTCTTCATGTCCGGCGCGAGCCTCCGGTGGCTCGCCCTCCTGGGCGCGGCGGTCGTCGCCTTCATCCCGGTCGCGTGGAACCTGATCCTCCACGACTACCAGAAGGCACGGCTGCTGAGCTTCCTCGACCCGTCCGCCGACCCGCAGGGGTCCGGGTACCACCTCCTCCAGGCGCAGATCGCCGTCGGCGCGGGCGGGCTCCTCGGGAAGGGCCTCACGAACAGCACCCAGGGCCAGCTCGACTACCTGCCGGTCCAGACCACCGACTTCGTCTTCGCGATCCTCGCCGAGGAGCTCGGGTTCCTCGGGGCGCTCGTCGTCTTCCTGCTGTTCGTCGCGCTGCTGTGGCGGATTCTCACGTCCGCCTGGCGTGCGCGGGACCCGTTCGGCACCCTCTTCGGCGCGGGGGTCGCGTCGATGATCCTCTTCCAGCTCGCCGTGAACGTGGGGATGGTCATCGGGATCATGCCGATCACGGGGATCCCGCTCCCGTTCATCACCCACGGCGGGGCGTCGCTCATCACGCTCGCGCTTGGCCTGGGCATCCTGCAGAGCATCAACATCAGACAGGCGCGGGCCGAGTGGTGAGGCCGGCCCGGAGACGGGCCGCCGACCCGCACGCCCGCCGCGCACCGGCGTCCCGATGACCGTCGCCCCCGCGCCCCCCCGCTCGGGTCCCGTCCCGTCCCCGCTGCCGCGCGAGCGGATCGATGCCGTCCTGTCGCGCGTCGAGAAGCCGGCCCGGTACACCGGCGGCGAGTGGAACATCGTCGCGAAGGACTGGGCCGCGTGCGACCTGCGCTGGTGCTTCGCCTATCCCGACCTGTACGAGATCGGGATGAGCAACCTGGGGCTGAAGATCCTCTACGAGGTCCTCAACGACCGCGACGGGACGCTCGCGGAGCGGTGCTTCGCCCCCTGGGTGGACCTGCAGGACGCGCTCCGCGCCGAAGGGCTCCCGCTCTGGAGCCTGGAGACCCGCCGCCCCCTGGCGGCGTTCGACGTCCTGGGGTTCAGCCTCGGGTACGAGCTCGTCGCGACCAACCTGCTCTCGATGCTCGACCTGGGCGGGGTGGGCCTGACGACCGCCGAGAGGAGTCCGGGGGATCCGCTCGTCATCGCGGGCGGCACGACGACCCTCAACCCCGAGCCGCTCGCGGCGATCCTCGATGCGGTCGTCCTCGGCGAGGGCGAGGACGTGGTCGCCGAGATCGGCGACGCGCTCCGCGCGACGGGGTGGACGGACCGGACCGTCGCGCCGGACGGCTCGCTCC
>JALOOH010000265.1 GCA_025454515.1 Chloroflexota bacterium
GCGCAGATCGCCGGGCGCGACGGGCGGTTCGTGGCGGTCGGTGGCCGCGACGGGAAGGGGATGGCGTGGGTCTCGGACGACGGCCTCGCCTGGCGCGACCTCGAACTCGACCTGGGGTTCGCGGGGTGGTCGGTCGCCGCAGACGCGCACGGGTGGGTGATCGCATCGCTCGCGACGGATCCCATGGCCTCCGGGCTGCGCATCTCGCCCGACGGGCTCGCGTGGCAGGCGCTCCCCAGGGCCGTGCCCGCCCCCGGCGGGTACATCGGGCCTGTGATCGCGCCGTACCCCGGCGGGATGACGATCGCCAACGGCGGCGCTGTCGCGGTGATCACGCTCGATCGGTGACGGCCCGCTGCCGGTCACCCCTCCTCGGCCAGCACCCCGTGGAGCTCGGCCGCGTGCTGACGGAGCCAGCGCCGCCACGTCCGGTGCTCCGGCACGCGCGACGCGACGAGCGCCCAGAACTCCGGCGGGTGCCCGAAGACCCGCAGGTGTGCCAGCTCGTGGACCACCACCGTCTCCAGGGCCTCCGGCGGCGCGAGGACCAGGCGCCACGACAGGCTGATCCGGCCGCTCCGGCTCGCGCTCCCCCACCGCGTCCGCTGGTCGCGGATCGTCACGGCCGCCGGCGTCACGCCCAGCGCCCGCGCGTGCATGGCCGCCGCGCGGTCGATCGCATCGCCCGCCCGCGTCCGCAGCCAGCGCTCGAGCACCTCCCCGAGCCGATCCGCATCCCTCGCCGCGAGCGCCACGTGGATCTCGTCGCCCTCCTCGCCGCCCACCCGCGCCACCGACGAGCGCCGCCGCGGCGCAGCGTCGGCGACCCGGAGCACGTGCGGCTCGCCCCGGTACGGCAGCACCGACCCGTCGCCGAGAGGCCCCCGCGCCGCCTCCGCCGCGCGCGCCCGCTCGACCGCGGCGACGTGCCGTCGGATCCACGCCTCCCGCTCCGCGGCGAACGCCACGGCGGCGGCCATCACGCGGTCGTCCGGCGGCCGCGCCCGGCCCCGGCCGCCGGCGACCGGCACCGTGACCACGAGGCCCCGCCGGTGGTCCACGGAGAGGCGGAGGCGGCGCGCGCGGGTGCTCGCGCGGAGCGTTGCGTCCACCGGCCCGCCGGGGAGCTCCAGGCGGATGGGGCGCTCGATCGGCGGCGTGGGCGTGGGCGTGCGCGACATCGTTCGCTATACTGACGGCTCGGACCAGTGGGGCTATAGCTCAGCTGGGAGAGCGTCTGAATGGCATTCAGAAGGTCGGGAGTTCGAGCCTCCCTAGCTCCACCACTCCACTGACGCCGAGGACTCACGGACCCCTCGCCGGCCCGGCGGGGGGTTCCGCATATCCGGGCGAGGCCGCATGCCGCGGCCGGCCGCCACGACGACCGACAAGGCAGGGAGGCACGTGAGCCCGAGCGAGCGGACACGGATCGACCGGTACGAGCCAACGGAGATCGAGCCGCGCTGGCAGCAGCGGTGGGACGAGCTCGGCCTCCATCGGACCGACCTGTCCGACGGGTCGCGCCCCCGCTACTACCTCCTCACGATGTACGACTACCCGTCGGGCGACCTGCACATCGGCCACTGGTACGTCAAGACGCCCACCGACGCGATCGGGCGCTTCCACCGGATGCGCGGCGACAACGTCTTCATGCCGATCGGCTTCGACGCCTTCGGGCTGCCCGCCGAGAACGCCGCGATCAAGAACCGGATCCACCCTGCCGAGTGGACCTACCGCAACATCGACAACATGCGCCGGCAGCTCCGGAGCATGGGCGCCTCGTTCGACTGGAGCGCCGAGGTCGTCACCTGCGACCCGTCCTACTACCGCTGGAACCAGTGGCTGTTCCTGAGGTTCCTCGAGGCCGGCCTCGCCTATCGCGCGACCTCGCCGGTGGACTGGTGCCCCAACGACGGCACGCTGGCCCGCGAGCAGGTGGAGGGGGCCGACCGGCACTGCTGGCGGTGCGGCGCGCCCGTCGAGAAGCGCGACCTGCCGCAGTGGTACCTGCGGATCACGAAGTACGCCGACGAGCTGCTCGACTTCTCGGGCATCGAGTGGCCGGACCCGGTCCGCCTCATGCAGACGAACTGGATCGGCCGGTCGGAGGGTGCCGAGATCGTCTTCACCGTCGCCGCCGATGACCACCACGCGGGCGGCCAGGAGCTGCGCGTCTTCACCACGCGGCCGGACACGCTGTTCGGCGCGACGTTCATGGTGCTCGCACCCGAGCACCCGCTCGTGGACGAGATCACCTCCCCCGGCCAGCGCGCCGCCGTGGACGCGTACGCGGCGCAGGCGCGGCGCGCGACGGAGATCGAGCGGCTCTCGACCGAGCGCGAGAAGACGGGCGTGCCGACCGGGGCACACGCGGTCAACCCGGTCAACGGGGAGCGGATCCCCATCTGGGTCGCCGACTACGTCCTCGCCGGCTACGGGACCGGGGCGATCATGGCGGTCCCGGCCCACGACGAGCGCGATTTCGCGTTCGCGACGGAGTTCGACCTGCCGATCGTGGAGGTCATCCGGGCGGCCGATGCCTTCGACGACGGCCGGCCGCTCGAGGCGGCGTACGTCTCCAAGGCGGAGACGGACGTCCTCGTCAACTCCGGCCGCTTCAACGGGATGTCCGCGCCGGACGGCTTCCGGTCGATCACCGAGTGGCTGGCCTCCGATGGCCGGGCGCGATCCACGGTGACGTACCGGCTGCGCGACTGGCTCGTGAGCCGCCAGCGCTACTGGGGGACGCCGATCCCGGTCGTCTACTGCGAGCGCGACGGGATCGTCCCGGTCCCCGACGCG
>JALOOH010000266.1 GCA_025454515.1 Chloroflexota bacterium
TTCCTCATCAGCAGCCCGATGGTCAACGAGGTCGCGCTCGTCCTGTTGTGGGGCCTCTTCGGCCCGGGGGTCGCGCTCGTCTACATGACCGCGGGCCTTGCGGTCGCGATCGTCGGTGGCCTCGTCATCGGGCGGCTCCACATGGAGCGCTACGTCGCGGACTACGTCTGGGAGCTCCAGGGCGTGGGCACCGGCACCTCGCTCGAGGTCAGGCTCACGCCGGAAGACCGGGTCCGCGACGCCTGGGCGTACACGAAGGAGCTGGTCCGGCGGATCCTGCCGTACGTCCTCGTCGGCATCGGGATCGGCGCCTTCATCCACGGCTTCGTGCCGGCGGACCTCGTCATGGCGGTCGCGGGACCCGGCAATCCGCTCGCGGTCCCGATCGTCGTCCTCCTCGGCGTCCCGCTCTACTCCAACGCCGCCGGGACGATCCCGATCGTCCAGGCGCTCCTCGGCAAGGGGATGGCGGTGGGGACCACGCTCGCCTTCATGATGGCGATCACCGCGATCAGCCTGCCCGAGCTGATCATCCTGAAGAACGTGATGAAGACGCGCCTGCTCGCCGTCTTCGTCGCGATCGTGACCGCGGGGATCCTCTTCGTCGGCTACCTCTTCAACTTCCTCATCTACACCTGAGACACGGCGCCGGTGCGCCCGTCACACGAAGGAGCCACCCGCATGAAGACCATCGAGGTCCTCGGACCCGGCTGCAACAACTGCCAACGCCTCGAGAAGAACGCGCGGGAGGCGGTCGCCATGGCCGGCGTGGAGGCCGAGGTGGTGAAGGTCACCGACTACGGGAAGATCAGGGGCTATGGGATCATGAGCACTCCCGGTCTGGTCATCGACGGCAAGGTCGTCAGTTACGGCCGCGTGCCGTCTGCGGGCGACATCGCCGTCTGGCTGAGCGAGTAGCCCGTTCCGGCCCCGGACGGCCACGGGCCCAGCGGCGTCGCGATGCGCCTGGTCGAGGTCCTCGGGCCGGGATGCCCCCGGTGCGAGAAGACGACGGCGGAGATCCGCGCGGTGGTCGACCGGGCGCACGTCGATGTCGAGGTCCGCCACGTGACCGACCCGTCCGAGATCGTCCTCCGCGGTGCGCTCTTCGCGCTGCCGGTCGTCCTGATCGACGGCGTCCTCGTGTCGCGCGGGCGGGTACCGTCCCGGAAGGAACCCGCGTCCAGGTGGACGAACGGGGGCATCTCGTCCTGCCGCCCGAGCTGGCCGCGCGTCTCGGCCTGGTGGACGGGGCGGTCGCCAGCGTGGAGGAGCGTGGCGATTCGATCGCGATCGGGCGGTCCAGCGCGTCACTCGCCCGCGTCTACGTCGAGCCGACGACCCTCTGCAACCTCGTCTGTCGCACCTGCATCCGGAACGTCTGGGACGAGCCGCCGGGGATGATGTCGGCAGAGACGTTCGCCCGGGTCATCGAGGGCGTGCGCGAGGTGTCGCCGCCGCCGACCATCTTCTTCGGCGGGTTCGGCGAGCCCTTCGCCCATCCCGACCTCCTGGCCATGATCGCTGCGGCGAAGGCGATCGACTGCCCGGTCGAGCTGATCACGAACGGGACGCGGCTCGACGATGAGACCCGTCGGGCGCTCGTCCGGATCGGGCTCGACCGGCTGTGGGTCTCCATCGACGGGTCGACGCCGGAGAGCTACGCCGACGTCCGCCTGTGGGACGCGCTGCCGCAGGTGATCGAGGACCTCACCCGCCTGCGGGCGCTGCGGTTGACGACCCGTTCCGCCGTGCCGCGGCTCGGCATCGCCTTCGTGGCCATGAAGCGGAACATCGCCGACCTGCCGGAGGTGATCCGGCTCGGGCAGAGGCTGGGCGCAGACCGCGTCTCGGTCAGCAACGTCCTGGCGCACACGCCGGAGATGCGGGACCAGGTGCTGTACGCGCGGTCGATCGAGACCGAGGTCGCCGAGCCGTCCCCTTGGTCGCCGGCGGTCTCGCTGCCCCGGATGGATGTCGACGAGCTGACGGCCGAACGGGTCGCCTGGGTGGAGGCGCGCCGCGGGGTGCGCTTGCGTTCCAGCCCAGCTGGCGACGGTCGGGCCGACGTCTGTCCGTTCGTCGAGAAGGGGAGCGTGTCGATCCGCTGGGACGGCGCGATCAGCCCCTGCCTGCCGCTGCTGCACACGCACGGCAGCTACCTCGACTTCCGGCTCCGCACGAACCACGCGTTCGCCGTGGCGAACATCAACGACCGGTGCCTGCTCGAGGCGTGGGGCGACCCGGCCTACGTCGCGCTGCGCGAGCGGCTCATGGCATTCGACTTCGCCCCGTGCACGATCTGCAACAGCTGCGACATGGCCGACGAGAACCTGGAGGACTGCTTCGGCAGCCCCACTCCGGCCTGCGGTGGCTGCCTGTGGGCCAGGGGGTTCATCCGATGTCCATAGGTCGCGTCCGGATCGCACCAGGCGCCACGGCCCGCGGTCGACGCGCCGTCCTGACCGTCCGCGGCGCCGACGCGCGGCCGGTCTGCCGCATCCCGTAGCCTGTGGCGGAGCCGCGGGCCGCCTACCCGGGCCGCCCGTCGAGGATAGGACGATGACCGGACCCGCAGGACCCGCAGGACCCGCCGCCGCGCCCCCCGCCGGTCGGCTCCGGGCCTGGTGGCCCGTCGTCCGTGGGATCGTCGCGGTCGCCGCCTTCGTCATCGCCGTGCTCTTCCAGGGCGAGACCTTCGAGGTCAAGGTCGTCGGCGCGGCCCTGGTGCTCATCGGGCTCGGCGACATGCTCGGGACGGCGCGCGTCCCCCGGCGTGGCGCCGATGCCCTCGGCGCCGTTCCGCACGGCCTCCTGGTCCTCGCCGGCGCCGCGTTCCTCGTGCTCCCGGACCTCACGCTCGCGGCCGCGTCCCGCATCGCCGGCGCGCTCGTCATCGCGCGTGCCGTCCTCCACGTCGTGATCGCGCGGCCCGACCGGCTCTCGGAGGAGCGTCGCGCCTGGATCATCGCGTCGGCCGGGCTGGAGGGGTCGATCGGCCTCCTGCTCCTCCTGTCGCCTTCGGTGGGCCTGGTCATCGTCGGGACCGCGTTCGCCGCGATGTGGGCGGTCGCCGGCGTCCTGGCGGCGCTGCGCATGGCCGGACGCCTGGACCTGCCCACGCCGCCCGGGGATGAGATCCGCGGCATCCTCGTGCTCGTCGCCCGGCGGGTCGCCCGCAACCCCTTCCCTCGCGCCGAGCGCGACGAGATCGACGCGTCGCTGTTCTTCGAGGGGTCGGGGCGGAGCGGGCGCATCCGGTCGTTCGCCATCATGCTCGCGCTCGCCACGGCGATCGCGACGTTCGGGCTGCTCCAGGCGTCCACCGCCGTGGTCATCGGGGCGATGCTCGTCGCGCCGCTCATGACCCCGATGATCGGGCTCGCGGCCGCGCTCGTGACCGGCCGCCCGCGACGGGCGGCCTCCTCGGCCCTCCTGGTGGTCCTCGGCGCCGTCGGGGTCGTGTGCCTCGCGACGGTCCTCGCGCTCGTGGCTCCCGGGTCCGGCGACGTCGCGACCAACCCCGAGGTCCAGGCGCGGACCGCCCCCACGCTGCTCGACCTGCTCGTCGCGTTGGCCGCCGGGGCCGTCGGCGCGTACGCGCTGAGCGACCGCCGCGTCGCCGCGGCGCTGCCGGGCGTCGCGATCGCCGTCGCCCTCGTCCCGCCGCTCGCGACGGTCGGGATCTGCCTCGCGGCGGGGCTCCTTCCCGACGCGGCCGGCGCGACGATCCTCTTCCTCACGAACTTCGTGGCGATCGTCGTCGCCGGCGCCCTCATGCTCCTCGCGGTCGGCTACGGACGGATCGACCGCCTCGGCAGGGACATCGGGACCGGCGCGGCGGCCGTCCGCGAGTCCACCGAGGTCCAGGTGGCCAAGCGCGACGTCGCGACCTGGCTCTCGCGCGGCCCGGCGGGCTCGTACGAGATCACGCGCGTCGAGGTCTTCGACGATCTGGTGAAGGTGCGGATCGTGGCGACGTACGCGCCGCCGCCGGTCGGGGTCCTCCGGGCGGAGCTGGGCCGCGACCTGGGGCGGCCGGTGGACGTCGTCGTGGACG
>JALOOH010000267.1 GCA_025454515.1 Chloroflexota bacterium
CGCTCGACCGCCCGGCGCCACCCGCGCATCCGCCGCGCCCGGTCGTCCGCCGACATCCGCGGCTCGAACCGGCGGTCGAGCCGCCACGTGGCCGTGGCCGCGCCGGCGTCCGGCCAGATCCCCGTGGCGATCCCCGCGAGCAGGGCTGCGCCGAGCGCCGTCGTCTCGGTCACGACCGGACGCTCGACTGGGACGCCCAGCAGGTCCGCCTGGAGCTGGAGCAGCCGGTCGTTCACCGCTGCGCCGCCGTCCACCCTGACGACGTCGAGCCGCTCGGCCGTGTCTGCCTCCATCGCCTCGAGGACGTCGAACACCTGGTAGGCGATCGAGTCGATCGTCGCGCGTGCGAGGTGTGCCACCGTCGTCCCGCGGGTGAGGCCCACGATCGTGCCGCGGGCCGAGGCGTCCCAGTACGGCGCGCCGAGCCCGACGAACGCGGGGACCAGGTAGACGCCCTGCGTGTCGTCCACCTCCTCCGCGAGGGCCTCGATGTCCCCCGCGCGGTCGATCGCGCGGAGCCCATCGCGGAACCACTGGACCGCCGCGCCGGCGATGAAGACAGCGCCCTCGAGCGCGTACGAGACCGGACCGTCGGGCCCCAGGCGCCACGCGACCGTGGTGAGGAGCCCGTTCCGCGACGCGACCGGCCGATCGCCGGTGTTGAGGAGGAGGAATGCTCCGGTGCCGTACGTGTTCTTCGCCCGGCCGTCGGTCAGGCAGCCCTGGCCGAAGAGCGCGCCCTGCTGGTCGCCGATCGCGGACGCGATGGGGACGGACACGCCCAGGATCGACGCGTCGGCCTCGCCGTAGACCTCGGACGAGGCGCGGACCTCGGGGAGGACCGCCATCGGCACGCCGGCGATCCGGCACAGCTCCTCGTCCCACGCGAGGCGGTGGATGTCGAAGAGGAGGGTCCGGCTCGCGTTGCTCACGTCGGTCACGTGGACGCGGCCGCCGGTGAGCCGCCAGATGAGGAACGAATCGATCGTCCCGGCAGCCAGCTCGCCCCGCTCGGCACGGGCCCGGAGGCCGGGCTCCGCGTCGAGGATGTGGGCGATCTTGGGCCCGGAGAAGTACGCGTCCAGGGGCAGGCCCGTGCGCTCGCGGAACAGCGCTTCGTGGCCGTCCGCCCGCAGCCGGTCCACGGCCGGCGCGGTGATCCGGCTCTGCCAGACGATCGCGTCCGCGACCGGCCGGCCGGTCGCCCGCTCCCACACCACGACGGTCTCGCGCTGATTCGTGATCCCGATCGCCGCGAGGTCGCCCGGTCGAAGGTCGGCGGCCGCGAGCGCCTCGCGCGCCGAGCGCAGCTGGGACGCCCAGATCGCCTCCGGGTCGTGCGTCACGTGCCCGGGCGAAGGAAAGACCTGCGGGAACTCGTGCTGCGCCGAGGAGAACGGGAGGCCGGCGTCGTCGAAGACGATCGCCCGCGACGACGTGGTGCCCTGGTCAAGGGCCAGGACGTGCGTGCGCGCCACCGATCAGGCCTCGGAGGCGGCCAGGCCCGCCGCTGCGCCCTGCGCGGCGGACGTCCCGGCGGGCTCCGCGACGGGCATCCCCGCCTCGCCCGCCACGCCCGGGACCCCGTACTCGCGCCGCGCGCCGGCGAGGTAGGCGTCCACCTCCCGCCGCCGCCGGGCCTCGTCCCACCCGAGCTCGTCGCCCACCAGGTCGGCGACGCGCGGCGCGATCGAAGCGCCACGGTCGCGCATCTCGGTGGCGAGCCGGAAGCGCCGGGCCAGCACGTCGTCCAGCGAGAGCGCCAGCTCCCGATGGACGGCCCAGACCACCTCCGCCTCCAGGAACGGCCGGTCCGTGACGAGCGGGCGGAGCAGGTCGCGCTGGCGCCCCAGCTCCACGACGGCCATCGCCTCCGTGCCGTGCCGGAACGTGAGGCGCGTGGCCTGCTCCGCGGTGAGGCCGTGGTCCTTCGAGATGCGGTCGGCGAGGTTCGAGAGGACCGCGCGCGACGCGGCCCCCACCAGCGGCAGCTCGGCCGTCGCGGACGGGCGCGACACCGACTCGGCCGGGCCGAGCGCGGCGTCCACCGCGTCGCGGGCCATGAGCCGGTAGGTCGTGTACTTGCCGCCGCCGATGCGGACGAGCCCGGTGCGGTCCACCGCGACCTTGTGCTCGCGCGACACCTTGACGGTCCCGCCGTCCTGGGCCTCTCCGACGAGCGGCCGGAGGCCCGCGAACGTGCCGACGATGTCGTCGGCGGTGAGGTCGACCGCGAGGACCGTGTTGACCGTGTCGAGGAGCTTGTCCACCTCGGCCCGGCTCGCGGTCGGTCGGTCCGGCGGACCCTCGTACGGGGCGTCGGTCGTCCCGATGACCCAGAAGTCGGGCCACGGCACGATGAAGGCGACCTTGCCGGGGACGCGGATCGCCATCCCGTGCTTCATCGGGATGCGCTCGCGCGGGACGACAAGATGCGACCCCATGCTCGGGACCATCCGGGCGCCGCCGAACGGGCTGTCCGCGCGCGCCGCCCAGACGCCGGTGGCGTCGATCACGTGCTTCGCACGGATCCGGATGCCGGCGTCGCCGGCGAGGTCGGTCGCGACGAGGCCCTTCGCGCGCCCACCCTCCAGGACGAGCCCGTCGGCACGGACGCGCGTGAGCACGAGGCCGCCCAGCCCGGCGGCGGTCCGGGCGACCGCCATGACGTACCGAGCGTCGTCCTCCATCCCGTCGTGATAGACGATGGAGCCTCGGAGCCCCTCGGGCTTGATCGACGGGACGAGCTCGCGCGTGGCCTTGACGCCGAGATGTCGCGAGATCCCGCCGCGGTAGAAGCCGATGCCGGCGCCGTAGAAGGCGCGCGTCGCGAACGGCAGGCCGTAGAGCGGGAAGACGAGCGGCCGCAGCGACACGAGGTGCGGCGCGAGATCGAGCAGGCGGGCGCGTTCCGCGAGCGCCTCGCGCACGAGCCCGATGTGGAACTGCTCGAGATACCGGAGCCCGCCGTGGATGAGGCGGGAGGAGCGGCTGGAGGTCCCCGCCGCGATGTCCGACTGCTCGATCAGCGCCGCGCGCAGGCCGCGCGAGACCGCGTCGAGGAGGATGCCCGCACCGGTGACGCCGCCGCCGACGACGACGACGTCCCACTCCTCGGCGGCGAGCGCCGCGAGGTCAGCGCGTCGAGCCGCCGCGGGATCCCTGGTGGTGGCTGCGATCGCGATCTCATCGGTCATGCGGCCATCGTAGAGCAGCGGAGAGGCCCGGGAACGGGCCGGAAAGGGTCGAGCGGGGTGACGTCGGGGCACCGCGGGCGGGCCGGGCGGCCGTCCATGGCGACCCGGCCCGTGGCCGCTCGGCCGGCAAGTGGTATCATCCGCGTCGCCTCAGGGCACCTCGGTCGGGGCGTGGCGCAGCTTGGTAGCGCGCATCGTTCGGGACGATGAGGTCGGAGGTTCAAATCCTCTCGCCCCGACCAGATCGACCTTCTTTC
>JALOOH010000085.1 GCA_025454515.1 Chloroflexota bacterium
GGGCGGCGTCCAGTCCATGAGCCACGCGTGATCCGGGTCGATGATGAAGTGCCACGCGCGGTTGTCGCCCGCCATCACGTTGAGGTAGTAGCAGTCGTAGCCGGCGGGCGCGCCCACCGGATGGTAGCCGCGCGGGACCACCACGATGTCGCAGTCGGTCGGGGTCATCGCCTCGTCGAGCGACCTGTCGGGCGTGTACACCCGCGCGAACGCGAACCCCTGGGGCAGGGCGAACCGGTAGAAGTACAGCTCCTCGAGGTAGGCCTCGCGCGGGGGATCCTCCGTGTCGTGCTTGTGCGGCGGGTACGAGGACCAGTTGCCGCCCGGCGTGAACACCTCGAACGCGATGAGGCGCCCCGCGAGGTCGCCCCCGGGCGGGAGGAGGTGATGGACGCGACGCGCGGTCATCCCGCTCCCCCGCTCCTCCACCTTCACGTCTCCCGGCGCGATGAGCCGCGTCTTGCGGACGGGGCCGCCCGGCGCATGGGCGACGCCCACCAGCGCGGCGGTCGTGGCGGTGACCGAGACGTCCGCCCCGGGCGCGGCGAGCACCATGCCCGGCGGCGGGCCCGCGAAGACCGTCTCCCGACCCCCGACGCCCGCCCACGAACCTCCGGCGACCGTGCCGCCGTCCCCGTCGGGCGCGTCCCCGGCGGAGACGTCGGCGGATCCCTCGAGGACGAGGACGAGCACCTCCTCGCCATCTCCGTCGCGGGCGACCCGGTCGCCGGCGGCGAGGCGATGGACGTCGAACGTGAGGTAGCGCCAGCCGGCATCCGCCGGATCCGTGCGCACGACGACGCCGCCCGGGCCGGGCCCGGCGGCGCGACGGAGGAGCGTCGGGGTCACGTCACACCTTCCTTGCAGCTTCCCGCCCGTCCGCCACGCGAGCCCCGGGGGCGGGGCGGGGCGGACGGGCCACGGCGGCGGAGCGCACGGGGCGCGTCCGCCGCCGCCCGTCGATGTCAGACGCCGAGCGACCGGACGTACTCGCGGTTGCGGACGTTGCTCTCGAAGACCATGTCCAGCGTGTCCGCCATCGTCAGGCCGCGGTCCTGCTCGACGACGAGCCACCCCTCGTAGCCGACCTCGTCGAGCGCCTCCATCACCTCGGGCAGGCCGGAGTCGCCCTGGCCGAGCTCGCAGAAGACGCCCCGCCGGAGCGCTTCGTGCAGGCCCACGTCGTCGCGCTTGCAGTCGGCGATCACCTGCATCCGCGCGTCCTTCAGGTGGACGTGTCGGATGTGATCGCGGTACTCGCGGACCAGCGCGGCCGGGTCGGCCCCGCCGTAGCGGAGGTGGCCCGTGTCCAGGCAGAGGCCCAGGAGCGAGAGGTCCATGTGGTCGAGGACGCGCGTCACCTCGTCCACGGTCTCGATGTACGTGCCGGCGTGCGGGTGCACGACGACGTCGAAGCCCATCGACCGCGCGATCTCGGCGGCACGGTGGAGGTTGTCCATGAGGACCGGGAAGCGGGCGTCCGGGATCCACGCCTCCGGGTGCTCGGCGATCCGGCCGGAGAACTCCATCCGCAGCGGCTGGTCGAACCCGTCGCAGAGGATCGCGAACGGCCGGCTGCCCTCCGGCGCCGCGTCGCGCACGAGGGTGAGGGAATCGCGAAGCCACGCGCGATCCTCGTCCGCGTACTCGTTCTCGCTGAAGCGCATCGGGAGGAACGAGCCGACGAGGGCGAGGTTCCGCTCGACGAGCCGGCCGCGGAGCTCTTCGGCCGTCCCGAGGAAGCCGGGCGGCCCGAGCTCCGTCCCCTCGTAGCCGCCGTTCGCGATCATGTCGAGGACCTGGAGACCCGTGGGCATCCACGCGTCGTCCTTCAGGACCTCGTCCACGCCATAGCTGCACGGCGCGTTCGCGACCTTCATCCGTTCGTTCGCAGGCTTCCGGCCCGTCGGGGCGAGCACCACGTCGCTCATGGGACGATCACCACCTTCGTGGCCTCGCCGGACCGAAGCCGGGCCAGGCCGTCGAGCGCGTCCGCGAGCGGCACCACGTCGCTCACGATCGGCGTCAGATTGAGAGAGCCGCTCTCGATCATGCGGATCGCGGCCGGGAACGTGTAGTGCGTGATGTACGTTCCGAAGATCCCGATGGACTTCTCCGTGATGACGACCTGCCTGATCGGGACCACCGCGTTCTGGTTCATCCCGAAGACGACGATCCGCGCGCCCATCGCAGCGACGTCGATCGCGTCGCCCAGCGCGCTCCCCACCGCGTCCGCGACGACGTCCGCCCCCAGCGGCAGGATCCCGGCGCGCCGCGAGGCGAAGTCCTCGGGCGACAGCGCGTGGTCGGCGCCGACCTCGAGCGCCACCGCCCTGCGGCGCGGGTTCGGCTCGACCACCACGACCGGGCTCGCGCCCGACGCGCGGAACACGGCGACGAACAGCAGGCCGATCGCCCCCGCGCCATACACGACGGCCGACTCGCCGGGCCGGATCGCCGCCCGATTCGTCGCGTTCACGACGCACGCGAGCGGCTCGGTGAGCGCGGCGATCTCCGCGGGCACGTCCTCGGCGATCGGGAAGGCGCACGCGGCCGGGGCAGCCACGTACTCGGCCAGGGCCCCGTCGCGGTAGACGCCGAGGGCGACGATGTTCGCGCAGTTCGCCGGCCGGCCAGCGCGGCAGAAGGCGCACGCGCCACACTTGGGATCCGGATCGATGATCACGCGCTGCCCGACCTCGACGCCCGTCGCGGCGCTGCCGACGGCCGTGATCCGGCCGACGAACTCGTGGCCCAGCACGACGGGCGGGGTGGATGGGTGGCCGGGCGGGACGTTGGCGATCTGGACGTCGCTCCCGCAGATCCCGCACGCCTCCACGTGGACGACCACCTCGTCCGGCGCCGGGACGGGCTCCGGGATCTCCTCCACCCGTACGACCCCCTCGCCGTGGTAGACCGCCGCGAGCATCATCGACCTCCCCGGACGCGCCTCACGACGGCACGCCCCGCCCGCCGGCCGCGCGTCGCGACGAGCGTGATGAGCCCGAGGGCGAGGATCGTGCCGACCATCACGAGGGTGGCGACCGCGTTGACCTCCGGCGTCACCCCGAACTTGATCTGCGTGTAGATGTAGATCGGCAGCGTGAGCTGCGAGCCGACCGTGAAGAAGGTGACGACGAACTCGTCGATCGACAGGGTGATCGAGATGAGCGCGGCGGCGAGGATCGCCGGCGCGATGAGCGGCAGGACGATCCGCCGGATGACGGTCGCGGGCCCCGCGCCCAGGTCGGCCGCCGCCCACTCGAGGCGCCGGTCGAAGCCCTGGAGCCGTGCGGCGACGATGAGGATGACGAACGGCATCGTGAGGACGAGGTGCCCGGCGATCACGGTCAGCTGCGAGAGCTGGATGTCCAGCGTCCCGGCGAGGAAGACGACGAGGCCGACGCCGATGAGGATGCCCGGCAGCATGATCGGCATCGTGAAGGCCACGCGCGCGGCGTTCGGCCAGCGGATGCCGCCGCGGACGAGCGGGAAGGCGGCCATCGTCCCGACGAGCGTGGCGACGGCAGCGACGATGATCGCGATGACGATCGAGTTGGCGACCGCCCCGATGAGCTGGCTGTTCTCCGGCAGCGACGTGTACCAGTCGAGCGTGAAGCCCGTGAACGGGAGGCCGGGTGTCCGGCTGTCCTCGAAGCTGAACAGCACGAGGAACGCGATCGGCACGTAGAGGAACGCGAAGACGACGAGCGACCACGCCCGGAAGGCGTTGCGCGTGGCGCGCGAGCGCCGGCTCACCGGCATCGTCTCCAGGCGGTCCATCGGCTTCGCCATCGTCGCGCCCTAGAGCTTCGTCACGACATCGTCGAGCTGCAGGTACCGCCGGAAGAGCACGAGCAGCAGGATGATGAACGCCGCGATGATGAACGAGGCCGCGGCCATCGCCGGGAACGCGCCGCCGCGGTAGAAGTTCACGATGAGGTTCCCGATGAGCACGCCCTTCGTCCCGCCCACGAGCGTCGGCGTCAGGTACTCGCCGATGATCGGGATGAAGACGAAGATCATCGCCGTGATGAACCCCGGCCGGACCTGCGGGAGGAGGATCCGGCGCATCGCGCGGAGCGGCGTCGCACCGAGGTCCTGGGCCGCGGTCAGCTGGGTGAAGTCGAACTTCTCCAGCGACGAGTAGAGCGAGAGCGCGGCGAACGGGAAGTACACGTACGTGAGGACGATGAAGACCCCCACGTCGTTGTACAGGAAGATCGTCAGCGGCTCGCTGATGAGCCCGACCTGCATGAGCAGCCAGTTGAGCGCGCCCTTCTCGCCGAGGATCGCCTGCCACGCGTAGACGCGGACCAGGTAGCTCGACCAGAACGGGATGATCACCGCGAGCAGCAGCACGCGCTGCCACCGGGTCGACACGTACCGCGCCAGGAAGTAGGCGAACGGGAACGCCATCCCGATCCCCGCGGCAGTCACGAGGACGGCCATGATGATCGTCTTGAGGAACGTGCGGATGTACGTGTCCGTCTGGAAGAACTTGAGGTAGTTCTGCAGCGTCCACGTCGGGATGAGCTGCAGGTTCTGCACCGTCCAGAACGAGTAGACGAAGACGATCGCGAGCGGGATGAAGAAGAGGAAGAGCAGGACGGCCGCGGCCGGCCCGAACGGCCAGAGCCGCCCGAGCGCAGCGCCGCGGCTCCCTGCGTGCGCCTCGGCCGGCAGGCCCGGAACGGGCCCGCCGGCCTGGGCGGTCATCGCGGGACCCTGACGGCCACGCGGGGCTCCGGCATCAGCCGCCGAAGACCTCGTTGAAGGCGCTCACGTACGCATCCGTGTTCCCGGCCGGGCCCTTGAGCCGCATCTTGAGGGCGAGCTCCGGCTGGTTGTAGAGGTAGCGGTCCGCCTTGTCCTGGTTGCCACCGTCCACGAGGAGCTTGTAGGCCTTCTCGTTGAGGAGCGGTCGCCCGTTGTCGAGGAAGTTCTGGGCGACCCACTCGGCCTGCGCGGCCGCCTCGAGATACGGCTTGATGAGCGCCTTGTTCGCACCTTCCTTGACGGTCATCTCGCCGTCGATGAAGCCGGTGGTCCCCTCCTTCGGGATCATCGCGACGACCTCGGGACCGCCGGCGTCCTTCACGCGGTCGGGGGCGCCGAGGTTCTGCGTGCCGAGCCAGGCCTCCTCGGAGGCGAGGGCGGAGACGGTCTCGTTGTTCTGCTGCACGAGCTTGTAGACGTTCGGCTTGAGCTTCCGCAGCCAGTCCTGCGCCGTCTTCAGCTCGGCGTCGGTCATGTTGTAGATGTCCTTCGCGCCCGTCGCGATCCCGGCGAACAGCATGATGTCCGTCGGCTGGTTCTCCATGACGACCTTCCCGGCGTACTTCGGGTCGATCATCACCTCCCACGAATCGGGCGAACCGGTGACGTACTTGGGGTTGTAGACGACCTGGATCGGCGACCACCCCCACGGGTAGGCGAGATAGCCGTCCGGCTTCGTCCAGAAGTCGAACTCCCGGGCCATCGGGTAGAGCTGCTTCGCGACCTCGAAGCTGTTGATGTCGATCGTCTCGACCAGCCCGGCGTCGTAGTACTTGGGGACCCAGAGCGCGTCGCCGGAGACGAGGTCGAGCTGGCCCTTCACCTGGCTCAGCTTGTTGAACCCGTCGATGTTGTCGGCGAGCTCGCTGACGTTGACCGAGATGCCGGTCTGCTCCTTGACCGCCGCGAGCGCCGCCTCTCCGAAGTGGTCGCTCCACGTGAGGAAGTTGATCGACCCGCCCGCCGGGGCCGACCCGGCCGGGGCCGATGCGCCGGCCGACGCGGCCGGCGACGACGTGCCGGACGAGCAGGCCGCGAGGGCGAGCCCGCCGGCCGCGACACCGGTGATCTTCAGGAACTCCCGGCGCGAGTGACGCTGCACCATGACCGATCCTCCTCCCCGGGCCCTCGCATGCCTCCGCGCGCGACGGGCCCGACTTCAGCCCTGACGGATGACGATCGACTCTGCGGTGGACCACCAGACGGAGACCTCCTCGTCGAGGAGGCTGCCGAGGGCCGCGGCGCGGCTCCGCTCGGCGTGCGGGCGAGACGCGACGACCTCGCCGGCCGCGGTGACGACCGTCACGCGCGTGAGGTCGCCGAGGAACGAGACGCCGATCGCGCGCCCGCGGATGACGGCCCAACCCGGGCCCGGCGGCGGCTCGAGGCCGACGTCCACGCACTCGGGGCGGACCATGACGGTCGCCTCCTCGCCGGTGGCGAGCGAGGCCGTGGCAGCGGGGAGCGCCACGCGCTCGCCGCTCGCAAGCTCGAGGACGGGACCGTCCGTGCCCTGGGACGGGCGGCCGGCGACGAAGTTCGACTCGCCGATGAAGTCGGCGACGAACCGGTCGGCGGGCTGGTAGTAGATCTCCTGCGGCGTCCCCTCCTGGGCGATGCGGCCCGCGTCCATGACGGCGATGCGCGTCGCCATCGAGAGCGCCTCGCCCTGGTCATGCGTCACGAAGACGAACGTCGTCCGCACCTGGCGATGGATGCGCGCGAGCTCGACCTGCATCTGCTTGCGGAGCTTGAGGTCGAGTGCGCCGAGCGGCTCGTCGAGGAGGAGGACGGCGGGTCGCTTCACGAGCGCCCGTGCGAGCGCGACGCGCTGCTGCTGACCGCCGGAGAGCTGCTGCGGGAGTCGGTCCTTCAGTGCCAGGAGCCCCACGAGCTCGAGGTACTCGTCCACGCGGCGCTCGACCTCGGGCCCCTTCACCCCGTCCATCTCGAGCCCGAAGGCGACGTTCCGGGCGACCGACATGTGCGGGAAGAGCGCGTAGTTCTGGAAGACCGTGTTCACGTTGCGCTTGTGGGGCGGCAGGTCGTTCACCTGCTGGCCCTCGATCCGGAGCTCGCCCGACGTGAGCGGCACGAACCCGCCGATCAGGTTGAGCGTCGTGGTCTTCCCGCAGCCCGACGGCCCCAGGAGGCAGTAGAACTCGCCGGGAGCGATCCGCATCGAGACGTCGTCGAGCGCGACGGTGTCGCCGTAGCGCTTCGTCGCGTGGACGAGCTCGATCGCGGGCAGGTCATCAGGCACCTGGCGCCACCTCCCCCGCCGGAGCGAGGCGGACCCTGGTGCTCTCGCGGACCGCGAGCGCCACCGGGAGCGTCTCGGCCTCGGGCATCGTACCCGTCTGGACCGCGGAGATGAGGATCGCGGCCGCGCGTCGCCCCATCTCGAATGCCGGCGTGACCACCGTCGTGAGCCGCGGGTTCGAGATCTCCGCGAAGGGGATCCCGTCGAACCCCACGACCCCGACGTCGTCGGGGACGTGCAGGTCGCGGGCGCGCAGGGCGTCGAGCAGCGAGAGCGCGAGCTTGTCGTCGAAGCAGACGAGCACGTCGGGCAGCGACCGCGCGATCTCCGCGACGACCGGCTCCGGCGCGCGCCAGGCCGCGTCGGGCGCCGGCACCCACCGGACCGGCAGCGGCGGCGCGCCGCGCTTCAGCGCGCGCTCGAGCGCGCGGTGGCGGACCACGTCCGACGTCCGTGTCCCGTCGCCGACGTACGCGACGTCCCGGTACCCGCATTCGACGAGGTGTGCGGCGACCGCCTCCATCCCGGCCACGTCGTCGGTCCGGATGACGCCGCGCACGCGCGTGCGCCGGTCCCGCGGGAGTCGCGGGCTGTCCGGCTGCACGATGACCACCCTGCCGCCCGGGACGAGCCTCCGGGCGATCGTCGGGTCGAGCAGCGTCGAGGCGATCGCGACGCCGTCGGCCGCGTTCTCGGCGAAGAGGCGCAGCGATCGCCGCTCGCGCGCGTCGTCGCCCTGGCCCGCGGCGAACGTCACCCCGTAGCCGCTCCGTGCGGCCTCCTCCTCGAAGCCGGCCGCGACGAGGCCGTGGACCGGGTCGCTGAGGTCGGCGAGCAGCAGGCCCAGCGTACGCGTCCGCCGCGCGCGGAGGCTCCGCGCCGTCGCATTGGGGACGTAGCGCAGGTCGGTCGCCGCCTCACGCACCGCCCTGCGGGTCGCCGCGCTGATCCGCCGGTCCTCCGCGAGTGCGCGGGAGGCGGTCGAGACGGAGACGCCGGCGCGACGGGCCACGTCCCCGAGGACGACGCGCTCGCCGGCCGTCCCGCGCGTCATCGCAGGCCCCGCGGCCGGCGCAGGCGGGCATCCGTGCCCACGGGGATCCCAGCCCCCGCGTCCACGTCCGTGCCGGATCCGACCATGGCGCACCACCACTGCGCAACCGATTGCACGACCGTAGCAGCCGGGAGGCGGCCGGGTCAAGGGGGCAGCGATCCGTCGCAGGCCGAGGCCGGCCGCGGAACCCCGGGTGGCGCCCGTCCGACCGGCCGCGGAGCCCCCGAGCGGCCCCCTTCGTCAGCCCAGCCGCTCGCGGACAGGCCCGGCGAGCGCCGCGAGCGTCTCCGGGTCGAACGGCGCCGGCCAGTCGAAGAAGACCTCCTCCGCCCCGGCTGCCGCGTACCCGGCCAGCGCCGCGACCACGTCGTCCACGGTCCCCACGCATGGCGCCGCGGCCGCCGCGGCGGCCGCGTCTGCGTCCGACCAGCCGTGGCGCCGGAACGTCGCGGCGAGGTCCACGAGCGCACTCTCCCGTGTCGAACGGATGCACGGCGGCGGCAGGCCCGCCGTCCGCCGGATCGCGGCCCTGTCCCGACCGACCGCGGCGCAGTGCGCGTCCAGCACGGCGTTCTTCCGCGCGAACGTCGCGGCATCACCCTCGCCGTTCCAGGAATCCGCGTAGAGCGCGACGATCCGCAGCGTCCGCTTCTCCCCGCTCCCGCCGATGAGCAGCGGGAGGCGCGGCTGCAGCGGGGGCGGGTCGAGGACGGCGTCGTCGAACCGCACCCACCGGCCGTCGATCGTCACGCGCTCGCCGTCGAGGAGCCCGCGGAGCGCCCGCGCCTGCTCCTCGAGCCGGTCCAGCCGCTCGCCGATCGGCGGGAGGTCCCAGCCGTACATCGCGTGGTCACGCGCATGCCAGCCCGCGCCGATCCCCAGCGCCATCCGACCGCCGGACGCGTGGTCGAGCGCGACGACCTCGCGGGCCAGGAGCCCGGGGTTCCTGTAGCCCCCGCCCGCGACGAGGCAGCCGAGTCGGACGCGCGACGTGCGGGCGGCCCACCCGCCGACGGTCGTCATCGCCTCGAAGATCGGGCCGGCCGCGTCGGGGTCCACCCCGTCGGCCGCGCCCACCACGGGCACGAAGTGGTCGTTCGCGAAGCAGCTGTGGAGCCCCGCGGCCTCGATCGCCTCGGCCGCGGCCATGAGGTCGCCCCATGCGACGTTGCTCCCCCAGACCTGGAAGCCGATGCGCACGTCCGACCCTCCCGCTGCTCTCCCGCAAGGCCTCGCTCACTCTGCCACGCGCCGGCGTCGCCCGGAGCGTCGAGCGGCTACCATCGGTCGGTGCCGACGTTCTACGACCTCGACTCCGCGACCGGGATGCTCCCGCGCGTCCGGCCGATCGCCGAGGCGCTCAGGGACCAGCGCTGCGCGCGCGGATCCGGGCGCTCGTGGACCAGATGGAGGCCGCCGTGGGGCGCCTGGACGCGTGGGGGATCGCCCTCCGCGACCTCCGCACCGGGCTCCTGGACTTCCCCGCGCTGGTCGAGGGCCGGCAGGTCTGGCTCTGCTGGCGCCTGGGCGAGGAGGAGGTCGCCTGGTGGCACGAGGCGACGACGGGGTTCGAGAGGCGACAGCCGGCGAGCACCCTGCACCGGAGCGGCCGGCCCCACTGACGCGGCACGCGGCGAGGCCCCGGGGCTGACGCCCGCGGGGCCCCGTGACGATGCGGCGGGCCGAGGGGCCGGCGAGCCGTCGGCCTGGGGTGGGCCTACCGGTTGGGGACGAGGATGAAGCGGGCCGCGGGCCCTGGACGGCCGGGCGGATCTGTGTGACCTGGCCGTACGCCACGTTCTTCGCCGACGCGGACGAGAACAGCTTCGCGCTCTTCGTCAGGCTGGTCCCGGCGAAGTCGAGGTTCTTCGTGACGTCCGTCGTCAGGTTGCCGAACCGGAGCGACGACATCATCGCCTTGGACATCGCCTCGCGGACCTTGATGAAGTTCGGGCCGGTGCTGCCGGTGGAGGCGAGGGCGATCGTGTAGTAGTTCCCGGCGCGCAGGTCGATGTCGTCCTTCTTGAACGACGCCGCCTCGCCCGGCACCGCCATCTCGAACCAGACCTGGCACGTCATCATGCCGGTGCAGTCCGGGGTGAAGTACGCCTTCTGGTACTTGGTCCACGTGCCGTACGGGACGGCGGGGAACGAGGGCGGCGTGTCGACGGCGACGCGGCTCTCGTAGACGTCGAGGGCGGGGACGCCGGTGAAGGCGTTGAGGATCCGGACGTAGGCGAAGTCCGGCTCGGACGGCAGGGTGGTGGGCCGAGCGGCCGCGACCGCCGATGCGCCGACCGAGAGGACCACGGCGGCGGACAGCGAGGCGGCGAGCAGGGATCGGATGCGCATGATGCCTCCTTGGCTCGGGAACTCCGCGGGGACGCGCCCTAGCGTATCCCCCTCCGCCGCGATGCGCACGGGGCGCGACGGCTGCCGCCGCGGTCAGGCGGGCGTCTCGTCCCGGCGGAGGACCCGCATGACGAGCCGGCGCGTGCGGTCGCGGTACGCGAACGCGAGCCCGACGAGGATGAGGAGGACGAAGTTCGCGGTCGCGACGCCCGCGGACACCAGGTACGCGAGCTGCTGGCCGACCTCACCCTCGATCCCGAGGCCAGGGATCGTCGCGCCGAGGATCCCGAGCTGGAAGTACGGCGGCTTGGGCGCGAGGCTCGCGCGCGCGATGCCGGAGGTCACGCCCTGCGCGGTGTCGCCGCCCACGAGGAACACGAACGATCCGCTCACCGCGGCCGCGCTGTTCTTCAGCTGGAGTTCGGCCGGCAGGTCGCCGGCGGGCATGTTCTTCCACTCCGTGATGTCGCCGTTCGCGTTGGGCGTCGCCCACCAGACCTGGCCCTGCGCGTCGGGGCCCGTCCCGGCGCCGAAGTACAGGGTGCCCGCGTTGCTCCAGCCCGACGCGCCCTCGCGCGGCAGCGGCAGCGTGCCGCCCTCACGGCTGACGCCCCACGACAGGATGAGGCCCGCGGTGTCCGTCTCCGCGCTCACATCGCCGCGGAGGACGATCGGCGTGGGGCCGGACTCGGAGCTGCCGCCGTAGACGAAGAGGTGCGAGCCCTGGAGGCTGGCGAAGGCCCCCGTGCGACGCTCCGGCATGTCGGCCATCGGCTCCCAGGCGCCCGGAGCGCCCTGCGCGTCCAGCGCGGACTTCCACGCGCTCGCGGTGGGGCCGGACGGGCCGGTGCCGCCCACGAGGATGATCCCGTCGCCTGCCACGGCGACGGACGCCGCGCCGCGCGGTTGCGGCAGCGCGAGCGCGTCGGCGGACTGCCACTCGGCGATCGCCCCGGTGGCGGGATCGGGCGTCGCGGCGAAGACCGTCGCGGTGGGGGCGCCCGCGGCATCGAAGCCGCCGATGACGTAGACCGTGCCCGCGACGACCACCGCGGACGCCGCGCGGCGCGGCTCGGGGAGCGGCGCCATCTCGGTCCAGGGCGACAGGTTGCCCACGGTCGAGCGGATCGCCGAGCCGTAGACGCTGGTCACGGCGTCCGTGCCGTTGGTGGACCCGCCGATGTACAGCAGCGTCGTGCCGGACTGGACGGTGGCGCCGCTCTCGCGCGGCTGCGGCAGGGACAGCTCCGCCGGCCCGACCTCCCACGGGAGGACCGCCGCCGGCGGGACCGGGCATGGGACCCCCTCGCCGTTCTCGGTCGGACAGAGGTTCACCACGGAGACCGCGTTGAGCCCGACGTCGATCGTGGGGAAGATCGTGAAGTACAGGGCGCGGTCGGGCAGGTAGCCCATGAGGGCGATGATCAGCGTGAACCAGAACAGGGCCTTGACCCCGGCCCACGCCCAGCCGTTCGCGTCGAGCAGGCCGAACAGGACCCGCTTGCGGGTCACCGTCGCGCCGCCGGCTCCGAGCGCCTGCTGTGCCATCGTCCCTCCCTGCCGGCCGCCGGACCCTCCGGCGGCTCGTTCGTCGCGCGGCCCCGTGCCGCGCCGCCCCTCACTTCGCGGTGAGCGTCCCCGTCATGTTCGGGTGGACCGTGCAGATGAACCCGTAGGTCCCCGCCGGCAGCGCCGGCACGTCGTACGTGATCGTGGTCACCCCGTTGACGATCTCGCCCGTCCACACGGCTGGTCCCGTGGGCGACCCCTCGTGGATCGCGACGTTGTGCGGGATCCCGGCGTCGTTGTTCGTGAACTCGATCTGGAACGGCTGGCCCGCCGGCACCTCGATCTCCGAGATGTCGAACGCGATGTTCTGCGCGGAGATCTTGATGACGGTCCCGGCAGGTGCCTCGCTCGGCGCGGCCGAGCCGGAGGGCGCCGGCGACGCCGATGGCGCCGTGCTGGGCTGCGCGAACGCGTCGGTCCAGCAGGCGGGCACCGGCGTGGCCGTGGGTGGCTGCACGAAGTTCGCGTCCCGCCAGCCGGAGATCTCCGCGGGCTCGCCCGTGGCCGGGTCGACGCCCTCGAACGTGAGGTCGGTGGGGGCGCGGAGCCACGCGATGAGCTCGTTGACCTCCTGGTAGTTCAACGGCCCGAGCGGCTGCTCCCAGGCGGGCATGAGGCTGTTCGCGTCGCCGCAGACATACCGTCCGCCCACCTGCAGGACGTTCTTCAGGTACTGCGGGTTGAGGTGGGCGAGCAGCTTCATCTGGTCGTTGAGGATCGGCCCGATCCCGCCCTGGCCCTGTTCGCCGTGGCAGCGCGCGCAGTTGGCCTGGTAGAGCCGGTAGCCGCGGGAGACGTCCGTGACGATCTGGTCCTGCTGGGACTTGACCATCCGGCCGGAGTCCGCGACGGCGGGGAATCCGACCTCGTAGAAGTAGTAGACGAGGACGAAGATCGCGACGAACGACACGCCGAGGAACGCCGCCCAGCGGGATGCCCCGCTCTGGCGGACGATCTGCGCCGCCCGCTCCCCCGTGAGCCCGAATCGCCTGGTGGACGGCGGCGAGGACAGCCGATCCACCCGGACCGGCGCGAGGTCGGGTCGGGGCGCCGGCAGGCGCTCTTCCGGCCCGGGTCCGGGCAGGTCGGTCATCGGGTCCCCCCGAGCGTGGCGGCGCGAGCAGGCGTCATGTGCGTCATCGGCTCAGATGCAGCCCGTGGGGCTCTTGGGCGGCTCCAGGCCCGGCTGCCCGAGCGAGACCGGGAGCGGGCCGAGCGTGATGCGGCTGGTGTCGAGCGTCATGCTCCCGGCGTCGTCCACGGCGATCGCGAAGCGGTCCATGCCGCGCGGCGCCGGGCCGAGCTCCTTCACCTTGGTCCCGAGCCGGTCGTAGCGGGAGCCGTGGCACGCACACTCCAGCCAGAAGCTCTTCAGGCAGGGGTTGGGCTTGCAGCCGAGATGCGGACAGCGCTGATACAGGCCGCGGACGTTGAGGGCGGTGCCGTCGCCCGTCTGGTCCGTGCCCGGGATGAACTCCTGGCGGGAGGGATCGACGAGGACGACGAATGCGCGCGCGTCCTGGTAGTAGGCCGGGAACCCGTCCGGGAACGGGATGCCCGCGTTGGCATTCTTGACCTCGGTGAAGGTGCCGATCTTCACCTTGCCGCCGAACCCGCCGGCGAGGTTGGGCCAGAGGAAGCCGATGGTCCCCGCGCCCACCTCGAGCAGCCACAGGCCGACGCCGGCCGCGAGCGAGGTCCGGATGAGGCGCCGGCGGGACATGCCGCGCACCTGCTCGTGGCGCATCGCCTTGAGCGTCTCGTTCGTGAGCGCCTGCGGCTTGTCCGCGGGCTCGACCTGGTAGTTGCTCATGGACGCTGGGTCACCCGGCTCAGAGGCTGAAGTGCAGACCGGTGACCCACGGCAGCGCGAACGCGTAGCCGGGGCCGCGGAAGAAGATCCCGATGAACGTGAGGACGAGGCCGAGGCCGCAGAAGAGCGTGAACAGCAGGACGGCGGTCTTCCGGTCCGACGGGCGCGTCGCGAGGACGTTCCCGCGGTCGATGTACGGGATCAGCGCCGCCCCGACCAGCACGAAGATGGGCGTGAGCGCGCCGGCGACGGTCGGGTGGAAGTACGCGAGCAGCTCCTGGAGCCCGAGGAAGTACCACGGAGCCTTGGCGACCTCCGGGGTGACGTTGGGGTTCGCCAGCTCCTCGAGCGGCGCGTTCACGAAGAGCCCCATGAGGAGCATGAAGACCGAGATGACCACCGCCGCCATGAACTCGATCGCGAGCAGGTGCGGCCATGTCATGACCGTGTCGTCAGGCTCCTTCTGCACCCGGACGACCGCGTCCTGCTTGACGAGCGCGAGCAGCCGGTAGGGCCGCGCGCTCATGGGGACGCGCTGCTTGTCGATCTCCGTCCGGCGCGCCGGGTCCACCGGCTGCACCGTCCGTCGCTCGGGCGTCGTGGTGGGGGTCCGCTGGTCCGTCATCTCACGGCACCGGCGCGGGGGGCGGCAGGCGGCTCACAGCGGCCCACTGATCCCTCCGTCCTTCCTGATCCTCCAGAAGTGCACTGCGAGGAAGATCGCGGCGAGGAGGGGGAACACCATGATGTGGAGCACGTAGAAGCGGAGCAGCGTGTTCTGGCCGACCTCCAGGCCGCCGAGGAGGATGAACTTGCTCGGCGAGTTGAAGAGCGGCGCGTAGCCGGCCATGTTCGTGCCGATCGTGATCGCCCAGTACGCGATCTGGTCCCACGGCAGGAGGTAGCCGGTGAAGCTCAGCATGATCGTGAGGAACAGCAGTACGACCCCCACGACCCAGTTGAACTCGCGCGGCGGCTTGTACGCCCCGTGGTAGAAGACCCGCATCATGTGCAGGAAGACGAAGAAGACCATGAGGTGCGCCGCCCACCGGTGGACGTTCCGGGTGAGCAGCCCGAAGGGGACCTCGGTCTGGATCTGGATGATGTTCGAGTAGGCCATGTTGGCCGACGGGGCGTAGAAGAACATCAGGTACACGCCCGTCACGGTGAGCACGAGGAACAGGAAGAAGGAGAGGCCGCCCAGGCAGAAGGTGTAGGCGAACTTCACCGCGTGCTGGCGGACCCGCACCGGGTGGAGGTGCAGGAAGACGTTGTTCATCACCGCGTACGCGCGCGACCGCTCGTCGTTCGGGTACGGGTTGCGGAACAGCGACCGCCAGACCGGGCTCCGCCGGATGCTCTGGTCGACCCGCTCCAGGAAGCTCACCGGGCCCCTCCTGCCGCGCCGGGCACTCCGGCGAGTCGTGCGTCACGGTACGACTCCTTGTAGAGCCGACCGTCGCTCGAGATCTCCTGCAGCTCGAACCGCTCCATGGTAATGGCATCGAAGGGGCATCGCTTCACGCACAGGGCGCAGCGGATGCACCGCTCCTCGTCCAGGACCATCGCCGCCCCGCGCTCCCATCCGTAGGCGTCCTCGATCTCCGGGAGCGTCCCCTGCGTCCGCAGCCGGTCGATGTCGACCATGTGGATGACGCCCTCGGGGCACACGTCCGCGCAGGCGCCGCAGAGGGTGCAGCGGAACGGGTCGAACCAGATGTTGAAGTTGCACATGAGGCAGCGCGTGGACTCCGCGACCGCCTGCTGCGCGGTGTACCCGAGCTCGACCGGGGTCGTGAAGTTCACGACGGGGTCGGCCGACGGCATCCGGTCGCCGAGCGGGAGGACGGGGATGTGCTGGCGCGGGATCACGTCGTACATCTCGGGCATGTCGTGGCGCCACGACGAGGTGATCCGCACGTTCGCGTCGATCCGCACCTCCGACCGTCCCGCGAGGTACCGGTCGATCGCGTACGCGCACTTCTTGCCGTGGCCGGCGGCCTCGATGAGGGTGGCCGGGCCCGTGACGAAGTCGCCGCACGCGAAGACCCCCTTCGCGTTCGTCGCGTACGTCGCCGGGTCCACCTTGAGGCGGCCGCGGGCGACCTCGAAGCTCGATTCGACGGGGAGGAACGAGAGATCCGCCGCCTGCGAGACGGCGGGGATCACCGTCTGGGCGGGGACGACGAACTCCGAGCCTTCGATCGGCACCGGCGAGCGACGGCCGGACATGTCCGGCTCGCCGAGCTTGTTGCGGATGAACCGGACGCCGGTGAGCTTGCCGTCCTCGCCGACCAGCTCGATCGGGCTGACGAGGAACTCCATCCGGACGCCCTCGCGCTCCGTCTCGCCCAGCTCCTCCTCGTCCACGACGAGCTCG
>JALOOH010000268.1 GCA_025454515.1 Chloroflexota bacterium
GGAGCCGGGTGGTCTCGTCGGTCGGCGGGTCGATCGTCCTCGGCCTGGCCGCCCGGAGCGATCCGAGCGTGACGCCGCCCGACACGAGCGGGACGCGGAAGAGCGCGTCGTCCGACCGGGGAGGCGGCGCTCCGGGCGCAGCCGTCTCGCGGACGCGCACCCACGCGAGGGAGCCACCTGCCTCCCGCTGGAGCACGAACCGCGCGCCGAGGGCCGGGCGGCGGGACCCGCGCGCGGTGTCGGCGACGGTGCGCTCATCGAGAACGCTCGGGCCCAGGCCGCACCAGACCCGGCTCATCCTCGTCTCCGCGAGGAGGCGACCCACCACCCGGGTGATCCCTTCGGTGACGGTCGCGGCGCCCGCAAGGTCCTGGCCGATCCCGAAGAGGACGCCCGCCTCGCGCGCCCGCTGCGTCGCCTCGCGCTCGCGGTCGGCGAGGAGCGCGGTCAGACGGCCGACGACGACGGCCACGAGGAGGAACAGCAGCAGGCTCAGCCACTCGGTCGGCGCCTCCACCGTGAACGTCATCGTGGGAGCGACGAAGAAGAAGTCGTACACGAGGAACGACGCGACCGACGTGGCGACGGCGGGGATCGTGCCGAGGGATGCCGCGACGAGGACGACGGCCGGGATGTATGCCGCCGACGCGTCGGCGACGCCGACCCAGGCCTCCAGCGCGGCCACCGCGACGGAGGTCACGGTCACGAGCGCCCCGATCAGGAGGAGGCTGGAAACCGCGCGGCGCGGGCCCCACCGCGGGCGCACCCGCCCGCTCGGGGCGCGGGGGACCCGGGATGCCGCCTCGTCGGCCTCGGCCCGGCGCATCCGCGCGGTCACCTCCCGAGCGTGGCCGCGACCACGGCCGGGTCGGGTCGCCCGGAAGGATCGAGGAACGCGCTCGCGACCACGTCGGCACCTCCTTCGGTCGAATGGGTCCAGCGTAGTCCGCCGGCGCACGGCGCGCGAAGCGCGTTCCGGCGGTCCGCGCGGCCCGTACCGGCGGGTGGCGGGTGCCGCCGTGCCCCCGGGCGCCGGGCGGGGGCGCCCGCGTGCCATCGTTGCGTGCGGCGCGACGATCCGCGCCGAGGAGGCGCTCCCGGCGGTCGTGGGGCCCCGCTCGGCAGGAATCGTTGCGTGCGGCGCACGGGCGGGCACGAAGGGGCGGCCCGGACGGCCCTGTACATCGGTCGCGCACGCCGCGCGCCTCCGGGTGTGCCGACCGGCCCCCGCCGTCCCGCCGGGCGGCCCTCCCGCGCCGCCGCCGGGGCGCGCCATCCTCGACACATGGCCGCCACCCGAGCGCCGTCCGTCGGCTCGCCCATCTCACCCGTGGTCCCCGCCGTGGGCCGCTCCGTCCTCCGGCGGGATGGTCCGGACAAGGTCACGGGGCTCGCCCGGTTCACGGACGACCTCGTCTTCCCGGACGCGTGGTTCGGGCTCACCGTTCGCTCGGAGGTCCCGCACGCCCGCCTCGTCCGGATCGAGCGCGACCCCGCGTTCGACTGGTCCACGGTCGTCGTCGTCACCGCCGCGGACATCCCGGGCGAGAACGTCGTCGCGCTCATCGCGGACGACCAGCCCGCCCTCGTCGCCGACGAGATCCGTCACGTGGCCGAGCCCGTGGCGCTCGTCGCGGCACCGGACCTCGCCACGGCCCGCGCCGCGCGCGCCGCGCTCCGCGTCGTTGCGGAGCCGCTGCCGGCCGTGCTGGACCCGCTCGCGTCGGACCGCGCGATCCACCGGTTCGAGATCGTCCGCGGCGACGTGGAGGCCGCGCTCGCCCGCGCCGACCTCGTCGTCGAGGGGACGTACCGGACCGGCCCGCAGGAGCAGGCGTACATCGAGCCCCAGGCGGTCATCGCCGTCCCCGGCCCGCGCGGCGGCGTGACGATCCACGGCTCCATCCAGTGTCCGTACTACGTGCATCGTGCCCTCGCGCGCGCGCTCGCGCGCGAGCCGAATGATGTCGTCGTGATCCAGCGCGAGACCGGCGGCGGGTTCGGCGGCAAGGAGGAGTACCCGTCGATGCTCGCGACCCACGCCGCGCTCCTCGCGCTCGCGACGGGCCGCCCGGTCCGGATGACGTACGACCGGCAGGAGGACATCGCGGCGACGACGAAGCGCCACCCGGCCGTGGTCACGCACCGGACCGGCGTCATGCGGGACGGGACGCTCGTCGCACAGGACGTCGAGGTGGTCCTCGACGCGGGCGCATACTCGACGGTATCCCCGGTCGTCCTCTCGCGCGGCGGCATCCACGCGGGCGGTCCGTACGTGTGCCCGGACGTGCGCATCCGGGCGCGCGCGATGGCGACGAACATGCCGCCGTCCGGCGCGTTCCGCGGGTTCGGGGCGCCGCAGTCCGAGTTCGCCGCCGAGACGCACGCGAACCGCATCGCAGAGGCGCTCGGCATCGACCCGGTGAAGCTGCGCCGGCGGTGGGCGTATCGCCAGGGGGACGTGACCCCGACCGGGCAGGTGCTCCGGTCGAGCGTGGGTGCGGTCGAGGTCCTGGAGGCGGCGGCCCGGGAGGCCGGCTGGGACGGTGCGGTGGGCGACCGCGGCGACGCCGGAACGGCCGGCGGACCCATCCTCCGCGGACGCGGCGTCGCGATGGGCTGGCACGGCGCGGGCTTCACGGGCAGCGGGGAAGCCTACCTCGCGAGCGTCGCCGGCGTGGAGGTGACCGCGACGGGCACCATCCGCATCCTCACGGACTCCACGGACATCGGGCAGGGGGCGCGCACGGTGCTCGCCCAGGTCGCG
>JALOOH010000086.1 GCA_025454515.1 Chloroflexota bacterium
GTCCTTGTCGCCCATCGCCCCGGTCACGAGCGTCACCGGGGCGGGCCGGCGCGCGTCCCACCCGGACAGCCCCGGCCGCAGGTCCTCGAGCGCGGCCGCCAGCACGGCCGCGCCGGCCGGGTTGTGCGCGCCGTCGAGAAGGACGTCGCGCGGGCCGCCCCGCGTCGCGGCCGTGACGAGCTCGAGCCGGCCCGGCCACCGGGCCGCGGCGTACCCGCGCCGGCGCGCACCCGCGTCCACGCGCGCGATCCCGGCCGCCTCGAGCGCGTCGAGGACCGCGTCCGCCACCGCGACGTTCGCCGCCTGGTGCCGTCCGCGGAGCGCCACGCGCGTCTCGCCGAGCCCCGGGAGGTCCACCACGATCCCGTCGCGGTCGATCGCGACGAGCGGAGCGGGCTCGACGACCGCCAACCGTGCGCCGACGCGCCGCGCCCGCCGGCGGATCACGGCGAGCGCCTCGCCCGTCGCGCCGGTCACCGCCCGGTCGCCGCGCATGACGATCGCGGCCTTCTCGCGCGCGATGGCCGCCACCGTGGGCCCGAGATACGCGGTGTGGTCGAGGTCCACGTTCACGATCGCGGCCACGCCCCCGTCCCAGGCGTGCGTCGCGTCGAGTCGGCCCCCGAGCCCCACCTCGATGAGCGCGAGGTCCACACGCGCGTCCGCGAACCACTGGTACGCGAGCGCCGTGAGGACCTCGAACTCCGTGGGCTCGCCGCGGCGCCGGGCGACGCCGTCCACGACCGGGAGCGCCTCCTCCACGAGGCGCGCGAACGTCCGCGCGGACACGAGCCGTCCGCCCACGCGGAGCCGCTCGCGGTACGTGACGAGGTGCGGCTTCGGCGTCTCGCCCGCGCGCAGCCCCGCCTCGCGTAGCGCGGCCCCGGCGAGGGCCAGGACGCTCCCCTTGCCGTTCGTGCCGGCGACGAGCGCTCCGCGGAAGGCCAGCTGCGGATCGCCCATGGCGCGCAGGATCGCGCGCGTGCGCCCGAGGCCCAGCCGGACGCCGAATCGTCCGCGACCCTGGACGGCGGCGAGCGCGTCGGCGTACGAGAGGCTCATCGGCGGCGTCGCCTGCCGCTCACGCGTCGGCGGCCCGCCACGCATCGCCGCCCGGTCACGTGTCGCCGGTGAGATCGTCCTCGTAGAAGACGCACTGGTTGAAGCGCGCGGAGAGACAGACGTCGTTGACGAAGTCCTCCGCCATGTGGACGCCACCGCGCAACTGGCAGCGCGACACGGTGGACGACTGCCGGATGAGCGCCTTCAACAGGTGCGGCGCCTGGATGGGCAGGGCGCCGCGCGAGCCGGTGATGAAGAAGTGCGGGCACACGTTCCGGCGGAGGTTCGGCAGCGGGGCGACCGGTCGCCGTCCCGGTCCGACGGCGACGACGGAGCCGGACGGACGGCCGCCGATGCCGGGCGCGCCACCGGGGCGCAGGGTCGCCGGCGCCGCCGGGACGTGGCCGCGCGCGACGGGCGGCGGGGCACCCTGTCGATCGCCTGCGTCCACCGACTCCCTCCATCGGTCGCACCCCGGTACGCAGGTACCGGTCGCGACGACCCCAGCGTACTAGTCCGCGACGCGCCGTGCGAGCCCCCGGCACGGCCGGGGTCGCGCGCGCGGCGTGCGAGAATGCGCTCGATGGCGACCGGACGACCCACGCGGGACCCACAGGTGCGCCGCCGGCCCCCGTCCACGGGACGGCCGGCGCCGGGCCGCGGCCGCCCACGCACCCCGGTCGCAGGGACGGCATGGCGGACGCCGGTCGCGCGGCGCGCGGAGCCGCGTGGCGGGTTCACGATCTTCGTGAAGATCCTGCTCGGCTTCGCCGTCATCGCGTTCAGCGCGGCGATCGTCCTTGCGGGCACGGGGATCCTGAGCCGCGCGGTGTCGGGGATCGGGACATCGCTCGCCGGCTTCATCGGCCAGACCGAGGCGCCCGCGTCCACCGTCCCCTCGATCGTCCCTCTGCCGGATGCACCGGTCTTCGCGATGCCGGGCACCACGTCCACGACCGAGGACACGATCGACCTCTCCGGCTCGGTCCCGGCCTCGGTGGCCGGGCGGAGCGGGTACTCCGTGGTCGTCTCCGGCGGCCTGCGCGGCGAGGCGCCGGAGGACCTCGTGAGCGTGCCCGTCGGCCCCACGACCGTGTTCGGCGTAGAGAAGGTCCCGCTGAAGGTCGGCGTCAACGTCCTCACCGCGCGCATCGAGGGTCCCGCCGGCGACAGCCCCGAGGGTCCGCAGATCCTCGTGATCGTGGACCGGAAGCCCCCGTCCGTGAAGATCGAGTCCCCGAAGGACGGCGCCACGGTCAACGGGTCGGCGGTGAAGGTCGCGGGCAAGACGCAGGGCAACAGCAACCTCCTCGCCCGGAACGAGACGTCGGGACAGCGGACCAGCGGCCTCGCGAAGCCCGACGGGACGTTCGAGATCGCGGTCGGCATCGGCACCGGGAAGAACGAGATCTCGCTGCAGGCGACCGACCCGGCGGGGAACGTCACGACGAAGACCTTCACGGTCGTCGGCGGCACCGGCGAGCTCAAGGCGTCGCTCGCCGCGTCGGCTCGCAGGATCTCCGTCGACTCCCTCCCGTCGAAGATGACCTTCACGGCGATCGTCCTGGACCCGGACGGCAAGCGCCTGCCGGGCGCCTTCGTCACGTTCTCCGTGAGCGTCCCGGGGATCCCCACCCTCACGAAGGATGTGACGACGGGCTCGGACGGGAAGGCGGTCTACACCGTGACGATCCCCGAGGGGGCGACGGCGGGGGCGGCGCTGGCGACGGCCCTCGTCACGACCGACTCGGGCGGGGACACGAGCGCGCAGCTGACGTTCACGATCGTCGACTGATCGCCGACGCGGCGGCGGCGCGCGCGGCGGCGGCGGCGCGCGCGGCGGATCGCCCTCCCCGCCGCTACAGGTCCGGGACGAGCAGCGACGCGGCGGTGGAGACGACGCCGAGGGCGGCCGCGACGGCGACGGCCACGCCGAGGGAAGCCGGCGAGAGGTCCGGCGGGAAGCCGCCGACCGAGAAGCCGAGCCCGAGCTGACCGGCGAGCCACGCGATCCCGAGCACCAGGGCGCCGTTGAGCGCGAACGTGGCCAGGCCCAGCGTCGCGAGCCGCACCGGCAGCGCCAGGAGGTGCACGACCGGGCGGACGAGGGCGTTCGAGACGCCGAAAAGCGCCGCGATACCGATGAGATCCACGACGCTCTCGGGCACGACCACCTGCGGCAGCACCTGCGCGATGACGACGAGCGTGACGGCGACGACCGCCGCGCGAAGGAGGAACGAGCGCACGCGCACACGATACGGCGGCGCCGCGATGGACGCGAGCGTCGCGAACGACGGGGTCGACGGGGGTGGCCGGGAGGACGTGAGTACGATGGATGCCGTGATCGGCGAACTCGCCGCGGGTGGCGTGTTCGTCGGGATCGCGCTCCCTGTTGACTGCGCGTTTACCATCCGGGCATGGCGACCTGGCGTTGTCCGCACTGCGGGACGCCGCAGGATGAGGCGGCGCGCTGCTGGGTCTGCCGCCGCTCGTCCACCACGTGCGCCACATGCCGCCACGCACGGAGCGCGGTCGTGGCGCGCGTCGTCTACTGCGGGCTGGATCCGCGGCGAACGCCGATCGCGGGGGACGAGCACCGCGGCTGCTGGTCCGGGCGCCCGCTCGCGCCCGTGCGGTCGGCGGCGCGGCCGCTCCGCGACCGCCGCGCCGGTGGCGAGCTGGTCCCGGCAGGGTCCGTGGACCTGGGGCTCTGGGTCGAGCCCGAGGGGTGACGCGCGCCCGTCAGGGCGCGCGTCGGTCGGTCGTCAGGGCACGCAGCCGGGGACCGTCGCGGGATCGGCCAGCGTGAGGGAGATCGGCGCGCCGAACGGCGCGGCGCTCCCCGCGGCCGGGTCCTGCGTCGCGACCACCCAGCCGGGCGGAGCGCCGTCGGGCAGGATCGTCCCGACGGTGAAGCCGTCGGAGACGATCCGCGCGTCCGCATCGCCGGGCGAGAGACAGACGTAGCTGCCGACGATCGGCAGCTCCGGCGTGGGCGTCGGCGATGGCGTCGGGGTCGGGGTCGGCTCCGGTGTGGGCGACGGGCTCGGCGACGGGCTCGGCGACGGCGTCGGCGTGGGCTCGGGACCGCTGGAGACCACGTAGTCGATCGGCGTCCCCTTCGGGACCTCCACGCCCGCGCGAGGCGACTGCGACACGACCGAGCCCTCCGCGACGATGTCGTCGGGCTCCTCGGTGCGCTCGCCCGGCTCCAGGCCGGCATCGACCAGCGCGCGGAGCGCCTCCGACTCGGTCAGGTTGCGCAGGTCCGGGACGGCGACCAGCTCCCTGCCGGAGACGACGGTCAGGCCGATCCGCGTCCCAGCGGGGACGTTCGTCCCGGCAGCCGTGTCCTGGGCCGTGACCGTCCCTTCGGGCTGGTCGGAGCTCTTCACGAACTCCTTCTGGTAGACCTCGATCCCCAGGCCGAGCGCGGTGCTCTGCGCGGCCGAGAACTGCTGGTCCACGAAGTTCGGGACGGCGACCTGCCCAGGCGCGGGCGTCTCGGAGCCGCTGCCCGACCCGGTGAGGAGCCGGTACCCGAGGACGCCGGCGGCCACGAGGACGATGAGCGCGAGGATCCCCGCGACCCACGGCCAGATGCTCGCGCGGCGGGGCTCGTCCCATTCCGGGTCGCGCGGGCCGGCGCCCACGGGTCCGCCGGGGTACCCGGGATCGGGGGTGGGGTAGCCGGCGCTCGCGGACGGGTAGGCGGCGGGGGGTGGGGCCGCCGGAGGGACGGCAGGCGACGCCATCGTCGCGCCCGCGGCGCCCGCCGCAGCAGCGGCCGCTGCACCGGCGACGAGCGGGGCCATCCCGGGGATCGCGCGGCCGGCGAGGAACGCCTCGAGCGCCTCGGCCATCGACGCCGCGGTCGGATACCGCGCGGCGGGGTCCCGTGCGAGCGCGCGCAGGTCGATCGCGTCGAGCTCGGGCGGGATCCCCGGCCGGAGCGAGGAGGGCGCCGCGGCATCCGTGCGGATCCGGGCCATCGCGACCGCCGCCGCGCTGTCGCCCTCCCACGGGCGCCTGCCGGTGAGCATCTCGTACAGGACGATGCCCAGGCTGTAGATGTCCGAGGCCGGCGTCGCCTGCTCGCCCTGCGCCTGCTCGGGGCTGAAGTAGTGGACGGAGCCCAGCGTGGTCCCCGGCAGCGTGAGCTGCGCCTCGGCGAGCGCCCGGGCGATCCCGAAGTCCGTCACGCGGACGCGTCCGTCGCGGGAGATGAGGATGTTCCCCGGCTTCACGTCGCGGTGGACGATCCCCTGGGCATGCGCGGCGTGGAGCGCCTTCGCGACCTCGGCCGCGATCCGGGCGGCCTGGCGGGGCTGGAGGGGGCCGTTGCGGCGGAGCAGCGAGGCGAGGTCCTCCCCCGCGACGAGCTCCATCACGATGAAGGGGCCCTCGGCGGACTCGCCCGCGTCGAAGACCGGCACGATCGTGGGGTCCGCCAGGCGGGCGGCGGACTGCGCCTCCTGGCGGAACCGCGCGACGAAGTCGGGGTCGCGGCCGTACTCGGGACGCATGAGCTTGACCGCCACCTCGCGGCCGAGCCGCGCGTCGCGGGCGCGCCAGATCGTGGCCATCCCGCCATCGCCGATCGGCTCGACCAGCTCGTAGCGGCCGTTGAGGATCGTCCCGCTCTCGGTCACTCGTCCTCCAGGTGCGCTCGCGGCCCGCTCAGGGGGCCTGGAGCGAGCGCAGGTACGCGGCGAACTCCGTCCCCAGGTCCGGGCGCTCGAGCGCGAGCTCCACGGACGCCTTCAGCCACCCCATCGTGGTGCCCGCATCGTAGCGAGTCCCCTCGAAGGCGTAACCGTAGACGTCCTGCTCGTCCATGAGCGCCTCGATCGCATCCGTCAGCTGGATCTCGCCCCCGGCGCCCCGCTGCGTCTGCTCGAGCTTGTCGAAGATCTTGGGCGTGAGGACGTACCGGCCGATGATCGCGAGGTCGGACGGGGCGTCGTCGGGGTCCGGCTTCTCGACGACCCGGTCCACCCGCCAGAGACGACCGCTGTGGTCGCCCTCGGCCTGGGTCCCGCCGATGACGCCGTACCGGCGCGTCTCCTCGCGCGGGACGTGCTCGACGGCGACGACCGACGCGTGCGTCTTCTGGTAGGCGTGGATGAGCTGGCCGATGCACGGCGGCTCGCCGATCACGACGTCGTCGCTGAGGATCACCGCGAACGGCTCGTGCCCCACGAGCTCCTTGGCCATGAGGACCGCGTGACCGAGGCCGAGCTGCTCCTTCTGCCGGACGTAGGCGATCTGCGCGAGGTCGCTGATCCTGCGGATCTGGCGGAGCCGCTCGATGTCGCCCCGGTCCTCGAGGAGTCGCTCGAGCTCGAGCGACTGGTCGAAGTGGTCCTCGATGGCCCGCTTCGTCCCGCTCGTGATGATGATGACCTGCTCGATCCCCGCGGCGACCGCCTCCTCGACCGCGTACTGGATGACGGGCTTGTCGACGAGCGGGAGCATCTCCTTCGGCTGGGCCTTCGTGGCAGGGAGGAATCGGGTCCCCCAGCCGGCAGCCGGGAAGACGGCTTTGCGGACGCGCATGGCTCCTCGTGGCAGAGGCGGGGGACGGGCGCCGGCGCCCGTCGCGGGACGAGCCGAGTATACGGCCGGGAGGCTCGGGCGCCTCGTGGGCCGTCAGCCGCCGCCGGGGGGCTGGATCCCCGGGGGAGGCGGAGACCCGGGTCCCGGGCCGGGCGGGGAGCCCGGCTGGCTCCACGTGTCCGAACCGGCTCTCCTGTCGCGCCGTCCCCAGCCGAGGAACGCCCCGATGAGGAGCCCGGCGCCCGGGATGATGAGGAGGAACGGCCAGACCTTCTGCCAGTCGAGGTCGTAGTAGTTCTGGACGAGGAAGACCGCGCCGAGGAACAGGAGGATCCCGCCGCCGATGAAGCCCCCGGTGCGATCCCTGGCGTCCCGCGCGAAGAGCGCGCGGCCCAGGATCCAGGCGCCCGGGATGATGAGCGCGAACGGCCAGACGGCGCCCCAGTCGACGTCGATCCAGCCCTGGAACAGGAAGAGCAGGCCCAGGACGATGAGGATGAGCCCGGCGACGATGCCTCCCGCCCGGCCCTGGCGCTCGTTCATGGAAGTCCTCCCGCGCGATCCGACGCCCCACGAGTCTATGCCGCCGGTCCACGGCCGTGCCACGTGCCGCCGGTCAGAAGGTGGGGGCCGGTTCGTCCTCCGTGACGATCACCTCGCCGCCGTCGCGCTCCGGGACGACCTGGAGGAGGACGCCGCCCGCGATGACGAGCGCGCCGCCGACGACCTGGATCGGCAGCAGGGCCTGGCCCAGGAGCAGCGCGGCGAGGACCACGCCGCCGACCGGCTCGAGCATGAGGAGGATGCCGGTCCGCGTCCCGCCGATGCGTCGGATCGCCATGAGGACGAAGACGCTCGGCGTCGCTGCCCCGAGCACGCCGATGACGAGCGTGAGGCCGAGGAGCGCGGGGTCCGCCAGCGGCGCCGAGACGGCCGCGCCGAGACCGCCGGCGAGGGACGCCACCCCGGCGTAGATCGGCAGCGAGATGAGGAAGACGACCAGTGTCGCCTCGTTCGACGGGACGTGGCGGAAGCCCGAGCGGCCGACGGTGAAGTAGGCGACCTGGCAGACGGCGGCGAGGAGCGCGAGGACGATGCCGACGAGGTCCACCCGGACGCCCTCCGCCGCGTCGAGCTGCGAGAGGACGACGAGGGCCATCCCGCCGATCGCGAGCGCGAGGGCGGTGACCCGTGCGCGGGTGACGCGTTCCCCGTGGAAGATCGTCCCCGCCGCGGCGACCATGACCGGGTACGTGTAGAAGGCGATGAGCGCCAGCGCGACCGTCGTGCGCTCGAAGGCCGTGAACATGCAGAGGTTCAGCAGCGCCCCCGCGGTCCCGGCCGCGAGGAGCAGCGTCACGTCGCGACGGTCCATCGCGCCGAGGTGGGACGCGCGACCCCGGCGGACCCCCAGGGCGAGGATGGCTCCGAGGAAGGACGCCGCGAAGAGCCCGCGCCAGATCACGACCCCGAACGCGGAGAGATCCCGGTCGGACGCGAGGCCCGAGAGCGGGCCGTTGATCGCGAAGAGCGAGGCGGCGAGCAGCGCCGACCCGAACCCCAGGAGCCGGCCGCGGCGCTCGGTCACGCGCGATCGGCGGACGTCAGCCGGCGGAGGAGCCGGCGCCGGTCGCCGGCCGGTCGCCCGCCGCTGGCTCGACCCTGCGCCGATGCAGGACCACGCGGGTGAACGGGATGCGCAGCTCGGAGAAGACGTCGATGCTCACGAGGAAGCCGGCGAACAGGAGCCCCACCGCGAGGAGCTTCCCGATCCCGTAGAACTCGGTCGAGCCGAAGCGGTTGAGGCTGTCGGTCAGCGCTGGGATCCACGCGCCGACGGCGATGAGGATCGTGGCCGGGACGCGGCTGCTGATCCGGCCCGAGGCCATCGCCCGGGCGGCCCCCGGCAGCGACGCGACGAAGTTCACGACGAACGCGATCGGCGAGATCAGGAGGTTGAACAGGAAGACGTCGCCCTTCTGGTTCGGGTCCAGGGAGTAGGCGAGCACCCGCTTCTTGGGCATGAACACGTAGACGGAGAAGAGCGCGCCGAAGCCCAGGGCGAAGGCGCCGGTCACGTTCATGAACGGCGTCAGCAGCCGCAGATAGCCCGGCATGATCGCCGCGGTGGGCACCCCCGTGGCAGGGTCCACGGCGTAGCCCGGAGGCGGGAGGGCCGCGGCAGCCGCCATGACCGCGGCCAGCACGGTCGCGCCCACCACCGCGAGCGCGGCGATGCGCGGCCATCGCTCGTTCTGGAAGTAGGTCTCGACCGCGATCGCGAGCGCCAGGATGGCGGCGGCGATGAAGTACAGGACCGGGGCCGATCCCGCGTCCGGGTACTGCTGACGCTGCTGGGTGAGGAACGTGAACAGGCCGGCGAGGAACAGCGAGAACGCGAACGCATAGCCGAAGCGCGTCTTCCCGAGCAGGAACGCGGTCCCCAGGCCCAGCCAGGCGGCCGTCGCGACGGCTCCGGTGACGTACCAGGTCTTGTACAGCGGCTCGCTCCAGCCCCAGATCGCGCCCGCGGCCTCGCACCCGGCGCCGATCGAGAACCACAGCATCCCGAGCGCCCAGGCGAGCTGGAACGAGTGGCGTCGCGTGCGCCACTGGTCCAGGACGGCGAGAAAGAACAGGAACGCCAGGATGGCCGTCAGGCCGGTGAGGGCGATCCGGAGGTCCACGTGCCAGGCTCCCGTGCGGTGGGACGGTCCGCGGCGTGCGCGTCAGGCGAGGCCGGCCGCGGACGTCAGGCGGGCACGAACTCGTGGTCGTCCCGGTGGGCGCCGTCGCAGAGGCCCCAGCCGGCGTCCGTGGGCAC
>JALOOH010000087.1 GCA_025454515.1 Chloroflexota bacterium
CGCGATCGCGAGCAGGGCGGTGGCGGCAGCGGCCCGGCCGCGGTGACCGCCGGCGAGCACCCGCATCGCCTCGTCGCGCTCGAGGGTCGTGAGCACGAGCGGGCGCCCGAGGCCGGCGGTCATCACCGTGGCCCCCTCGGCGCCGATCCGCGGGCAACCGAGGACGAGCGCGTGCTCGACCGACGAGACCTGGTCGATGCGCACGCGCACCGGGGTGCGCTCCGGCGTCCCGGCGGGCATCCGGTCGGGCGCCTCGCCGGCCGTCCCCACGGATTCGCGGGGGAGCACGACGAGGCCCGGCCCGAGCGCTTCCACGTCGACCGACACGGAGGCGGCGCCGGCGTCCACCGAGAAGGGGACGCTCTCCGCGACGTCCTCGAGGGCGGTCCAGCGCCCGCGGACGCGCGCCTCCAGGCGCCGGCGCCGGAAGACGAGGGGGCGATGCGCGTCGTCCTCGAACTCGTCCACCGCGTCGATCCGGCCCTCGATGCCCACGTAGCGCTCCTCTCCGGCGGAGGCGAGGGCGATGGCTTCCTCGATCGCCACGACGGGCGTCACCGACAACAGGCGCCCGACGCGGAGGCCCGGCCCGAACGACCGCAGCACGAGGAGGCCGGCGGCGCCGGCGAGCACGCCGGAAGCGAGGAGAAGAAGGGAGAACACGGGGCGCGATGGTACCGCGGCGGACGTGAAGAGGCCCGGAGGAACCTCACCGCCGCGTCGGCGTTGATGTCATCGCCGCCCTCAGCAGCGCACGGCCCCTCCGGACCGCTCTTCACGCTAGACCTCGTCGGGTCGCAGGTCAACGCCGGTTATCCACCATCGCACGCGACTCCCGCGCCGGCGGGACGGGATCGTCCACAGCCTGTCCACAATGCGGTGCCGTCGTGCACCGCGCCCCACGCCGCGACCTGCCGGGCCGGGCGCGCGCTCCGGCGCGTCCCCGCGCGCTCCCGCGCGTCCTCGCGCGTCCTCGCCGACCCGTCAGGTGGCCGGCCGTCCGGTCGCCGGGTCCAGCGCCGCCGCGGCGCCCGCGTACCCGGTGAGCACCAGGCGTCCGCCGACCAGGGTCGCCGCGACCACCACGTCGGCATGCGCGAGCCGCCAGACGACCTCACCGTCCGCCGCGACCGCGAACGTCTCGATCTCCGACTGGACGATGACGTGGGCGAGACGAGGGGACCCCAGGACGGCCACGACGGGAGTGCCGGACCTGAGCGTCCACCGAAGGTCACCCGTCCGGGCGTCGAACCCGTACGCGAGGAACCCGTACGCGACGACGAGCTCGCCGGCTCCGTCCCACGCGAACGTCGAGGGTTCGCCGCCCACGCGCGATGCGAGCCGCACCGCCCACGCGCCGGCCGGGGTCTCGACGCGCAGCTCCGCGCGGCAGAGGGCGTCCGGGTCCGGGCCGGCGAGCGATCCGAGGTCCGCGGTCGCGGCACCCACCTCGGAGAGCGCGAAGACCGCGGCCGCGTCGCCGCTCCCGCCCCACACGGACCGGACCCGGATGCCCCCGGGGAGCGCGACGGTGCTGCGCTGCGGCTCCCGGCTCACCGCGGGGCGGTCACGCGGCGGGGCCTCGTGCGGCATCCACCCGGTCCTCGACGATCGGGGCGACGGTGGCGTTCGCGAGCGCCCGGAGCGTGGCCGGCGGCACCGGGAACACGACGTTGGGGAGGCCCGCCGCCGCCCACACGACCTCGTGGCGGTCGAGCGCGGGGTCCATCACCACCCGGACCTGGTGGGCGTGGCCAAGCGGCGGGATCCCGCCGATGACGAAGCCCGTGAGGTCCCGTGCCTCGCGCGCGGTCGCCCGCCGGATGTCCGGCTCGCCGACGACGACCGCGAGGCGGGCGACGTCGACGCGGTCCGGGCCGGCGACGAGGCACACGTAGGTCCGCTGCGCCTCGTCGCGACCGCCGGCGACGAAGACCAGCGACTTGACGATGCGCTCGACGTCGGTCCCCACGGCCGCGGCCGCCTCGGCGGCCGTGTGGGTGGACTCGGCGAACGTGTGGATGTCGAGCGCGACGCCCTTGCGGGACGCCGCCTCCACGACGCGCACGACGGACGGATGGTCGGCTGTCTCGGGCACGCCCGGGAGTCTAGCAAAGGGGCGATGTCGCCTTCGCGAGGCCGCTCGGGCGTCCTCGGTGTAGATTCATCCCGGCGTCGTCGCGTGCGTCCATCGCCGCGAGGGACGTCACCACGTTTGGTGGGACAGGGGAGCGCCTCGGGCGCTGAGAGTGCGGGCGACCGCAGACCCTCGGAACCTGATCCGGGTCATGCCGGCGAAGGGAGTCCAGACGACCTCCGTCCCGCGGATGGAGGTCGAGCGCGTCCATGCGGGCGATCGTCGTAGCCGGGGGTGATGCGCCGGACCGTGCCGCACTCGACGTCGCGTGGCCGGGCTGGGACCGTCCGCGCGACCTCGTCATCGCTGCCGACCGAGGCGCCCTCACCGCCATCGCGCTCGGCCTGCGGCCGGACATCGTGGTCGGCGACGTGGATTCGCTCCCCGCCGCCGACGCGGAGCGACTCGCCGCGGCCGGCGTCCCGTTCGCGCGCGTCCCGGCCGAGAAGGACGAGACCGACACGGAGCTTGCGATCCTCGTCGCGGTCGAGCGCGGGGCGGACGCCCTCTCGATCCTCGGGGCGCTCGGAGGGCCGCGTGTCGACCATGCGCTGGCGAACGTCGCGCTCCTCGCCCACCCGGCGCTCGCCGGCCGGGGGGCCGTGATCCTCGACGGGCGGTCGCGGATCCGGCTCCTCGCGGCCGGGGGCGAGGCGCCCGCCGCACTCGCACTTCCCGGCCGCATCGGCGACACCGTCTCGCTCATCCCGGTGGGAGGCCCCGCGCGCGGCGTCGTCACGCGCGGGCTGGCGTATCCGCTCGACGGCGCCGACCTGCCGGCCGGACCCGCCCGGGGTGTCTCCAACGCCCGCACCGCGACCGACGCGAGCGTCGGGATCCGGGGCGGCCTGCTCCTCGTCGTCGAGATCGCCGACGGCCCTCGCGACCCAGGGCCGTCCGGCACCGGAGGTGCTCCATGAACGCGTCCCCGTCCCCCGTGTCCACGCCTGCGATCCCGGCCGGCTCCCTCGCCCGTTGGCGGACCGTCGACATCGTCGTCGTCGCCGTCGTCGCCGTCGCGTTCGGCGTCGTCTTCTGGGCCTGGAACTACGTGTGGGCCGTGCTCGACCCGGTCTTCGCGGCGTTCCGGCCGGCGCAGTACCTCATCAGCGGCGTCTGGCTCATGCCCGCCGTGGTCGCCCCGCTCATCGTCCGCCGGCCCGGCGCCGCGGTCTTCGCAGAGATCGTCGCCGCGTCCGTCTCCGCCCTGCTCGGCAGCGTGTGGGGCCTCGACGTCATCCTCTCCGGCCTCGCGCAGGGCCTCGGCGCCGAGATCGTGTTCGCCGTCTTCCTCTACCGTGCCTGGAGCCTGCCGGTGGCCGCGCTCGCGGGCGCGGGCGCCGCGGTCGGCATGGCCGTGCACGACTTCCCCGTCTACTACCCGCCGAGCGCCGGGTACGACATGGGGTTCTACGTCCCGGTCGCGGTCGCGATGCTGACGTCGGGGGTCATCGTCGCGGGCGTCGGCGGCCACGTGCTCGTGCGCGCGCTCGCCCGCACCGGCGTGCTGCGGGGGTTCCCGTCGGGCGCGTGACGGCGGCGATCGAGGCTCGCGGCTTCGGCTGGACGTATCGCGGGGCGTCGGCGCCGGCGCTCCACGGGCTGGACCTCGTCCTGGACCGGGGCGAGATGCTCCTCGTCCTCGGCCCGTCCGGGTCCGGCAAGAGCACCCTCGCCCTCGCGCTGTGCGGGCTCGTGCCGCACGCGATCCCCGGCGTCCTCGCGGGCAGCCTCGCGGTCGACGGGCTCGATGTCGCGACCACGCCGGCCCCCGTCCTGGGCGACAGGGTGGGGCTCGTGTTCCAGGACCCCGCGGCCGGGATCGTGCTCGGCCGCGTCGCCGACGAGGTGGCCTTCGGCCTGGAGAACCGCGGCTGGTCTCTCGAGCGGATGCGAGCCCGCGTGCCCGAGGCGCTCGCGCTCGCGGGGCTCGAGGGGTTCGGCGAGCGAGGCACCGCCGCTCTGTCCGGTGGCGAGCAGCAGCGGCTGGCGATCGCGGGAGCGCTGGCGGCGGAGCCGGCCACCGTGGTCCTCGACGAGCCGACCGCGAACCTCGATCCCCCGGGCATGGCTTCCGTGTTCGCCCGTCTCGCGGACCTGGTCGCGACCCGGGAATGCGCGGTGGTCGTCATCGAGCACCGGCTCGACGCGGTGCTGCCATTCGCGGACCGGGTCCTCGCCCTCGACCGCACCGGCGGGATGCTCGCCATGGGCACGCCGGACGAGGTGGGGGAGCGATGCGCGACCGACCTCGACCGCATGGGCGCGTGGGTTCCGACCGCGTGGCGGCCGTTCCTCGTGCGGCACGGTCGCGGCGTCTCGCGGGGCGCCGGGCCCGTGCCCACGCCTGGCGCGGCCGACGCCTTGCCCGCGCCCGACGCCGTGCCCGCACCAGGCGCGACCCTTGCCCCCGCCGCCCCTGCCCCCGTGCCGGTGATCGCGCGGCTGGACCGCGCCTCCATCGCCGATCCGACGGTCGCCGCGGGGCCCGGGCGGCGGCTGCTCTCGGACATCACGCTCGAGGTCCGCGCAGGCGAGCGCATCGCCCTCGTCGGCCCCAACGGCGCCGGCAAGTCGACGCTCCTGCTCGCGATCGCCGGGATCGTCCGCCCCGCGGACGGGACGGTCCGCGTCGCCGCAGGCGGCCGCGACGGCGCGGCTCCCGCTGCCGATCCGGCCCACCTCCGGCCGGCGGATCTGGCCGATGCCCTCGCGCTCGTCTTCCAGGAGCCCGAGCTGTCGTTCGTCGCGTCGACGGTCCGCGAGGAGGTCGCCGCCGGCGCCCGGCCAGGGCCTGGGCGCGACGCGACCGTGCTCTCCCTCCTCGACCGGTTCGGCCTCGCCCGGTACGCCGACGGCGACCCGCACGCCCTGAGCCGCGGAGAGCAGCGCCGCCTCTCCGTCGCAGCCGCCTGCGTCCGCCCGGTCCGGCTGCAGCTCCTCGACGAGCCGACGTACGGGATGGACCGCGAGGCGACCGACGAGGTCGTGCGGCTCCTCGACGAGGCGCGTCGCGATGGCGCCGCCCAGGTCCTCGCGACGCACGACCCGCGGCTGCTTCCGTCGTGCGACCGCGTCGTGGGCCTCGACACGGGGCGGATCGTGTTCGACGGGTCCGTGGCCGCATTCCTCGCCGCCCCGCCGTACGAGCCCGCCGGTCCGTGGCGCCTGGAGGCCGCGGGCGAGGGCGTCGTTCGATGAGCTTCCTCCCGGCCCCCCTCGAGCCCGTCCGCCCGGGCCTCCTCCGCGAGGTGGCGCCCGTCACGCGTCTCGTCGTGGCCGTCGCCTGGCTCGCGGCCGCGTTCGTCGGAGTGGACCCGCGTGTCCCCGCGGTCCTGCTGATGGCGGCGGTCGTCTCGCTCGCGACCCTGTCGGGCCTCCCGCTCCGGGCGTCGGTCCGCCGCCTCGCGCCGCTCGTTCTCGCCGCCGCAGGGCTCGCGCTCCTCACCCTCGTCCTGCACCCGACCCGCACCGACCCCGCGGCGATCGTCGTCGTGGAGCTCGGTCCGCTGCGGATCACCGCCGCCGCGGCATCCGCCGCGCTCGCGCTCGCGCTGCGGCTCGCGCTCATCGCGGTCGCGAGCCTGCTCGTCTTCGGCCCGTCCGACCCCACGACGTTCGCCGATTCGCTCGTCCAGCAGTGGCGCGTTCCCGACCGCTTCGCGTACGGGACGCTCGCGGCGCTGCGGATCGCGCCGTACCTGGCCGCCGACTGGTCGTCCACGCGCGCCGTCCGCAGGCTGCGCGGCATCGAGGCACGGGGCCCGGTCGGCTCGCTGCGCGTGGCGGGCGCGCGACTCGTGGCGCTGCTCGTCTCGGCGGTGCGGCGCGGCGAGCGCATGGCGCTCGCGATGGACGCGCGCGGCTTCGACGCCGGCCGACGACGGACCCACTTCCGCCCGATCCGGCTGGGCGTCCGCGACGCGGTCGTGCTCGCGGCCGGGTGGGCGGTCGCCGTCGTGGCGCTCGTCGCCGGCGCCTGGGGCTGAGCGGCGCGGGGGGCGGACATGCGGCGCGGGGGGCGGGGAGGGCAGGCGGGCGGCCCACGTCGCCCGACAGGAGAAGACCCCGCTCGTGGGGGGTACGGCGAGGTCCGAGGAGACCCTACGGCGCGCGAGCCTGCCGTCGCATCATCCGGATTCCGTATCTTTGCGCAGCACGATCGGCCGCCGGGATCGCCGACGCAGCCAGCGTGGGAGGACTGAGGACGTGGGAGACGACCAGGCGACGGCCGGACCGGCGATCGCCCACGGCTGGCGGCCCGCACGGTTCCTCGTGATCGCCGCGCATCCGGACGACGCCGAGTTCGGGCCGGCCGCAACGGCGGCCAGGTGGATCGACGCAGGGTCGGTGGGACGGCTCGTCTGCTGCACGAGCGGCGACCAGGGCAGCGACGACGCCGACGCGGACCCGCTCGACCTCGCCGCCGTGCGCGAGGCGGAGCAGCTGGCAGCAGCGGCGATCGTGGGCTACCAGGACGTCGCGTTCCTTCATCAGCCCGACGGCGCCGTCGCGAACGACCTCGCGCTCCGGGAGCTGCTCGTGCGAGAGATCCGCTCCTTCCGGCCCGACGCCGTCCTCACGCACGACCCGGAGGTCCTCTTCTACGCCGGCGGCGGCGTGAACCACACGGACCACCGGACCGTCGGCATGGCAGCGGTGGACGCCGTGTACCCGGCCGCCAGGAACCCCATGGCGTTCCCGGCGCTCACCAGGGCCGGGCTGCCCGCGCACAAGGTCCGCCGCATCTACCTCTTCTGGCCGAACGCTCCGGACACGTGGGTGGACGTCACCGCCACGTTCCCGCGGCGGCTCGACGCTCTCCGCTGCCACGCGAGCCAGCTGCGCCATCCCGAGCGCCTCGAGGAACGGATGCGGACATGGGGCGCGGAGGAAGGGGCGCCGATCGGGGCCGCGTACGGCGATGCCTTCCGGCTCGTCGTCATCGACGAGGACGAGGAGGACGCGCCCGAGGCCCTCTGAGCGTCAGCCCGCCTCGGCGAGCAGGAGGGGCCGTGCTCGCCCCCAGGCGTTCCAGAGGGGGGCGAGCTGCTCCGCGCGCCGGCCGAGGAACGACACCATCTCACCGAGCGTGAGGTCGCCCGCGTTCTCGAAGAGGTGGCCGACGACATCCGCGGTCGTGTCGTCGAAGAGGTGGACCATCTCCGCCTCGTTCGGCCAGATGCGCACGCGGAGCGGGTCCTCGCCGGCGTAGCCGACCGCGAGCGACAGGTCGCGCCGGCCCGGGACGCGCCCGTCCGACCACCCGGCGCCGGGGATGGGGTGGAACCCGAGCGCCGCGAGGGCGACGGCGATGCCGCGGCATTCGTCGTCGCGGAACAGGCCCCAGAACGGGTGCTGGCGCGGGAAGACGAAGCGCGAGTCCTCGAGGGCTCGGTCGATGATGGCGGCGACGAGGTCGTCGAGGAGGTCCGCCCATCGGTCGGCGGCCGCCGGGTCGCCGCCGGCGAGCGCCACCGCCACGACGTCGCGCTCGGCCGCGTCCCCGTGGAGGAGCGCGACGATCCGCGGCCGCTCGGCACGGACGGCGGGCACCGGGAACGACCGCCCCATGCCCGCGGCATCCTCGACCGGCGTCGCCGCACCCGCACCCGCGCTCGTGCCGGCGCCGCCGCCGGCCGCGATGGCCGCCGGGACGGCTCTCGCGACCATGCCCTCGCCGCCGGCCTCCTCGCACGCCGCGAGGTGCGCGCGCGCGTCCCGGCACGCCGTCGCCGCCTGCTCGGCGGCGATCCGCGCACGGTCCACCGCGACGGTGCGGCGCTCGACCTCCGCGACGAGCGGACCCGCCTCGGGCCGCTCCGTCTCCAGCAGGTGCCTGGCCTCGATGAGCCGGCGGTTGACGTCGTCGATCTCGAGGAGCCACGCGGTGGCCGCGGCCTCCAGGTCGGCGCGCGCGCGGGCCTGCGACCGGGCCAGGCGGAAGGCGTCGAACGCCTCCACCTTGCGGACCTGCACCGCCCGGGGGTCCGCGTCGCGCACGGCGCGCTCCCTGCGCTCCTCGTACGCCGCGAGCGCGGCCTGCGCCGCCCGCAGATCGTCGCGCGCGGCCGCGAGCAGGGCGCGCAGCCGGTCAGCCAGCGCGCAGGTCTCTTCCACGACGCGCCGCTGCGGCGCGCATGGGTCCTCGGCCGGGACGGGCCCGGCGAGGTCCGGATCGGGAGGCGTGAGGCTCATCGCTGACCTTCCCGCACGAGAGATCGGACTGCGCGGCCGGATGGCGCGGCCGTGTGGCACGATGGTATCCTGCCGGCTCCGGAGGCCGCCCGGGACCACGGTCCCATGGAGGAGGACGAAGGCACATCCCGTGACGATCGAGCGCGACCAGGAGTACCTCGTCCAGCCGGTCGACGCATCCTGGCTCCAGTGCAACATCGAGTGCCAGGAGGCGTGTCCCGTCGGCACGAACTGCCGCGGGTACCTCAACCTCGCCGCCGAGGGTCGGTTCGAGGAGGGCTACATCCTCTCCCGCGACCCCAACCCCGTCGCGGCGATGTGCGCCTACGTCTGCTCCGCTCCCTGCGAGCGCGCCTGCCGCCGCGGCGACATCGACCGGCCGCTCGCCATCCGCGCGATGAAGCGCTTCCTCGTCGAGTGGCACGAGATGTCCGGCATCCCGGACGTCCTGCCCGTCATCGAGCCGCGCGCGGAGAAGGTCGCGGTCGTCGGCGCCGGCCCCGCCGGCATGGCGGTCGCCCGGGAGCTTGCGGTCAAGGGCTACGGCGTCACGGTCTTCGACGCGCTCCCGTTCGCCGGCGGGACGATGCTCATCGGCGTCCCCGCGTTCCGCCTCCCCCGCGAGGCGATCGAGATGGACGTCCGGCTCATCGAGCGGCTGGGCGTGACCTTCGTGTACGACACGAAGATCGGCGTGGACATCCCCTTCGAGGACCTCCGTCGCGACTTCGACGCGATCGCGATCACCGCGGGCGCGATGGACGCCGTGGCCCTGGACATCCCGGGCGCGGAGCTCGAGGGCGTGCAGTACGGCGTCGACTTCATGAAGAAGGCCAACCTCGGCGAGCCGCTCGAGGTCGGCAACGACGTCGTGGTCATCGGCGGCGGCTACACGGCGATGGACTGCTCGCGCACGAGCCTCCGCCACGGAGCCGAGAACGTCACCATCGCCTACCGGCGGACCCGCTCCGAGCTCGTCGTGGACGAGGAGGAGCTGGGCGAGACGGAGCGCGAGGGCGTCCGGATGGAGTTCCTCGTCAGCCCGATCGAGCTGGTCGGCGAGGACGG
>JALOOH010000088.1 GCA_025454515.1 Chloroflexota bacterium
CGTCGGGCGCGACGAGGTGGGCGACCCCGGATTTGGTCGCGTGCGTCGCGGCACCGCCGAGCTGCTCGAAGTCGACCTCCTCGCCCGTGACCGTCTTCACCACGTCGGGGCCGGTGATGAACATGTACGACGTCCCCTCCGCCATCAGCACGAAGTCGGTGATCGCCGGCGAGTAGACCGCCCCGCCGGCGCACGGCCCCATGACCAGCGAGATCTGCGGGACGACGCCCGACGCCTGCACGTTGCGCCAGAAGATCTCCGCGTAGCCGGCGAGCGAGACGACGCCCTCCTGGATGCGCGCACCGCCCGAGTCGTTGATCCCGACCACCGGGCAGCCGACCTTGACGGCCATGTCCATCACCTTGCACACCTTCTCCGCGAAGACCTCGGAGAGCGAGCCGCCGAAGACCGTGAAGTCCTGGCTGAACAGGAAGACGAGTCGGCCGTCGATCGTGCCGTGCCCCGTGACCACTCCGTCGCCGAGGAAGTGCTGGTCGCCGAGGCCGAACTCATGCGATCGATGGGTCACGAACGCGTCCAGCTCGACGAAGCTGCCCGGGTCCAGCAGCAGGTCGATCCGCTCCCGCGCCGTCAGCTTCCCCCACGTGTGCTGGCGCTCGATGCGCACGGGGCCGCCGCCGAGGAGCGACTCCCCCCGCATCCTCTCGAGACGCTCGACGCGCTCGGCGTTGGTCGTCACGTCCGTCTCCTCGTCGTCCCACTGGCCGGCCCGCTGTCTTTGCGCAAGGACGGCGCGATCCGGGCCGAGGCGCGGCCCGCTCCCCCATCATAGGCACGCAGACGAGCGCGGGACGGTCGTTCCGCGCGCTCGGGCGAGGGCCTCGGCGAGGGCCTTGGGCGCGTTCCACTCGTCGGAGACCGCCGCACAGGTACCTCCGGGACGCGCCGGGATGTCCACAGTTCTGTTCACAAACGGCCCTCGATGTGGAAAACTGCGCGCGATCGCAGGAGCGGTCGCGTCGGCGTCCACGCCCTGTTCGCGCCGACGCGTGGAAGTCGTGGAGTACGATGTGCCCGTTCCGCGCGGGGGACGTCGCAGCGGGATCGAAGAATCGAGGTGGTGCCCCGGTGGCGCATGTGATCGCGATCGCCAACCAGAAGGGTGGCGTCGGCAAGACGACGACGGTGATCAACCTGGCCGGCGCGCTGGCCGAGACGGACCTCCGGATCCTCTGCGTGGACATGGACCCGCAGGCGAATCTCACCGTCGGCCTCGGCGGGAGCCTGGGTTCCGTGACCCAGTCGATGTCCGACGTGCTCGCCGAGGGGCGCGCCACCCTTGAGGAGGTCGTCGTCGAGACCCAGACCGCCGGGATCGACATCGCGCCGGCGACGCTCGAGCTCGCCTCGACCGAGGTCGAGCTCTTCAGCGCGATCGGTCGCGAGCAGGCACTGCGCGAAGCCCTCGACGGCTGGGTCCACGATCGCTACGACTACGTGCTCATCGACTGCCCGCCGACCCTGGGTCTGCTCACGATCAACGGCCTCGTCGCGGCGAACAGCGTGATCATCCCCGTCCAGACGCAGTACTACGCGCTCAAGGGGCTCACCGCGCTGGTGAAGGTGATCAACACGATCCGTCAGAAGCTCAACCGGGATCTTCGGATCATGGGCCTGCTGCCCACCTTCTACGACGGCCGCACGATCCTCGGGCGCGAGATGCTCGACGAGATGCGCGAGCTCGGCGACCACCACGTGTTCGAGACGATCATCAGGCAGGCGGTGAAGCTCGGCGAGGCCCCGTTGACGGGCCGCCCGATCACCGCCTATGCGCCCAACTCGGAGGCCGCGAAGACGTTTCGTCGACTCGCAGCGGAGGTGATCGACCTTGCCTAGGCCGGATTTCCGCGCCACCGCGGCGCGCCGGCTCTCGGAGGAGGGGGAGCTGTCGCCTGCCATCGTCGGCCTCCTCTCGCCCGAGGGCGACAAGAAGAGCTTCGGTGTCCGCAACGTCCCCACCGAGCGCGTCGACCCGAGCCCGGACCAGCCGCGCCTCGCGATGGACCAGGACTCGCTCGACGACCTCACCGCGTCGGTGCGCGAGCACGGCATCCTCCAGCCGATCCTCGTCCGCCCCGCGGCCGGCGGCCGGTACCAGATCGTCGCCGGCGAGCGTCGCTGGCGAGCGGCTCGCATGGCCGGCCTCGACGCGGTGCCGGCGCTCATCGAGGAGCTCGACGACGAGACCGCCCTCGAGATCTCGATCATCGAGAACCTCCAGCGGGAGGACCTCTCCCCGCTCGACGAGGCGCTCATGTACGAGCGCATGATCCACGAGCATGGCTACAGCGTCCGCCGGCTTGCCCAGAAGCTCGGCAAGGACAAGGGCTACCTGGAGAACCGCCTCCGCCTCGCCGATGCGCCACCCGAGGTGAAGGAGCTGGTGTCCGTGCGCAAAGACACCCTCTCGGCCGCCTACGAGCTGATGAAGGTCTCTGACGCGAAGAAGCGCAAGCGGCTCGCCGACCAGGTCGCCCGCGGCGAGCTGTCGCTCGTCAAGCTCAAGGAGCGCATCGACGGTCGACGGTCGCGCAGGCCGGTCGCCGACGCCGACGAGGCGGCCGAGGTCGCGGCGCGGGCCGAGACGCACGCCGGGGCCGTCCGCCGCGAGGCCGAGGCACAGGCGGACACGTGGTCGGGCACGCGGCCCACGGGGCCCGTCCGTGACGACGCCCTCCAGACGGCGAAGGCGCAGTTCGCCGAGGCGCTCGAAGGCCTCATGGAGATCGTGCGCAACCCCGCGGTGGCCTCGCAGATCGGCGACGTGGACCGGGGCAACCTCGCGAAGTACCTCACGATCGCCAAGCTCAAGCTCGAGAACACGATCGCGACCGTCCGGAGCGGCGAGCCGCGCGAGTAGCACCCTCGGGTGGGAGTCGCCGAGGCCCCGGCCACCGGCCGGGGCCTCGGCGCGTCCTGGGGGGCGTCGGGCGGATGCGGCCCGGACCGTGCGGCGCCCGTGCGGCGCCCGGGGGGCGCCCGCGCGGCGCCCGTGCGGGCGCGGGGATCATGCGCGCTCAGGCGATGAGCCGGTCAGTCGCCTCCAGGACGGCGACCCACCCGCAGCCGAGGATGACCACGCCGATCGCCTCCACCCCCCACCCCGCGCGTCGCCGGGCTGCCGCCGGTCCGCGGCCCAGCGCGGCGCCGACCGCGATGAGGAGCGCCGAGGCGACGATCGCGACCCACCCGACCACGGCGAGCGGGTCCGTGCCCGCGCCGGGACCCGGGGCGCCCGACCCGGCCGCGCGCAGGATCCCCATGCCGCCGCCGAGCATGGTCAGCGCGACGACCGCGGCCCCCCACGCACCCGCGAGGAGGGCGGTCGCCGCCCACCACGCCCGCGCCGGCCCCAACGCGGTGGCGACGGTCCGGGTGCCGGCGGCGCGGTCGTCGTCGACGTCGGCGAGGGCGTTCGCCACGGCCACGCCGGCCCCCGCCGGCACGGCGAGGAGGGCGAGGACGAGCACCGGTGCCGGCACCGTCCCTGCCGCGCCGGCCCACGCGAACAGCGGCACGAGCGGGATCCCGAGCGCGAACGGCAGCCAGGAGAGCGGCGTGGGCTTCAGGACGAGGTCGTAGGCCAAGCCCAGGCCGAGCCCCAGGGCGGCGATCACGAGCGTGGTCGGCCCGTGGACGGCGGCCAGTCCCAGCCCCGTCGTGGCGGCCGCGAGCGCGACGAGGCGCGCCCGGCCCACGCTCACGGCACCGGACGGGATCGGCTTCGTCGGCCTGGCGAGCGCGTCGCGGGGCGCGTCCGCGAGGTCGTTCACGGCCCCGATCGCGAACTGGATGCCGAGCATCGACAGAGCAAGGCCCGCGGCCGTCGCGGGCTGCCCGCCGGCGAGGAGCGCGAGGGAGCCGGTCGCGACGGCGTCGAGGAGCGACGGGAAGGGATGGACGAGGCGGACGAGACCCCGCGTCAGCGATGCCGGCGCGCCGCCCGGAGCGACCGGAGAGGCACCGCCGGAGGCGACCGGAGAGGCACCGCCGGGGCCGCCGGGATCGGCGCCGCCCCCTGGACGGGGCGGCTCAGGCCGGCCGGGCGCCGGGACGCGTCGCACGGCCGGCCGGTGGCGTCAGGCGTAGACCATCTCGTGGAAGCGGAGGACCAGGTAGTCGATGAGCCTGTCTCGGCCGTTCGACGTCTCCCGGCGGATCCCGGGCACCAGGTAGTGGAGCGTGACCGCCGGGACGATGAGGTGCCCCTCGCGGTCCCTGCCGATCGCGGCGGGCGGTCCCCCGCCGGCCGCGAAGACGCGCTCGAAGGAGCGGTCGTCCAGCCCTGTGGCCGTGATGAATCCCTCCACGACCTTCACGACGCCCTGTCGCACGGCGAGGTCGCGCATGAGCTCGGCCGCCCACGCGTCGACCTGCTCGTCCGGCTGCTCGCGGAGCCGCGCCCGGTACTCGGCCGGGTCCGCGGCGAGTCCCGTCGCGCCCACGATCCCTCCTGCTCCTGCCTGTGGCCCCCGCAGTATCGCAGGTCGTCCGCCCCATCGCGCCGACCTGAGATAGAACGGATGTTCTACCTCGACCCGGGCGGCCGGGGCGCCCCGTCACGGCCGGCACCGGGGCCGTCGAGCGGCGGCCTGGATCCCTCCGGCCAGTCGTTGAACAGCTCCGTGAGCCACCGCCACGCGGCGCCGGGCGGCCGCCCGTCGGGGAAGTCCGCGACGAGCGCGCCCAGCGCCTCGGACAGCTCGGCCGTCAGGCGCTCGACCTGCTCGCGCGTCGGCCGACCCTCCACGGCGATCGGCCGGCCGACCCGGATCCGGATGGTGCGACCGAACCCCAGCCACCCCGTCCCGTTCACCGCGAGCGGCACGAGCGGGACGCCCGCCCGCAGCGCGAAGTACGCCGGGCCGTCGGAGAGAGGCAGCAGGCGGCGCTCGCCCACGTGGATCCTCCCCTCCCCCGCGATGAACAGCACGCGCCCGCGCGCGAGGACGCGGTCCACCCGCCGGGTGGCCACGATGAGGTCGTCCTTCTCCGGGTGGTACGGCACGGGGACGCCGAGCCAGCTCATGAACCGGTTCCGCGCCCCGACCGTCATGTCCGCCTCCTTCGGCCCGAAGGCGGAGAACGCGGGGCGGCGGGGGATCGCCGCGGCGATGAAGAACGGGTCGGCCCAGTCGAGGTGGTTGAAGCAGACGACGGCGGGGCCGGACGGGTAGTGCTCCATCCCCTCGACCCGCAGCCGGAAGAGGCAGCGGACGAGGACCCGCGTGACCCCCTGGACGAGGGCGAGGCGCCACGCGGGGCGGTCCAGGTAGACGTCCATCTCCGCCGCGGCCGTCGCGTGCGTCCTGCGCGTCATCTGGTGCCTCCCCGTCGTGCCACCGCGGCGAGCGCAGCGGGCGTCGGCCGGTCGAGGCGGTCGAGGCGGTCGAGGACCCAGTCAGCCGTCTCGGTCGCGAGTGGCGGCGGCGGGAAGCTCGGGCTGGGCACGAGCAGGACCGTCATCCCCGCGGCGCGCCCGGCCAGGACGCCGGCGAGCGAGTCCTCGACGACGAGGCTGCGTTCCGGCGGCGCGGCGACGCGCCGCGCCGCCTCCAGGAAGACGTCGGGGTGGGGCTTCCCCCGGGCGACGTCGTCCGACGAGACGACGGCGTCGAACGTGCCGTCCAGCCCGACCGCCGCGAGCGTGGCCGCGATGATCTCGCCATGGGCCGACGAGGCGAGGGCCGTGCGCGTCCAGCCGGAGATCCGCCGCGCGGCGTCCGCGGCGCCATGGACGGGCGGCGCGCCCTCGCGCCGCAGGACGTCGACGACGCCGTCCACGATCGCGCGCTCGATCTCGTCCTCGCCCGCCTCGATCCCGAGGTGGGCGCGCATCGCGGCAGCCCACTCGCGCGAGCTCTTCCCGGCGACGACCGGGTGGTCCTCCGGGCCCCATCCGCGGCCGTGGCGACGGGCGTACGCCGCGCGGACGGCCTCCCAGATCGGCTCGGTGTCCACGAGGACCCCGTCCATGTCGAAGATCACGGCGTCGAAGACCGCGTCGCCGGGCGGCGGTCCGTCCGCCCCGCTCATCGCGTCGTCGTCTGCTGGCGGCCGTCGATCGCCGCGTAGATCGCGGCGACGAACGCCGCGATCCCGTCGGCCGTCTCGTCGATCCCCCGCAGGACATGGCCCTCGACGGTCGTGGCGACGACCCGGTGGAGGCCCTGCATCTCGACCGCGAGGTCGCCCACCTGGACGCGCGGCCAGCGCGTCAGCTTGCCGGATGCCCGCGGACCCTCCTGGGCGACGTTCACCCGCACGTAGACGACGGCGAGCCCCGCGATCGTGGGCGCCAGGATCGACCAGCGGACCTCGGGCTCCTCGCCCCAGATGACCCAGACGTCCGCGTCGTCCGCCACTCCGAGGGCACCGAGGACGGGCTGCACCACTCCCAGCACCCGCGGCCCGACGACGCCGGCCGCCGGCGCGGCGTCCACCCAGTCGGTGAGTCGCATCCGCTGCTCCCGTCGTGACCGGGACGGCGCCCGGAGCGCCGTCCCGCGAGCCGAGGCTACCACGCGCGCACGGTCACACGAGGACCCTGCGGCCGCACCTCCACGCGCCTTCCCGCCGGGCGTACGATCGTGGCGACGCCCGGCGGCGCGCGCGGGCGCGATTCCCCGTGGAGGTGCACACGTGCGCGTCCATCGCGGCTTCCTCGGCTGGGGGGTCTTCTTCATCGTCCTCGGCCTCGTGCCCCTCGCCGACCAGCTCGGCTGGATCCCCGGCGTGGACCTGTCCCAGGCATGGCGCCTCTGGCCGCTGTTCCTCGTCGGCGCCGGCGTCGGGCTCCTCCTCCGCCGCACCCCGCTCGAGGCGCTCGGCGGGCTCATCGTCGCGGCGACCGCCGGGCTCCTGCTCGGGTCGTTCCTCGCGGTGGGGCCATCGCTCGGCGTCACGTGCGGACCGCCGGGCAACGCGTCGACGGTCGCGTCGCAGGGCGGCTCTCTCGGTCCGGGCTCCTCCGTCTCCATCGACGCGGCGTGCGCCCGCGTGAACGGCCGAGCGGGCCCCGGGGCGGACTGGACCGTCGCGTGGGGCCCCCAGGGCGACGACGCCCCGCGCATCGCGGAGACCGGTGGGGGCCTCGTCGTGGCGAACCCGGGCCAGGCGGGGACGCCGTTCGGGGGTTCGGCCGGGAGCCTGTGGGACGTGACCGTGCCCTCCGGGTCGGCCGACCGCCTGACGATCGAGGTGGACGCGGGGACGGCACGGATCCCGCTCGACGGCCTCGTGCTCGACTCGGCGATCCTGCAGTCCAACGCTGCGGACGTCCGCGTGGACCTCGGCGGATCCACCGTCGTGCGCATCGACGGCGAGGTGAACGTCGGGTCGCTGCGGGTCGGGCTGCCGCGGAGCGGCCTCACGACCGGGCGACTCGGGGCGAACCTGTCCTCGCTCGTGCTCTGCGCCCCGGCGGACCTGCCGATGCGGATCCAGACGGACGGCACGCACGTCGGCTGGGACCTGCCGGGGCTCACGCAGAACGGCAGCGTCTACGAGACGCCGGGCTTCACGGCGACGAACGGCGTCACGCTCCGGATCGAGGCGAACCTGAGCAGCGTCCGCCTCGAGCGCGAAGGGAGCTGTCGATGAACGACCGGATCTACCGGACGCGCGAGGACCGCATGTTCCTCGGCGTCCTCGGCGGCTTCTCGCTCCGCTTCGGGATCGACCCGTCGATCGTGCGGATCGCCTACGCGGTCATCACCGTCCTCACCGGGATCGTCCCGCTCGTCATCCTGTACTTCGTCATGGCGATCGTCATCCCGGAGGCCCCGACCGGCTACGAGGCGGCGGCACGTGCCGCATCCGCGGCCGGCGTGCCGCCGCCGTCGTGGACGGCCGCTCCCCCACCCCCGCCGTCGGCCCGGCCGCCGGCCGAGCCCCCGACGGCGGCTGCGTCGGCCGCATCGGTCGCGGGCATCGCCGGCGACGGCCCGCCCGGCTGGGCGGCCGCGTCCGACGTGGCGGCCCCTGACGCTTCGGCCGGCGGCGTCGGGTTCGCGGCGATCACGCCCGCGACGGCGGCCGTCGTCGCGCCCTCCGGTCCAGGAGCGCCGCCCGATGCGACGATGGCCTCCGCCGCCGCGGTGCCGGGCCCGGCACCGGCGTGGGGCACGGGGTGGGACGCGTCCGGCCGGCCCGCGACCGGGGAGACCGATCAGCACGTGCGGGACGCACGCACGGGCGCGATCGTCGGCGGCTTCGTGCTGGTGGGCCTGGGTGGCGCCTTCCTCGCGGCACAGGTGGCGCCGCAGCTGGACTGGGGCATCGTGGGACCGGTCCTCCTCGTCGCCCTCGGCGTCGTCCTCGTCCTCGCGTCGTTCCGCCGGACCTGACACGCGGATGCGTCCCACGGCGAGCCCGCGCCCGTGATCCTCGTCTGGCTCGCCGCCGGCGGCGTCGTCCTCGGCCTCGTCCTCTTCGGCCGGGGGCTGCTCGCGTACACCCGGGCCCAGCGCGTCGGCGGCATCGCCTCGTCGCCGATCTCCGCGATCGCCGCGGGCGAGGTCCGCGTCCACGGGATCGTGGAGCCCGACGCCGTCCTCCTCGTGTCGCCGCTGCAGAGCGAGCGGTGCGTGTGGTACCGGGCCCGCGTGGACGAGTCGGCGGGGCGGTCATCGCGGACCATCCTCGACGAGGCGCGGGCGGTCGGGTTCCGGGTGAAGGACGCGTCGGGGTCCATCCGCGTCTTCCCGCGCGGCGCGAGCTTCACCGCCCCGGACGACCTGCGCGAGGGCGGCGGCCTCGACGTCGACGGGACGGCCGGGCTCCGGGTGAACACGGGGCCGGCGGTGATCGGCGTCACCGAGGACGACCGGGACGCGCGGATCGCGGAGCTCCTCACGGTGCGCGGAGGGTCCGCCCCCGGCGACCCGGGATCGCCCGGGTGGGGTCGCGCGGGCGGCTCGCGCTCGCCGCTGGGCGTGCCGGCGGGGCCGCGCCGATACGTCGAGGCGCGGATCGTCCCGGGCGACGCGGTGACCGTCGTCGGGTGGGCGATGCCGTTCGCCGTGCTGGCCGATCCGGCGGGCGCCGACACGAGCGCGTCGTGGGATGCCGTCGTCCCGCCGGACGACCCGGCGCTCCTGGCCGACCTCGCGGAGGCACGGGCCGCAGGCCTGCTCGCGGACTCGCCCGAGGAGGCGTGGGGCAACGCGGCGATCCCCGGCTTCGGCATCGGGCGGCCGATCCGTCCCCCCGAGCTCGACCCGGGCGCCACTCCCCTCCCCCTCGGCGACGCCGAGCTCGCCGCCCGCGTCGAGCGGCGCTTCGAGATCGCGGACGACGAGCTGGTGCTCGCCG